>CAZUAH010000012.1:0-63638 GCA_964617665.1 uncultured Pirellulaceae bacterium
CTGCCCAGCCCGAAGAAGACGGCTCGCGTCGTATCGTCGGCCTCGGTCGAATACGACGGGTCGTAGTCGAGGTTCGTGTTGGTCACATCGTCGTTGATACCGACTGTGAAATGATTCTTTGGCGTGTCGCTCTTCAACTCGTCGAAGACCGGCTTGACCATGGCCGGCGTGAACTCTTTGGACGAAAGACCATAACGGCCACCGACGATACGCGGCAGTCCGCCGTTATCCCGTGACGCGTGCTCGGTCACGGCTGTGATGACATCCTGATACAGCGGTTCGCCAGCAGCCCCCGGTTCCTTGGTTCGGTCCAGCACCGCAATTGATTTGACGCTGGCGGGCAAGGCCGCGACCATGGCCGCACTGTCGAATGGCCGGAACAAGCGAATTTTGACCATCCCTACCTTTTCGCCTTCGGCCACCAGCTTGTCGACGGTTTCCTCGACGACACCGCAGCCGGAGGTCATGATCACGATGACCCGCTCGGCATCAGGCGCGCCTACGTAATCGAACAAGTGGTATTGCCGACCACTCAGCTCGGCGAACTTGTCCATCTGTTCCTGAACGATCCCAGGCGTCTTGAGATAGTACGGATTGCAGGCTTCGCGAGCCTGGAAGAAATGATCGGGGTTCTGGGCGGTGCCGCGAAGCACCGGGTTCACGGGGCTCATCGCACGCTGACGATGGGCGTGTACTGCCTCCATGTCGATCATGGCTCGGCAGTCGTCATCGGCCAGTTGCTGGATCTTGTTCACTTCGTGCGAAATGCGGAAACCGTCGTAGAAGTGAATGAACGGCACTCGGGCCTGCAAGGTCGCAGCGTGAGCAATCAACGCCATGTCTTGCGCTTCCTGGATGGAACCGGAAGCCAACATGGCCCAGCCGGTCGAGCGGCATGCCATCACGTCGCTGTGGTCCCCGAAGATCGACAGTGCGTGGGTGGCGATCGTACGAGCGGTAACATGAAAGACCGTTGGCGTCAGCTCGCCCGCGATCTTGAACATGTTCGGAATCATCAGCAGAAGACCTTGCGACGCAGTGAAGGTGGTCGTCAACGCACCTCCCTGCAACGAACCATGCACCGCACCAGCGGCCCCGGCTTCGCTCTGCATTTCCACGATGTTTGGGATGGCGCCGAAGATATTCTTCTTTCCGGCACTAGCCCACGCGTCCGGCATCTCACCCAGGCCGGATGAGGGCGTGATCGGGTAGATCGCCGCCACCTCATTGACCAAATGGGCGATGTTTGCCGTCGCCTCGTTCCCTTCTAACGTGACCCATTTCCCATTACTCACGTGACTCTCCTCAATCGAGCTATACGGATATACGCTGTCTGCGGCAGATCGTCTGCTGTAGACTGGAGAACGGGCTTCAACCGACGAAGCTCGTCCGAAGATTCCTAAGGCGTGCTCGTTTCCCGCCGCTGCACGTCAACGACTGTAGGGTGCTTTTTTTTGGGAAACCTTCAGCAGCGGCTGCCCGGCGGTACCATCCGTAGATCGTTGACCAGAAACTCTCTAACGGTTTCCCACACCAACACAGGGATCGCGAATCTCCTCAACGCCTCAATGATACCGACGATCCTCTCAGGCTCAACCACACTGCCCGTATTCACACGGGATGAGAGCCGCTGGGATGGCCGGCGCAGAACACGCCGAGACATGAAATGAGGGCATAAGGGAGTTGTTCGACCGTCGAGAGCGTCAGCTTGAGCGTCTGAGACGCCGCAGAAGGAAAAACGACAGAATCCGCCAACAATATGAGCGGCATATGGAACAGCTACTGGGGCGACGCGTACGGCAACAGCGAATCGAGGTCAATTCTCCGCCTGGTCAGGGGGTGTATCCGCCGAGCCCGCCTTTCGCAGTCGTGCGTCGGCCCAGTTGGCCATGTCACAGAAGTAGTTGTCTCCGGCATCCGTGACGACGAGACGAAGCCGACTAACGCCTTCTACGCTGATGTCGATTGGTTTGGTGCCGCGCATGCCGTGCATCAAGCCGCTTTCGAACAACGTTTTGCCATCGCCGAAAACCTGAAACACAACCGTACCGCGGTCCTCGGCACCGCCGATGATCGCCTGGAAACGATCGAATTGTCCGGCCAATCTGTATACGATCTCCGAGGGTGCGTGAGTTCCGAGACCTTTCTTGTATCGCCGTCCGCCAAGTTGCAGTAGGTTGTCCTGTGCGTCGCGATCACGCCGGGGAAGTTTGTCGCCATTGCAGCTCCAACCCGCGGTTGCAGCCTGCCATCGAATATCGCTCGAGTAAGCCCATTCGCCCGCTGGAAGATCGGGCCAAGTCCGTTTTCGAGGAGGTGGCGGAGACGGAAGTTCTATTTCCTGCCGCTCCGCGTCGGTTCCGGCGATCGAAAGCAGATCCTCCCGAGGTCGCTTGATCAGCGATTCATGGAGCGTGGTCAACGCTCCGAGCAGTTTCACGTAATCGGGATCATCCGTGTCGGTGAACACGGCCTCGCCGCAACGCTGCCAGCCGCCGGCCGCTTTAGCCAGTGGTGCCATCACTGCCCGGCTCATTTTTACGTCGTGCCGATTGATCGAAAGCCACCATGTATCGTGCCGTCCGTTGTGCGCGCCGTGGCAGTTGGCGCAGCGCCGTTTGTGCACTTGGTTCATGGCATCTCTTGTCGAACCCGTGAAGATATTGCGTTTCGGACCATATGCATCGGACTCATAGCAGTCGTAATAAACGCCGTTGGCGTCGATCCAATTCACCAGCCGCAGCCGTTCCTCCTCCGTCAGATCGACGTCGTGGTGGCCTGCATCTAGCAGTTTCATCAGGCGGGAAGCGGTCGATCCGTACGTATACGGAGGCTGTGCATAAACGTCGTCGGCATGGTCCCAGCGGTTTGCGTTTGCCGCGCTGACGTATGGCAGCAGTTCCTCGTATGCGACCGTGAACTGATCGCTAAGGTCGTCGGTCAGAATGACACCGCACGCATTGCGATCGTGCGTGTGACAGCCAATGCATTTGTCGTTGACCAGCGGCTGTACATCTCGGAGAAAGCTAACGATCTTCGCACCCCAAGGTGGCGGCTTGGGACGACTAGGCTCTCGGCCTAGCGCCGCGAGTGGCCGATTCGGCGGTGCCGCGTTTTTCGGCTCGTGGCAGCCGATACATGTTCTCTGTTCACCCGGCCGCAGGCATACGACGCTTCGCATCCGTTGGATTTCCCTCTGCTGGGCATCCAGCACCTCGAAATAGACGTTCCGGTCGGCCGGCACCACAAAACACGCCGATCCATCGGGCTCGATCGGTACCGTGCCCAGGACCCGCTTGATGGTGAAGATCTGTGTGCCCGATGTCAGCACCACGCCACCTCGCCGCACGGATTTGCGCGGCACATCTTCCAAGACACGCAAAAACTTGGCCGTGCCGCGCGGGACACCTGAAAGGCCATCATACACATCAACCAGTGCCAACGTGGCCTCGGCTTCGCTTGCCTCGATAGCCTCCAAAGTCGAAGGGCGGGAGTGGGGTGGCGAGCGTGGAACCAGCGGGACGGGCTCGGCACACGAAATCTCTGGATCGCGGTAGACCACGGCCAGATTGCCGTGCCGATCGCCGACGTACAGAGCCCAGCTACGTTCGAGCCATGGGAGTACCGTGGGCGTGAAGGAACAAAGGTAGGTCGTTTCCGACAGCGGCACAGGATCGCCAAACCAGCCGTAGCGGCTGTCGTCGGCATGTTCGCCCATCAATGGAAGGCCGGGCGTGAGGATTTCCAGCGGTTCCTTGCCATCCGGTCCCCGTCGCACGTCAATCAGTCCGATTGGCCCGTGCGTCTGCCCGTGGTGAGCGGTGAACAGGGCCATCACTTTGTGGCTGCCAGGAACCGGGCGAGGAAACATCACGACGTTGGGTCGTATCGTCGCATTGCCGTAGAACGGAGCGACCATTGTGCCGTCCGGATTCATCGTGAACGGATTGTGCAGCGAAGTGACGCTTCGTTCGTTGTACTCCCAACGGCTGTAGAGGATTCGGCCGTCCGGCAGTACCGTGGGATTAAAGTCGTTGAATACGTTGTAGCTCAACTGCCGAACATCAGAACCATCCGCCTCCGCCACGAACAACGTGGGCGAATGCCGGTTGCCGCCGCACATCACATAATGCTCCGAGCGGTCCGATGTAAAGCCGATGTGACCGTCGGGCAGATAGAAGGGCTCGCAATCGTTCTTCGGTCCCGAAGTCAACTGCCGCAAACCCGCACCGTCGACACCCACTTCATAAAGGTCGTAGCTCTGGCTACCGTCCCATTGATCGGAGCCGTTACCGAACGCGAACAGCAATCGCTGGGCGGTGAAATGGAGGCAGACGTCGCGATAGACGCCTTCGCCCATCGAATCGACCACCGGCGTCACCTCTCCATCCGGACGAACAGGCGAAAGACGGTAGATTCCTCCGCCCGGCCGGTTGAACAAATGATGGGCGTCCATGAACGGCTGTTCGGAGAAATAGGGCTTGCGTTTGACGAACAATAGCTTGTCGAAGTGAATTCGGCTCAAGAGCAGTTCGTCCCGGAGTCGCGATGCCTCCTCGAATAGTCTCCTCCAGTTTTCGCCCGCAGCGTTCGCAGAATCTTCCGCTCTACGCGAAAGTGCTGCCAACCGTTCAGCCGCTGCAGCGTCGGGCGTCTCGTTGAGGATTTGGCCGATGCTCTTCATCACTGAAGTCACGTCCTCAACGTGCGTAAGCAGCGGAATCCAGAACGAATCGTCCTCCGCGGTCAGGCTGAGACCGGTCAATCCGCCGCCTTCCTCTTCCAACTGAAGATCAAACCGTAACGTCTCTTCTCGGCCGGGTGAAATGACGACTTCGTGAGGCTTGCCAGCACGAGACGCTTCGGGGCCGTGGAAATCCAGCCACGCAGCAACTGCAATGGGCCTTTCGCTCACGTTTACCACACGCACGACGATTTCGTTGGCTCCGCGACGAAAGTCGAATGGGGTGTCAAGCGATACTGCCAACGCTGACGGCTTTGCACGAAAACGTAACAGCCGGTCGAATCGGCGTTCGTATCGGTGATACCATTGATCTTTGCCTCCCCCGCCCGGATGAACGTAACCGACGATCTCCTTGTCAGGGGCGGTTGCTTCCCATTCGCGGTCTGCTTCGCGTCCTGAATGCTGGATCTGCAGTTTGCCCTCCGGGAATCGAAGCCACAGGTGACGGTCGCGATCTTCATCGGGCTGAAGCATCCACGGAATGGGATTTGGCCAAGCGACCGGGCGGCCGTCAGCCGGCACCGGGTAGATCGGCTCTTGCGTCGCTTCGTCGAGCCGAGCGAGCAGCGTCTCCCAGTCACGAATCGCCACGAGCGATTCGCGGAATTGCCAGTCCCAGCGGACCATATTGTCGTCCGCCAACCCCTGCGATGTAGCGAGCGGACCGAGACAGGACAGGAAGAGTAGAACTCCAACGAGCCATAAGAGAACGCATCGCACTGAGCACATCATCTCGGCTCCTTGTCACGCACATCATCTCGCGGTTTCCGGGAGGGCGAAGCTCCCGCTGAGCCGGATACCTGGCATCGACGTGAGGCTCGGCGGGAGCCTCGCCCTCCCAAATCCCAATCGCCGCCGTGTATCTCTTTCATCTACTCGTCCAGATAGTCTCGCAGTTCGGCGAGTTCGCGATCGTAGCCGCCCGATAGAATCGGGAAACGGCACCAAGTCTTGGGATCCACGTTCTCATCGTCCAAATGGAACGATGGCGCGTAGCGTTCCCGTTTCCATTGGTTGCGGCACCATAGGCGAAAGAATCGCTTGACCCACGCAGCCAATTGCTCGCGTGTGTAATCCCAATCGCGTGCTTCCATGCGGTGCAGCACCTCCAACGGCGTCAGTTTGTCACGAATCGCTGCCCGTTCGATTTCGTCAAGCACAACGTAGGGCATCAAGTCGTCTTCGTCCGTCTGCCCTGCGTCCTGCGGTCGCAATTCGGCGGTAGGCTGTTGGTCATTCACTTTCGATAGAGCCGGCAACGGCCCGACGCCCTCTGGTCCGTGCTTCTCCATCCAGCGAAGCCAACGACGGAGGTATGCCTTGTCGATTCCGGCGATCGGCGAGAGGCCGCCACACGTGTCGCCGTCCATCGTGGCGTAGCCAACCGCGGCTTCGCTGCGATTGCTGGTGGCCAACAACAAAGCGCCGCGGATATTCGCCAACAGCCAGACGCTGGGCGCGCGGGCGCGGGCTTGGATGTTCTGCAGAGCGATGTCGTCTTGGTCCCAGGTCAGCGGCCGACCGATGGCGTCCGATACCACCGTGACATAGTCCTGCACCAACGCATCCACGTCGAAGCGAAGGAACTGCGCCGCGATCGCTTCGGCAACGGCGTGGGCCGCTTCGAAAGTGGTGTTGGAACTGTTCTGTGTGGCCTGATAGACGCACGTCAGCAGACGGCCCACCAATTCGCGAGTGTCCGCGGCCGATTTCAGTCCTGGTATATGCGACAGCTTCTCCACGAATCTGGTTGGGCCTAGTTCGGCGACACCAAGTTGAACTTGCATCGCCGACAGCGTCGCCACCGTTGCTGAATCGGCGCCGCCGCTCAGCGATACAACGAAGCCGCGCGAACGGCTCTTTCGCATGTAGTCGAACAATCCCAGCGAAACGGCACGGGCGAATTCCTCTTCTTTCACGTATTGCCCGTTCTCCCAGTCTGGCAGGTCGATCTTGGGCTGTTCCGGGCCGGTTGGCGGAAAATCGAAATCCGCGGAAACGCAGGAGTCCGGCTGATACTTCACCTCGACACGAGACGCCCCGGACCGCGCACGACTCATCCTGGTCGCGTGTACATCGATCACGGCGGTGGTGAGGTTGAAGTCGGCATAGGAGAATCGAGGGCCGATTGCCAGCATTTGCCCATCGCTGGCGATCATGGCGTCGCCGTCGTAGATTGCTCGTCCGGCTTCGTTGCCCAGCAAATTCGCGTAGACGTAGCTGACGTTGAAGGCACGAGAGCCTTCCAAGACAAAACGTTGGCGAACTTGGTGTTTGCCAAAGGCAAAATGACTGGCGCTGGGGTTCAGGATGATGTCCACGTTGCGACGGACCAGTTCGACTCCAGGACGACCGCCGACCCACGCGTCTTCGCAGATCTCGAAGCCCAAAATCACATCGCCACAGTTGAACACCAAGTCCCCCAACGGGTACTTCCGGCCACAGATCTCCGCTTCCACGCAGACCTGTTCTGGCCATGGCTTGAACCAACGAGGCTCGTAGTGGATGCCTTCGTTCGCCAGATTCTGTTTTGCCACAAAGCCCAGAATCTGCCCGTCGGCGACCAAGCAGGCCGTATTGAAAAGGCCCCCGCGATGCAGAAGCGGCAGCCCCATCGACACGATCATCCCGTCGGTTTCCGGCACGATTTCCAGCAGCACATCCTGCGCGATCTGCTGTGTGCCGGGCGAATGGAAAGCGTCCTCGCAACCATATCCACTGATGCACAGTTCGGGCAGGCAAAGCACGCTAACTTCACGCTCGCGAGCGGCCTTTATCGCTTCGACGATGTGTGATTTGTTTTCGTCCCATGCCAAAGCAGTCTGGTTCAGCACGGCGGCGGCGACTTTGATCAATTTCATGGCGAATCACAGGGCGTATTGAACTAGAGTGGGTAGGGCCTTTAACATAACACACTTGACAGGCATTGCACGACAGAGTCTTGAAAGGAAAACAGGTTATGTTCAGCGGTATTGTAGAGCGAATGGGAACCGTACGGCGATTGATTTCGGACCCGCCTGGCGTTCGCCTCGTTATCGAAGCGGAAGAGATCGCTCGCGACACCAAGATTGGCGACAGTATTTCGGTCAACGGCTGCTGTCTGACCGCGGTCGAAATGGACGAAAAGACGTTTGGATTCGACGCCGGCGCCGAAACGCTCAGCCGCACCAACCTGGGGAAGTTGGTCGAGGGAAGCCAAGTCAACCTGGAACGATCTCTGAAGATCGGCGATGAACTCGGCGGCCATTTCGTCACCGGCCATATCGACGCCGTTGGACACCTGGATGTGCGAGTAGACGAGAAGGACTGGTCCACGATTTGGTTTCGTATGCCAAAGCGTTTAACTCGACAGATGGCCAGCAAAGGTTCGGTTGCCATCGATGGCGTCAGCTTGACCTTAGTGGATGTGGAAGACGAGCGATTTAGCGTGGCCCTGATCCCTCACACACTCCAAATCACGACGCTCGGTGGTTTGAAGGAAGGCGATCCTGTCAACTTGGAAACCGACGTGCTTGCCAAGTACGTCGAAAAGCAATTGGCATGTGTACCGGATGCGGAAGCGGGAGACGACTGAGCGGGGGGCCCCGTCTGTTGAGCCGAATCCCAAATGGCCTCGCATGATGATGGAGATACGAAGTTGTCCCGCGGTCTCCTGACCACGGGACGCTCGAGACCGGAGGTCTCCAGAAATCAGAGGAGACCTGCGGTCGGATCGGTGGCCCGGTCAGGAGACCGGTCCACAACGCACCAAATCGTGCAAGCTCTTTTAGTGACTGACGGCCAGGGCGTACGCTGTGGCGTGACTTCGGCAGTGAGATATGCTGATCAGGATCTCGTCGATCCCCAAACGCTGTGCGACTTCCAGCGCTCCGCCCTCCAGCTCGATGTGTGGCTTGCCCCCTACTTCGTTTTTCACTTCGATGTCCCGCCAGCGAATGCCGCGCGCCCATCCGGTACCCAAGGCTTTCAAGACCGCCTCCTTAGCCGCCCAACGTCCGGCGTAGTGCTGCGTGGACGCTTTGCGTGCGCTGCAATAGCCGATCTCGTGAGGCGTGTACACGCGATTGATGAACAGCTCGCCGTGGCGTTCGATCATCTGCGCGATTCGCAGCGTCTCGACGATGTCTGTGCCGATACCAATCACATTCATGATCGCGCCTTTACGCCACACGCCTCTTGGGCTCGCCGCAGCACCTCGCCCGCTTTGGCGCGAGCCCTCTGTGCACCGTCGCCCAGAATCTCTCGGACCTTTTCAGGATGCGCTACCAGCTCCTCTCGTTTCTCTCGAGGTTCGGTGAAGAAACCATCCGCCGCGTCGGCCAACGCTTTCTTCACTTCACCATAGCCGAAACCGCCAGCACGGTACTTGGCCGCCATGGCCTCGCGATCTGCGTCGCCCGCGAACAGTGAATAAAGCTCGTACAGATGGTCCGTTTCGGGATCCTTGGGATCCTCCATGGGCCGCGAGTCTGTGACGATGCGCATGATCTGCTTGCGCATCGCTTTCGGGGCTTCAAAGATCTCGATGGTGTTGTCGTAGCTTTTCGACATCTTCTCCGCGTCCGTCCCGGGCACCTTGGCCGCGGTATCGAGCACCTTGGCCTTGGGCAGCACAAAGGTCTCGCCAAACAGATGGTTGAAGCTGCCGGCCAGATCGCGGGCTACCTCGATGTGTTGCACCTGGTCTGCGCCCACGGGCACGACATCCGAGTCATAAGCCAGAATGTCAGCGGCCATCAGGACTGGATAGGTGAACAATCCGGCGTCCGCAGTCACTCCCTTTGCCTTCTTTTCCTTGTATGCGTGGCAGCGCTCCAGCAATCCCATTGGCGCTCCGGTCATCAGCAGCCAACACAACTCCGACACCTCGGGAACGTCCGACTGGAGAAACAGCGTGGCTCGATTCGGGTCCAAACCCAGCGCCAGCAGATCCATCGCAGCGTCCATCGAATTTTGCCACAGGACTTCCCGGTCCCGTATCGTGGTCAATGCGTGCAAGTTGGCAATGAAGTAATACGCTTCATCTTCGTTCTGCAAGTCGATGTATTGACGAATGGCACCAAAGTAATTGCCCCAGTGAAAACGACCGGTCGGTTGAATTCCCGAAAGTACTCGCATAGCAGCAAATCCAGCCCTCTACGAATCTGACGCCGTTTAGCGGGCGAACGCAGCGGCATCGGTTCTCAGCGTTCCAACAATATCGCCTACCACCGTCACACCGGCTTCGGCCAGAGCCACCGGCAAAGCGTCCAATAACTTCATAGTCACGGTGGGATCGTAATAGTTCGCCGTTCCGATCTGTACCGCACTGGCTCCCGCCACCAGGAATTCCATCACATCGTCAATTGTGGCGATCCCGCCAATGCCAACCACGGGCGTGTCGACGGCCTGAGCCACCTGATAGACGCAACGCAAGGCTACCGGCTTGATCGCTGGCCCGCTGAGTCCGCCTACCACGTTTCCCAGCACCGGCCGTCTGCTTTTCCAGTCGATTGCCATTCCCAAAAGGGTATTGATCAGGCTAATGGCGTCGGCGCCGCCTTCAGCAGCCGCCGTGGCGATCTCCGCGATCTTCGTCACATTCGGCGTAAGTTTCGCCAGGATCGGCAGATCGCAGGCTTGCCGGACGGCCGATACCAACCTCCCGCACGATTTGGCATCAGTCCCAAAATCAACTCCGCCGGTCACATTGGGACAGGAGACGTTCAGTTCCAGCGCCGCCACACCCACTTCGCCGTCGAGCCGTTTTGCCATCTCCACATACTCGTCGCGTGTACGTCCGGCGATGCTGACGATTGTTGGCGAAGATAGGCCTCGCAAATAGGGCATGTGGTAGGCGATGAACGCCTCGATTCCGTCATTGTCCAGGCCGATCGAGTTGAGCAATCCGCCGGTCGTTTCGACCGTCCTCCACGGCTTGTTGCCTGGCCGAGGCTCTTTCGTGATGGTCTTCGGCAGAACGCCTCCCAGCCGACCTAGATCAACCATGCCCTCCATTTCTCGCGCGTAGCCAAACGTGCCCGATGCGACAAGAATCGGATTGCGAAGGTGCAGCCGGCCAAGCCGGACGTCCAGCGTTACATCAGAAGGATGAATTGGTTGTGAGGGCACGTTATGGAGGGGCTTCCTTGGCGAGCAATGATACATGCGCGTGTGATACCACACGGTTCGTCAGGGCCACGAGCCCCCAATGTATCCTGAAGCGACAAGGCAGGCAATTGCGCGAGGAAGAATGATGCGTCCGCGCAGGATCAACGCCCACTCGTGCGCCAACATAGATTAGCGACGAGCGATTCTGATTTGCTGTTCGCAGGATCAACTGGCTCAGAAAGCGCAACCTAGCAGGAAATACTGCCCACTAAATAACGCCACCGTGGACACGTTGTGGAGTCATATGATCCGGCTGATCAAGGAACCAGATCCGCTCCCACGTGTTCTGCATAGCCCTTAGATCCTCGGATGTGAAAATCAACTGGTCCGTTCGACGTACCGGATCGCCCGAGTAGATCGGGATGAAACACCCCACACTAGAGGTTACGGCAACGCCCAACAGCGCCGAAAAGATGAGCCGACGCATCACGTAGCTATCCTCCCTGACAAGGATGCGATTACAGGTGTCTTCGTGACCGAAAAGTCTGTCAGATGAGATCTGTCAGATGTGATTTGTGTTCGACGAAATCCCCTCAGCTTGGCCTTTCTGGGTCGGTGCCATACTGAGATTCGCCTCCGTATTTCTGTCCCACGCCGTAACTCTGGGGTGGCGGCGTCGGTGCCGGCGGCCCTGCAGGGCCACCTCCACCGTGGGGTATCGCAGGTGGCTGGGCGGGCATGCCAGAGGGGCCCATCGGTGCGGATGGCTGTTCCGGTGGCGCGAGAGGCGCACCGCCAACTGGTGTGGCGTCCGCTGCCGCTTGGGCGGCTTTGCGCTCCGACAGTAGCCGCACACGCTCCTCCATCTCCTTGCCCGGTTTGAATGTGACAACGTATTTCTCCGGCACATTCACTCGCTGGCCGGTGCGAGGGTTACGCGCCTTGCGCGCAGCCCGTTTCTTTACCTCAAACACTCCAAAATTACGCAATTCGATCCGCCCGTCCGCAACAAGCGTCTCGACAATGGCGTCGAAGGTCTTTTGGACGATTTCCTTGGTCTTCAGTTGGGTCAAGCCAATCTCTTCGGAAATCGTCTTGACGATTTCTTTCTTGGTCACGACCTAACTCCCCGGCAGAGTGATGTGCTAGAGCGCCGCCGACCCATCCCACAGGACGGCCTAAAACGTCCCAAGTGTAAATGGCGTAAGCACTAGAGTCAAGGTCACTGTGCCGCTAGACCACTTCTGGCGTCCGTTTCATGTAGCGATTATCGGCCGGTAGACACCAGAAAGTCCAAGCAATCGATACAACCCGCAAAAAGAAACCAAATCTCCGCCGTGTTGCGATAAACAGTCGTTTTAGGCAGGCTTGAAACTCCCCATAGTATCCGCATGCGTGTCATGGCCGTTGTGATTGACGGTTTTCAGACTCGCATGGTACTTCGAAGAGGTTCGATTTCTCCCAAGTCGTACAGGGTTCCCTTCCCGCTTCCAGGGCAGGCATCGCAGGTCTGCTCCCAGGCATCGACTGTTTTCAGATTCGAATCCCAGAAGGGCCAAGTGCGGCATTGGCGAGGACGGACATCGTAGACGACGCAACCGCGCGACTCGGTATCGAAAAAGACACAGTCGCCGTTTGGGAACTCTCGTAAACTCTTGCGTATCCCAACCTTACGCACGTACATATCCTCGAACGTATCCACGTCCGGTACGCCGATGCTGTCTGCGATGGCCTTGATTTCTTCCTTGTTCACCCAGACGTATCCCGGCGCCCCGCCACAGCAATCGCCGCACTCAGTGCATTGGAAGCGTAGTCCCGCGTGATACCAGGGGCGTTCGTTCACAGCAGCTCAAGTCCTTTGACAGAGGTCTCGTTGGCGAAGGCCAGATGGCGGCCTCTTGGGATTGCGAGCCATCATATCAAAGGGCAGGCATCTGTCCCAGTTCCTTGGCGTATGATTGGGAGCGGAGGGCTTCGCGTTGGATTGACGGACGAAAAGTGCTGGAGTTGAATCAGGGGGTCACGTGGGCTCTCGGCAGACACCAGTGGATTTGCTGGCAGAAGAGATTGGGAGAGACAGTTGTCATGCAGCGAAAGGTCTTAATGGCAGTAGTGCTGGCACTCGCAGTCGGCTGGATGGCTCGACCAGTCAGGATGGCTCACGCGGCTAGTGGCGAATTGGAAATCCGTGTCGTGGACAAAGATACGGGGAAGCTCGTACCAGTCCGTATGCATTTGAAGGATGCACGGGGCAAGCCGGTCAAGCCGCCGCGTTTGGTGTATTGGCACGATCACTTCATCGTTCCAGGTACCGCCGTACTGAAATTGCGTAGTGGCACTTATAGATTTGAAATCGAGCGCGGCCCCGAGTACCGGATTCGTACGGGCCACTTCACGATCAGGCAAGGTGCCGCCGACAGCAAGCAAGTGACGATGGAGCGTTTCGTGGACATGAAGAAGGAAGGGTGGTGGTCAGGCGATTTGCACATCCACCGGCCGGTGAAGGACATCGAAATGCTGATGCTAGCGGAAGACCTTCACATAGGCCCCGTGATAACCTGGTGGAATGACAAAAACGAATGGAAGGGCAAAACGAGCCCTGAACCTTTGCGTGTGCGTTTTGATGAAGATCGGTTTCATCACGTGATGGCTGGCGAAGATGAACGCGAAGGTGGTGCGCTTCTGTATTTCAATCTCGGTAGTCCGCTGCCGATCGCCAGCGCCGATCGAGAACACCCGTCCCCTTGTGATTTTTTGCTAATGGCCCGTGAACAAGACGACATTCACGTGGATATCGAGAAGCCCTTCTGGTGGGACATGCCGATTTGGATTGCCAGCAAGGCCGTTGATTCGATTGGTCTATGCAATAACCACATGCAGCGCGACGGCATGCTCACCAACGAAGCGTGGGGAAAGCCGCGAAATAGGCTCGAATATCCAGATCCACACGGGAATGGATTCTGGTCGCAGGATATCTACTACCGGCTGCTGGAGTGTGGCATCCGAATTCCCCCGTCCGCGGGCAGCGCCTCTGGTGTGCTGGCGAATCCGGTGGGCTACAATCGCGTTTACGTCCATTGCGGCGATGTACTGGACTACGACCAGTGGTGGCAAAATCTGCGTGGCGGACGTGTGGTTGTTACGAACGGCCCGTTGATCCGCGACCCTCTCGTTAATGAGGAATTGCCCGGACACGTCTTTCGTGCGGAAGACGGAGAAACACTTGAATTGTACGCGGCGCTGAACCTATCGATCCGAGACAAGGTTGACTACTTGGAGGTTGTGAAGAACGGCGAGGTTGTGCACGAGGTGCGGTTGGATGATTGGGCAAAGGCCGGAGGACGTCTACCTTCGGTCGAGTTCAAGCAGAGTGGCTGGATGCTGGTGCGGGCGGTGACTAACAATCCAAACACCTATCGGTTTGCCTCGACTGGCCCGTATTATGTGGAAATTGGCGGCAAACGCCGGATCAGCAAGAAGGCCGCTCAGTTTTTCCTTGACTGGGTCCATGAACGGGCTCGACGAGTGAGTATCGACGATCCGGAGAAACGAGAAGCGGTGATCGAGTATCACCGCGGTGCTCGTGACTTCTGGGAGAAGATTGTGGAAATGGCTAACGCCGATTGATTAACGTCCTTTCCTTGGGGAGTCTGTGCCATGAAACGCGTTCCATGCTGTCTGATGGTTGTCCTTGTTTTTTGCACGGGTACGGGCAATGCCGGTGAAGCGAGTTTGCCTGGTGCTCGACCTACGATTGATGCCAGCCGATATCCGAGCATCCAGGCTGCATTCGACGCAGTGCCCGCCGAGGGAGGTCTGGTGCGTCTGCCGGCCGGCACATTCGAGATTACCGAACCGCTGTTCATCCGCGTGCAGGACATGTGTGTGGAAGGTGCTGGAACGGCAACCCACATCAAGAACGTGAACGAAGAAGGCCAACCGGCGTTGGTTCTTGTGCATCCCGATGGAGCAAAGGGGCGAAAGAACGAATTGTGGCGGATACGGTTGGCCAACTTTCGTATCACAGGCAACGAGAAAAGCGGCCACGGCATCGAAGCCAAGGGAATCAACGAAATCTTCATCGACGGAGTCACGGTCAGCTATCACGGCGGCGAAGGGATCCGGTTGGACCATTGCTACGAAGATCCGCGAATTTGCGACTCGCTGATCACATATAACAAGCAGACGGGCGTCAAGCTGCTCGGATGTCACGACATTGTCGTTTCCGCGAACCAGTTCGAGGAAAACATGGACGCCCTGCATTGCTTCGACGGCTTCAATCTGTGCATGACAGGCAACAATCTGGACGATCATTTGGGGCACGGCGTTGTTATCGAGAACACCTATGGCAGTGTTGTCTCTGGAAACATGATCGAGGAATGCAAAGGGACCGCGATCGTGCTGGACCGCGACTGTTATGGCATTACGCTCAGCGCCAACGTAATCGCTCACGACGGTGGCGGTATCGATCTGCGCGATGCTCACGGATGCGCGGTATCCGCGAACACATTCACGCTGATGAAAACCGACGCGTTGCGGATCGGCAAGGCCAGCGGCCGGATTGCCGTATGCGGCAACAGTTTCTGCGACAGTTACATCGGCGAGGGCGCAGTGAAACGTCGTCACGACGACATTCAGGCAGCCGGTGTGGTCTTGTCCGGCACGACGGATATCGGAATGAGCGGCAACGTGTTTTCCAGCGTGCGTCCCAAAGCCGTGGCCATCGAAGGCGACGATCCGGTTCGCCGAGTCCTGTTCTCCAACAACATACTGACCGATGTGGTCAGCGACCACGAAGAACTGAAGGACACCGACGAATCGGTGGTCTCGGACAACATTAGCGACGCAAGTCCATGAGGCAGACAACGGAGCCGCTCGTGGACGATTCCACTTCGTGGATTGTCGCACAGCGTCAACGTGTGCTTCCCCCTGGATGTGGCCAAACCGTTGTGGTATCGGTAGTGCCATGACGCCCCCACTACTACCGCCAAGGTTCTAATGATGAGCAGTTGGTTTTCCCAAGAAGGTGAAGCCTTTCCGCTGGGCGCAACGTGGATCCCTGAAGAGCAGGCGTACAACTTCGCGCTGTACTCGAAGCATGCTACCAGCGTCACATTGCTACTGTATAGCGATCGTGACGTGAAGCACGCGGTCGTGGAGTTCGAATTGGACCACCTGAAGAACAAGTCCGGCCGCGTTTGGCACTGCCGTATCCCTCAAGAGGAAATGCATGGTGCCAAGTACTACGCCTACGCCGTGGACGGTCCTAAATCCAACGGTCATTACGAGTTGCATGCGTTCGACCCAGACAAGGTCCTGTTGGATCCATACGCGTCATCGGTGTATTTCCCGGAGACATTCGATCGGGAGGCTGCCAAGGTCCCGGGCTCGAACGCCGGCAAGGCCCCGTTGGGCGTGTTGTACCAGGACGAAGCGCCGTTCGACTGGGGCGAAGACAACTGTCGCTTCCACGAACACGATCTGGTCATCTACGAAATGCACGTCAAGGGTCTTACACGGAACCACAACAGTGGCGTTTCTGCCAAGAACCGTGGGACGTTCCTGGGAGTGATCGACAAGATTCCTTATTTGAAGGATCTGGGCGTGACGGCTGTCGAGTTGTTGCCCGTTCACCAGTTCGACCCTCAGGAAGGCAACTACTGGGGCTACATGACACTGGACTTCTTCGCCCCGCACCACGGCTACGCTACCGACCACCGCAAGGCCCACAACGAATTCCGGGAAATGGTCAAGGCGCTGCACGCCGCGGACATCGAAGTGATCATGGACGTCGTGTTCAATCACACGGCCGAGGTCGACCACGAAGGGCCGTGCTACAGCTACAAGGGAATCGACAACAGCACCTACTACATGATCTCGGGGAATCCAGCCAAGCCCTACAAGAATTACGCGGGGGTCGGCAACACACTGCATTGTGCGAATCGGTATGTGAGCCGTATGATCCTGGACAGCCTTCGTCACTGGGTGCAGAACTGCCACGTTGACGGTTTCCGGTTCGACCTAGCGTCCGTGTTTTCTCGTCGTTCCGATGGATCGGTCTATTGGGGCGACTCGCCCATTGTCTCTGCGATACGTTCTGATCCGGTTCTGGGTAAGGTGCGTCTGATTGCCGAACCGTGGGATGCGCTTGGCCTGTATCAACTGGGCGCCACGTTCCCCGGCAAGCGATGGTTTCAATGGAACGGCAGATTCCGTGACGACATGCGGCGGTTCGTACGCGGCGATCCGGGACTGGTGCCGGACATTATGTGTCGTCTGTACGGCAGCGACGACCTATTCCCCGACGACGTAATGAACGCGTATCACCCGTACCAAAGTGTCAACTACGTGACGTCGCACGATGGATTCACGCTGTACGATCAAGTCGCCTATAACGAGCGGCACAACTGGGCCAATGGCGAAGAGAACCGAGATGGCCATCGTGAGAACTTCAGTTGGAATTGCGGCTGGGAGGGCGACGAGGGCGTTTCGCCCGACGTCTTAGCATTGCGCAAACAGCAAGTGAAGAACTTCTGCCTCCTGTTGATGTTGTCCAACGGTACGCCGATGATCTGTGCCGGGGACGAATTCTTGAATACGCAAGGCGGCAACAACAATCCCTACAATCAAGACAACGAAACGACGTGGCTCGATTGGGGCCAATTCGAGGCCCATCAGGATATCTTCCGTTTCTTTCAACAAATGATCGCGTTTCGCAAGACACATCCAACCATTTCACGCAGCCGCTATTGGCGCGACGATGTTCGGTGGTATGGGGGGGAGCCCAACGTGGACATGTCGCACGAGTCGCGGCATTTGGCGCTCTACCTGGATGGTACTTCACTGGGCGACGTTGATCTATATGTGATGATCAATGCGCACGAAGAAGACCGACGTTTCGAGATCCAGAAGTTCGCGCCAAACCGCTGGAGACTGGTCGCCGACTCGGGCAACGATAGCCCAAGGGACATCTTTGCCCCGGGATCAGAGCCTTTTGTGAACGCGAAGCACTACACGGTTAAAGCGAGGTCGGTCGTCCTGTTGATGGGTGAGCGATAGAAGCTGTGACCGGGCAGGAGTTCCGATTCTCCGCCTGAAACGGCGTCACAAGGAATGTCACGATGACTGCGAAACGAGTTTTAGTTCTCTGCACAGGCAATTCGTGCCGCTCTCAGATGGCGGAAGCCCTCTGGCAGCAAAAAGGCCGAGGCAACTGGGAAGCCGCATCCGCCGGCTCCAATCCAGCGGGCTATGTGAGTCCTTTGGCGATCCAAGCGATGGCCGAAATCGGCATCGACATGTCATCGAATGAAAGCAAGCACGCCGATCGTTTCAAGGACGAACCGTTTGACGTGGTCATCACGGTATGCGACGGAGCGAAGGAATCGTGCCCGGTGTTTCCATCAGCCAAACGGATGCTGCACTGGCCTTTCGAGGATCCGGCGGGAGCGGAGGGAAGCGAAGAACAGAAACTGGCCGTCTTCCGAAAAGTGCGAGATCAGATTCGCGATCGCATCAAGCAGTATCTTGATGACGTCGAGGGCAGCCAAGCGACAGAATGAAGGCTCGACTGCCGCTCGCCAAGTCGCGAAAGAACAGGACTCATTCCTTCCGCGATAGGCACTTCGCGATGGCAGCCGGGAGGGCAGCTTCCTCAATTTCTTCCAGCGTTGCAGGCAACGCCAGCGACCAATTTGGCCACTCATCCACCGTACCTGGCATGTTCGGCCGCTCACTGACCGCCAACGCGTCATCCAGATTCGCCACGAGCACTGAGGATGGCGCGCGAGCCAATGCCTCGTAGGCTCTGTGGATCGCGTCGCTGGCAGAATCATCGTCGGAAAGCTCTGTCGCGGCGAGCAAGCGCTTTCGTATCTTTGCGTAGCCCTTTTCGTCAGCGGCCAAGCCGATCCTCCGACGCGTTTCCATGTCGTAACCGCTCCAAAGTCCGGCTACGGTTGGTAGGTCGTGTGTAGTTATCGCCGCCATCGATGTCGTCGGATACTTGTCCGGTGTCTTGTCTTCAAACCACAGCAGACGATACGAAAGCACACGATTCTCGGTCAATCTTCGACGGACGTCTCGCTCGACTGTGCCCAAATCTTCGCCAGCAATCCACGCTCCGGCACGGTGGCTTTCCACTGCAACGATGGCCAACAGTTCATCGGCTGGATACTGCACATAGGCCCCGCGTTTTGGCCCCAAACCTCCGGGAATCCAATAAAGCCGAAACAGCCCCATAACGTGATCGATCCTCAGGCCACCTGCGTGCCGCAACGAGGCGCGAAGCGTATCGATGAAAGGGCCGAAACGAAGCTCTCGCAATCGATGGGGGACGAATGGAGGCAAGCACCAATCTTGACCTTCCGTGTTGAATTCGTCCGGCGGCGCGCCGACCGAGGCGCCGTTCGCCAGCACATCCTGCCACTGCCAAGCGTCCGCCCCGCCCGGATCGACACCGATTGGAAGATCCTGCACCAGCGGCAGTTCACAGGCGGCTCGGGCCATCTGCTCGTCAAGCAGCCATTGCAGCCACGCATGGAAGCCGACTCGCTCCTGTTTGGCTTCTGCGAATTGTCTCACTTGGGGTGAGTCGGGACGCCGGTATTCTTCGGGCCACTCTCGCCAATTGCCGCCGAATTGCTCCGCCAGCGCACAAAACGTAGCGAATGTTTGCAGGCTTTCGCCGCCTTCGCGACGGAACGCATCGAACACCGAGTTCTGGCGTTTTCGGGCCCAGAGCATATCGAGGGCCTGCATTTTGAGCTGAAACGCGCGATCGCGGTCGATCATGCGTTGTTCGTTCAGTGTTTGCGTCTGCTGGGCAAGGCGTTCCAGTTCGACTCCGGAATCAGTTGCACCTGGGACTTGTTCAATGCGGAGATACAGCGGATTGAGAAATCGCCGGCTACTGGGGAAGTAGGGGCTTGGTTGCTGCGTCTCGACGGGTGCAACGGCCGACAGTGGGTTGATCAATAGGGCTCCAGTTCCAAGCCTTTTCGACCAACGTCCCAAGCGTCGCAAGTCCGCCAGATCGCCGATTCCCCAGCTCTGAGAACTGCGCGCGGCGTACAGTTGCACTGCCCAGCCCCAAATGCGCATTGTTGGATCCAAGAAGCATCCGTCCGGTCTCTTGATGATCCACACTGGATGCGTTTGGTTCGTCAGGTGCAGATCGTGGTAGCCTGGGGGAAGATCCAAAGGCAGCGATTCACTGACCGGTAGCGTTGTGCCGTCTTCCAGCACAAGTTCCCCTGGTCGATCGATTGCCATGGTTTGGCCCAGGCCGATCACTCGGATCTCCGGGCCAACCGCAGTTGATGGCGTATCGTCTGTCACACCCATCGCGCGGATCAGGGCTTTCCTGGTTTCCGGCGATGTCCTGCAGACCTTTTTGGAGCTATTCCGATACTCAGGCAAGATGCCCCAGGGCATTTCGTCGGTAGGCCGCCTACGCTTTCCGTGCGACTGCTCTTGATTCATCGCGTGTTCCAAACTCGCATTTGCTATTCTTTCTGTTCCAGTTCAATCGACTGCAGCAGCAACTCGCGGCCGCCTTCAATGGTCACGTCGCCGCTGCCGCAGTTGGGGCACTGCATCAGCACTCCGTCCATTGATTGGCGGTTTGAGCATTCGCGGCAATCGATCAGGGCGGATGGACGAGAAATCCTTAGCTCCGCACCATCGGCGATGGTATTGGGCGAAAGCACCTCGAACGCAAACTCGATCGAGTCCACGTGAACGCCCGACAACCGGCCAATCACCACATCTACTCCCCGGACGACGCCGGTTTCGCCTGATTTCCGTATTTCGATTCCGACCTGTTCAATCAGGGCTTGAACGATCGACATTTCGTGCACAATGGGCTCCTCGGTGAGCGAGTGGGAAGGGCTCACGCACCTTCGCTCGACACGGAATCAAGTATTTGAATGACTTCGTCCACGGCGCGAGGAATTGCCGCTTCCACAGCCGGCGTGCACTGATCACCGAAGTTTATCACATCCTCCGCTTCGATGCCCACCAGTTGGATGTTCTCGTCGGCCGGAAGATGAGCACCAGCCCGACGGCCGAACGCAAGTGCTGTGGGCAGATTCACGTCGTGAGCCGAGGCGCTTTTCTGAGTTGGTATCGAATTCGGGGCAAGACGGTGGACCATGCCTGGGGCCGCCCCCGTGAATATCGCATCAATCACAATTGCGCGATCGTAGCCAATCATTCGCTCCATAAGCCGCAAACCGCCCCAATGACTCTCCGTGACATCCACATTGTCCCGTTCGCTCAAGATGTCGTGGAGACGTTGCGCTACGCGCAGCCCAACACTGTCATCCGATACGATCGGATTTCCAAGGCCGATTATTAGCGTCTTGCTTTCAGTCGTTTGCATAGACACTTCTGACCACACAGTTTGCGTCCTGAGTCAGTCGCACACGACGGTGATGCTCTAGATTCTAGACGAAGGGCGCGGCTGGCGTGCCGCGGATGGAATCCCTCTTGATGATATCAACGATTTCGGCGTTGGCGAGTGCCATGTGAGAGACAGTGCCGCAGCGGTGACTCGGCTTATTCAATGCGTCGTATCATCCTCGCAGTGGGGTCTACGACAACCGCTGAAAAAGGGCTAGAATCATTCCCTTTGGTAATCGATAGGTTGCTGCGACAAATCACGTAAGAGGAGTTTTGCGATGCGTTTGATTCTGGTAGGTCCGCCAGGCGCTGGAAAAGGTACCCAGGCTGCGAAACTGATCGACCGGCTCCGAGTACCTCACCTTTCGACCGGAGATATGCTGCGAGCGGCTGTGGCACAGGGGACCGAACTCGGCAAGCAAGCAGATGGGCATATGAAATCGGGGGGTTTAGTCCCTGACGAGCTAGTCATACCAATAACCGTAGAACGCATCCAAGAATCGGACTGCGCAGAAGGCTTCATTCTAGACGGATTTCCGCGAACCAAGCCTCAAGCCGAGGCATTGGACACCGCTCTGAGGGAAGCCGGTGTTGAATTGGACGCAGTACTATTGATCGAAGTACCAGACGATCTGATTGTTAACCGAATCACGGGACGACGGATGGATCCGGAGACGAACGCCATTTATCACATGGAGTTCAATCCGCCACCGGAGGACATACAGTCACGTGTTATTCAGCGTAAGGACGACACGGAGGAGGCGTGTCGAGCTCGTTTGACGAAATATCATGGCGAGACGGCACCGATCATCCCCCATTACGAAGCTAAGAACCTGCTTCGCCGAGTGGATGGGGTAGGCGATCCTAGCGAAATCACGGTACGTGCATTTGCAGCTTTGGAGCTGTGAGCTGCCCATTTGATGAAAGGTGCCGTTTGCCGACTCAGGGGCCGAATGTTTGATCCAGTTGTTTGGGCGTTACGCCAAGCAGTGCGGCTGCGTATTCCTCGTCCGTGAAATAGGCGTCCCGCTCTCGCCCACGTTCGATGCCCAGGCTGGCAAGCATCCGTTCGGCCTTTTCCTGGGGGAATCTTCGCTGGACATTCCGCAACACATGCTGGAAATCCGGTTGATCGATTGCGACTTCAACCCGGTCCCAGCGTCCGATGATGTGTCGCGGGTTGTGCTTCAGGATTTCCTGGCGGCAATACGCTGCAATTCGCGGCAAGCGCATAAGTGCGGAGATGTATGCTGAGATGACGAGCAGCCGATCTCGTACGTGAGGTCGTTTTCGCCTCTCACTGGCCCTAGCCAAATGGAGGTATAATCCTAAAATATCGGCAGGCTTCGACATGACTTCTATCATCTCGGACAAACCAAGCCGTTCAAGACCACTTAATGGCAGATACACAGCATACGAATCTGGATGACTACCACTGGCTCGTGAGCCCGGATGCCTGCCAGTGGCTGGACAACGCTGCTGGAGACCATGCGTCGCTGGTAGCGTTGACGCAGTCGTTGCGCGCCGAGATCGGCCCCAAACGATCACACTTGGTCGTTGCACAGGTCGAACTACGCCGCCGCGCGAGGGAAAAGTTCGCTCGTGCCGACACGATGTTCTTTACGCGTCAATTGCTGGAGCAAGCGACGGACGACCGCATTTCCGAATACAAGGCAGCTCGTTTTCCAGAAAATCAGGAGATCGCCGATCTTTGCTGTGGAATTGGAGGTGACCTGCTGGGTCTAGCGGGCCGTGGAAAAATCACGGGAGTAGACCGTGAGCCGATTGCTGTGCTGTTCGCGGAGGCGAACTGCCGTGTGTGGGAAAGGGATGGAGCGGAATTCGAGGTCGCCGACGTCAATCAATTCGATGTCACCGGATACAAGGCATGGCATCTTGACCCCGATCGGCGATCTGCGGAGCAGGCTACTGGTGCGGGGCGCGTTGCCCGACGTCGGCGCACGACGAAGGTCGAATACCAGGAGCCCGCGGTGGATTCCGTAAATCGGCTACTGGAGTCGAACCCACGCGCCGCGATAAAACTTGCGCCTGCAACCAAAACGCCCGAACCGTGGGCCGAACGGGCCGAGTTGGAGTGGATCGGCAGCCGAGGCGAATGCCGACAACAGGTGGCTTGGTTCGAAGATCTGGCCCGATTTCCTGGCCAGCGTTCTGCCACCGCGTTTGTTTCGGGGTGCCCGACCCCGCTGACCGTCCACGGTACCCCGAACGAGGAAATCGCCCAAAGTTCAGCCGTTGGTCGCTACATCTTCGAACCGCACGCGGCCGTACTGGCTGCTGGGCTTTCGTGCGTCTTGGCCGCTCAACACGACCTTTCCGAGGTTTCGGAGGGCATCGCGTACCTCACGGGCGACGAGGTAGTGGACAACCCTATCCTATCTAGCTTCGAAATAACTGAAGTGCTGCCTTTCGATCCCAAGCATCTGAAGAAGGCCATTCGCGAACGCAACATCGGCAATCTGGAAATCAAGAAGCGCGGTGTGCGCGTTTCGCCAGAGCAGGTGAGGAAGGAGATTCGCCCGAAGGGAGACGAGTCAGCGACGCTCTTGCTGCTGCCGGTTCACGGGAAGGTCAGGGCGATCTTGGCCCAACGCGTAGGCGTTGATGAAATACGGGGCGAGGACGCGTAACTCTACACGCCGCCCGCAGAAGGTCAGCGCAATCGCGTATCACCAGACGCTGGGAGCTCCGGATTAGCAGTCTGCACTGGTGGTTCCGTCTGCCTGCCGTATGTGTCGACGTACTCCTTCGCTCGCAGCGTATCTTCAGCACTTTCCAGATCAAAAAGCACCGGCAACTCGTTATCGAACACCTGCGCGAAGCCAGCCACTCGCCACCCGTTGGCCTGTTTGCGAAGTATCCAAACTACCTCAGTCGAGACGGGCTGGCTGCGCTCATCGGGCTCGATCCAAAAACTGGCCACGTGAGCCCCGTCCATTGCCTCGGTGACATACTCTGTTTCGCCCACCTGGTAGGTCAGGGCCGAGTTCTCTTGCGAAAGGACCTTCAAGCCGTTTTTGGCGGTCTCGTCCCGCGCTTTGTCAGTCAGTAGCTGGCCAATTGTCGTGTTGTCACCGTCTCGCAAAGCATCGTAGAACTGGGCAACCACCCCCGCAGGGGTGTCCGCCGTGACCAATGGAGCCAGACTGCTGGCGGTAGGTGTCTCCAGCGTCGAATTGGCGAGTGGATCGGTGGCAGCGTCATCCGGTGAGCCGCCGCATCCGGCGAGCAGGAAAGCAATCGTCCATGATATACGTTTCATGATTGACTCCGTTCTTGTTGGATACCGGTGACCTGTTCTGGAATGTCCCCCACAGATCTGATCGTCGCGTCTGAGCGTGCCCGCGGCGGCCGAAAAGTCGCGGGAGTGTCGCAACATCGCCAGTTTGCGTCAAGACGAATGGCTTGGGCAATAATCGCACAAACGACCTATAGGGTTCGTTCTGAGGTACTGGTCGGTAACACACGCCTGACGTCTGATACTGCAATCAATCGGACACTCGCCCGACATCACATTGAGCTCACTGGCGACAGATCAGATCGTCTTGATCGAACACTGATCCTGGCGCAAATCACTATCTCAACTGGCCTTAGCGTGATCCCCCTTCCCACTGGCATGACGGATGCACCGTTTTACAGGCAGCAAGTTCGGCAGTCGCCGTATGATTTCCCCCCCAAGACACATCGCAGGAAGGAGTTTGTCATGTTACGAAGCCTGATCGCCGCCACGGTGCTGGTGGTTGCCACTCTGACAGCAGGATCAGCAATGGGTTACGACCGCTACAGCGGCCGGTCTCACCGTAGCTACCGATCGTACCCATCCTATCACCACCACCACCAACAACACCAACACCGTTCGCATTTCCAGTATCGCGACCCATATCAGTGGGATGCTCATAGGAATTACATGCGCCATCAGTCCAGGCATTACCGAAGCCATAGCCCGTACCACTGCCAACCCCATTACGGCATCGGTGTTCACGGGCGAAACTTCTCGTTTCACTTTGGCTACTAGGAGTGCCGAGAGCAGCGACGACGAGGCTCCCGCCTGGTGTCTAAGTCGAGTGAGACTTTTGGCTTAACGGGAGCTTCGCCCACAGAACACAGCGCTTTCTCCTCTCTTCTAGCCGATCTATTCCTGGTATGTGGCACCTTTGCGCCATTTGGTCAGGTTTAGCGCGCAAACGACTGCAGCACTTCGCGTTATTGTCGCCGTCGCCGATCTTATCCGTCTTCTCCGCAAAGACTGGGCCCTCACTTTTCCTGCGAGCGGAAGATTCCCTCCCCATTCGCGTCCGCAAACAGCTACAATAGAGTACGCGACTCTGGGACCCGTCTGGCGACGCTCACGCTATGAAAATCAGCACCATTCCGCAGATCTATCGCAACGTCAAACGCTGGACGGAGATTCTGTCGGTTTTGAGCAAGTACGGCTTGGCCGATTGGATCAGTCGTACAAACATCGATTTTGTCAAAGACAAACTCAAAGACCGCGATGGTGAAGCGCTGGCTCGCCATACGCCAGAAAAACGGATCCGCTTGGCGCTAACCGCCCTTGGACCAACGTTCATCAAACTCGGGCAACTGATGAGCACCAGACCCGATGTGGTTGGCCTGAAACTGGCGGACGAGCTGAAGCAGCTTCAAGCCGATGTCCCCGCAGATCCGGCCGACATCGTTCGCGAGACGATCGAAACGGAACTCGGCCAGCCAATCGAGGAACTGTTTGCCGAATTCGACGACACGCCGATCGCGTCAGCCTCCATCGGTCAGGTGCATGGTGCCAAGCTCCATGACGGCGAGTCGGTTGTGGTGAAAGTCCAGCATTGCGACATCGAAAGCACCGTGCGAGAGGATCTGGATGTATTGACCGGTCTGGCATTGCTGGCGGAACGCGTCCCGGAATTGGCGGTCTATCGTCCGGCATCCACAGTCGCCGAAATGGGGCGTGTGTTGCGTCGAGAACTTGACTTCGGGCGCGAAGAACGCAATCTGCAACAGTTCTGCAGCCGCTATGAGGCAGATCCTACGATACGCATGCCGAAGCCGTTTACGGACTACTGCACGGCTCGCGTGCTGACGATGGAACGAATCGACGGAATCAAACTCAGGGAACGGGATCGTCTGGTAGCCGAGGGCTTCGATCTTGAGGAAGTCGCGCGGCGCGGTGCCAAATTGTACTTGGACATGATCTTCGAGGCTGGGTTCTTCCATGCCGATCCGCACCCGGGAAACATCGTTTTGCTGCCGGCGAACCGCATCGGACTGCTGGACTTCGGGATGGTAGGACGCATCGAGGAAACGTTGCGCGAAGATATCGAGGAGATGCTGTTAGCCATTTCTCAACGAGATGTGTCGCTACTGACCTCGCTGATCATTCGAGTGGGCGACACGCCTCCGGAATTGGACGAAGGGGCGTTGGCGGTGGACGTGGCTGATTTTCTGGGCGACTATGCGAACCAGTCGCTCGACCGGTTCGATTTAAGCGGTGCCCTGGCGGATTTGACGGAGATCATTCACCGCCATCGGATCTCACTTCCGCCGCAGACCGCCTTGCTGCTAAAGACGCTAATAACGCTTGAGGGGACCGCAAAGCTGTTGAGCCCGAACTTCAGTTTGATGGAACTGCTGCAACCGTTGCACAGGCGGATGCTGATGCGACGGCTGTCGCCGCAGCGACAGATGCGGAAGTTCATGCGGTTCTATGTCGAGGCGGAGCGTTTGGCGGGGATTCTACCGCGACGCCTCACGGAGATCCTGGAACAAGTCCAGGCCGGCAAATTTGACGTGCACCTGGATCATCGCGGATTGGCACCGTCGGTCAACCGTTTAGTCATGGGGATGCTGACCAGTGCCCTTTTCCTTGGCTCGGCACTGATGCTCAGCACCGAGGTACCGCCATTGCTGTTCCCCGAAAACTCTTTCTTTGGCTTTGAGAAGATCTCGATTTTCGGGGTGCTGGGCGCTACGCTCAGCATCCTTATTGGCCTGAGACTGGTGCGCGCGATCAGCAAGTCGGGGCATTTGGACAGCCACGACTGACTCTATTCGACCGTGACACTCTTAGCCAGATTCCTTGGCTTGTCCACGTCGCAACCCCGCAAGACCGCAATGTGATACGCCAAGAGCTGCAATGGCACGATCATCGTGAACGGCTGGAGATACTCGGGCACCGGCGGCGTGTAGACCACTTCGTCAGCCACGTCGGCGATTCGCGTGTCGCCTTCGGCAGCAATCGCGATCACCGGCCCGCCGCGAGCCTTGATTTCTTCCACGTTGGCCATCACTTTGTCGTAGATGAAGCCGGGTGGCATGATGAAGACGCTAGGCGTGTTCTCGTCCACCAGTGCGATCGGACCGTGTTTCATCTCGGCTGCCGGGTAGCCCTCGGCGTGAATATAGCTGATCTCTTTCAGCTTCAACGCGCCTTCTAACGCCGCAGGGAAATTGTGCTGCCGTCCCAGGTAGAGGAAGTTCTCGCAATGGCAGTACTTGCCGGCGATTCGGCGGATTTCGTCATTGGTATCTAGCGATTTTCGCACCATATCCGGTAATTGCTGGAAGCCTTCGACCAGTTTGCACCCTGCCGGATAGCTGAGGTGATGCATGCGGCCGAAATACAGGGCCAGCATCGCCAAAACGACCGCCTGCGATGTATAGGCTTTCGTGGATGCCACGCCGATTTCGGGGCCGGCGTGCAGAAAGATACCTCCGTCTGACTCTTGGGCGATTGTACTACCCACGACGTTACACACCGCCAGTGCCGGATGGCCTTTGCGTTGCATCTCTCGCATGGCGGCCAACGTATCGGCCGTCTCGCCGCTTTGTGTAATCGCAAACAGCAGCGTTCCCTTATCTACCGGCGGATTCCGGTAACGCAGTTCGCTGGCGTATTCAACTTCTACGGGAACTCGCGCCATTTCCTCAATTAGATACTCGCCAACCAATGCCGCGTGCCAGCTTGTCCCACAAGCTGTCAACAGGATTCGGTCCACATTGCGCAAATCCTGCGGCGTTAGATTCAAACCACCGAAAACGGCCGTAGCATCTTCCGTCGACAGGCGCCCTCGCATCGTGTTGGCCAGCGACTCGGGCTGCTCGAAGATTTCCTTCAACATGTAATGCGGGAAGCCGTCCAACTCGACATCGTCTGCCTGGACGTCCAGCGATTGGACGATGTGGCTGACACGGCCGCGTTCGCGATGTGTGACCCGCAGTGTATCCGACGTGACAATTGCCACTTGGTTATCGGCCAGATAGACGATCTTGTCGGCATAGCCAGCAAGTGGTGATGCATCACTGGCAATGAAGTGCTCGTCATCACCGACACCCAACACCAACGGGCTGCCCAGTCGCGCTGCAATCAGCACGTCCGGATGGTCGGGGAACATGACGACCAGTCCATAGGCACCCTTCAGTTGAGTGAGAGCCGCTTTGACGGCATTCGCGAGGTGCTCTTGTAGATCGCCGTTGACGTCTCCCCGTTTCTCGGCAGTTGCCTGCGCAAGGCAACGATCGATCAAATGCGCGATGACCTCGCTGTCAGTGTCTGACTGGAAGAGATAGCCTTCCGCTTCCAGGTCTCGCTTGAGGGTTTGAAAGTTCTCGATGACCCCGTTATGAACGATCGCAAGGGCCCGATCACCGCCGAGGTGTGGGTGAGCGTTTGATTGTGTGGCAGGTCCGTGCGTGGCCCAACGCGTATGGCCGATTCCGGTGCAGCCGGGAGCGGGCTTCTGGCCAAGCTCCGCGTTCAGTTGCTCGATCCGCCCAACGGTCTTTGTTACCGTCATTTCGCCTCGCGACGTGAGCGCAGCGATACCGGCACTGTCGTATCCGCGATACTCAAGGCGACGAAGTCCTTGCAGCAAGAAGTCCGCCGCATTGCGCGCGCCGACGTAACCAACGATTCCACACATAGCTTCCGTGCTCCTGTCGGGGCCGTCGTCAATGCAGAACAGATTTACGAATTCGTCCCAGGCTGACTCGAAGCCCCATCCTATTTCGGGTCGCAAGTGGTTTTGCCAGCGTACGCTAGCACTTTGTCACATTAGGGGCGGGGATGGTAGCAGAATTACCGAGATCACCGAAGGGCAGAATCGGCATTTAGTGAACTGGAAAGCCACGAACGGAGCGGGCGCAGGCGGCCAAATACCGAACCGCAACATCGGAATTGCTTGTGGGTACTGTAGACCCTCTGGGGAACTGATATTGGACGATTGAATTGGTTTGGTTATGAAAGGTGCACGCAAGGATGTTTGCGCACATGACACCAATAGAGTTGAACGAGGCGGCCTCTGCCGGCCGCCTTCCGGAGAGCCAATCGTGCCTCATTCGACGTCAACCGCTGAATCGACATCGAGTATCTTCACACGCGACGCTGATTGCGATCTCTGCGGCGCAAGTGACGTCGAGCTGCTAGCGACCAGGGATCGGCGCGGACAGCCACTGCGAACCGTCGCTTGCACTAGTTGCGGCTTGATCTCTCACGAGGCAATCCCCAGTGACGAAAAACTCGCGAATTACTACGCTCACGAATACCGACAGGACTATCACGATGAGCGCACTCCGTCGGCAAAACGAGTCTTGCGAGCCTGGAACAATGGCCAAGCGATCTATCGCAGGTTGCGACCCTTCGCACGTACGGACGATCGCGTAGTTGAGATTGGTGCTGGACTTGGCTGTACGGTGAAAGCCTTCGAGTTGGGCGGCTTCGAGGCATCGGGTATTGAGCCGGGCATCGAGTTTCAAGGCTTTTCGCGCAAGACGCTGCATGCCCAAATCGAGAACGGTCGTTTGGAGGACATTCCGTCTTACCCAGCGTACGATTTTGTCTTATTGGTTCACGTCATCGAACACTTCAGCCAACCAAAGCGTGCCCTTCGCCGCATTCGGAGTCTTCTCACGGAGCGGGGCCGGCTGTGTGTGGAATGCCCCAACGTGTACGCACCCCACGCGGCACCTAACCGGCTCTTTCACTACGCCCACATTCACAACTTCACTCCTTGGACGCTGAAGATGATGGGCGAAAGCTGCGGCTTCCGCGTTGTCAAGCAGTTGTCGAGTCCCTGCGACAAGAACCTTATGTTCGTCTTCGAGAAGGGCGACACTGAGGAACTGACGATCGATCCTGTCAGCTACGAGCGGTCAGTGGCAGCCGTCAGACGATACAACACACTGACATACCATTGCCGTCCGCGTTATGCGATCGATCGAGTTAGGAGCCTGTATACGCTCGCGAACAGTATGCTCTTTCCTCGACGGCGAGTCCGGCGAGTGATCGCGGAGCTTGACAGGCATCATCGCGAAAAGGCGCGATTGGAAGGCTCAGAATCGATGCGCAAGGCCTCGTAGCTTTACACGCGACCTGTTGGAATTGCGCCAGTCTGTCCCTGCTACTGATGCGCTGCCACGTTAAGCTGCACGTTCCGCACCCTGCTTCGTAAGAATCTGATCACAGGCATCGCGGACGCGGTCGATGCTCACTTTCTTCATCGCGTCGTTGTTGGCCTTGCGGCGCTCGCGACTTGTGCCCTCGTGATAGACTTCCTGGATCGCGATATGCCCCTCGCCGTACGGCCCAGATTGCCAGGCAGGAGTGGTGCCGTGGATACTCACGCACTGAATGCCGACTGCAACAGCCATGTGAAGAGGCCCCGTATCCGAACCCAGAAACAGCCTTGTTCGGCGAAATAGCGACGCCAACTCTGGCAGTGATGTAGACGGCGCCAGTGTGGCTCGGCCTCCCGAGCCTTCGACGATCTCTTCCGCCCACGCTCGCTCTTGGTCGCCAGCCCAAACCACCAGACTGGGCAACGACCACTTCGAGCCGAGAGATTGGGCTACCGCAGCGTAACGTTCGACCGGCCAGAGCCTGGACGCCCAGCCAGCGCCTGGGTTGATTGCGACGAACCCGTCGAGCAGGCCTTTCTCCTTCAAGAATTCCTCGGCCTTGGCTTCGGCATCTTCATCGATCGGTAGGCGGAATTGCACATCGCGTGCCTCGATACCCAAGGGTTCGAGCGTCTGAAGCATCGTGTCCACCACATGACGGGCATCGCGGCGGACCAAGCGATTGTTCAGCCAGGGTGCGAATTCTCTACCCATTGGCTTGCTAAACCCAATCCGTGTCTTCGCCCCCGAGAGCCACGCCGGGATGGCGCTCTTGGTCAATGACTGAGCATCAAGGACCACATCGAATCGCATTTGACGAAGTCGCCGCCGCAGATTCCAAACAAGTCGAATGTCCTTGAGCCAACCACGCGGCAGAACGATTAATTCATCGATTGCTTCGTGTCCGCGCAGGAGAGGAGCGGCGGGTTTTTCGACCAGCCACGCCACGAAGGCATCAGGAACATGATCACGCAGCGCGTTGGCCACGGGTGTTGTCAATATGCAATCACCAATCGCGCTCAAACGAGTAATCAGAAAACGGGTAGGCTTTGCGTCTCGCACGCCGGTGACTCCTACGGTTAGACGAACCACTCCGGGCAAAACCACCAGACGGCGTATGCCAGGGCGGCTGCGTAGACCGAGCCGAGCAAATCGTCCGCGATCACTCCCCAACCGCCCGGCAGACGTTCCAGTTGTCGTGCGGGTGGGATTTTGATGATGTCGATGACGCGCGTGACCGGAAACGCCCACGCCACCGTTAGCCAGACGTTCCTTGCGTCCTCAGGGCGAAACTGTAACAACAGCACGGTCAGCAGGAATCCGGCCACCTCGTCGGTCACGAACTTCCCGGAGTCTTTTTCGTTGAAGTAGCGCTCGGCCCATTTCCCCAAACGAATCGTTTCGGAGCAGCTCACGACTAGAGCCAACGCGATCAGCACCGTCTGCCAAGGCTCGTCCACATAAAGGACGATGGGAACGAAGATCACGATTCCCCACAGCGCACCAGCCGTCCCTGGGAGAATTGGCGAGTAGCCAAAGCCGCAACATGTTGCCACGAGCCAGTCAAAACGATCACGGAGTTTGGACATGCGTCTGCGCTGTTGGGTTTTCCGCCTTCAGAGCGTGGGAGTCGTGGAGGTGTCTGGCCTTGGGCGGAGTTACGGAACGGGCGACCTGCTATCTCACGGTCTCGTCCGACTTGCTGGCTACAGCGTCCGCCTTCACCTTCTCCTCGGTGTGGCGAGCGAGATACTTCATGATGCTGTCAGGGCCGCTGAAACCGATAACCGTTTCGTCTATGTCCATCTGTTGGGATATGACGCGACCGGCATCGACGTCGAATTTGATCTCGCCTTTCTTCATCCGCTGCACTAACTGCGATTCGATGGCCGGATCGTTCACCGGCGTGAGGACTTGCGTCTCGACGGAGATCGTCGCGAGACCCGACTGGACCTTCTCCAGCATATAGACCTGACGGATCTTCACGCGTTTAACTGGCGTGTTCGGCCTCGGGCGAACCGGCAATTCGCCTGAGGTCGTCCATTTGGTCCCGGCTTTGATAGCATGGTCCGGCAGCCGGATAGTCAGTTCGCCAATACCGGGATTGAATTGCGGTCGCGCTTTCTCGCGCTTCACAATCTCCCCGTTTGGTGCGATCGTGACCGTTGCCATCGGGATACCGATGGAATCGGCAACGTGTTGATATTCGGGCGGCGTTTTCTCCTCCTTGGTACTATCGTAACGCACTTCCTGGCGGCCAGCGACTTGTTGCCACATGCTGACTTCTTCCACTACGTAGGTGAACGTAGTGTTCCCGTCTTCGTCGACGTCAGCGACTTTCCACGCCTTGGTCGAAACACTTCGTGTCTTGGCGGTTTCCGTGACGCCGCGGATCTTGGTCTCGATTGCCACTAGATGAACGACCTTCGTGCGAACGACATCGTCAGGCGCGAATTTGTACTGCAGGCGATAACTGTGATCCGTCAGCTTCTTCTTCGCCGCGTCCAGCGCGGACGCTCGCTCCGCTGTGCTTTCGTCATCCGCTGCAGGGCTATTGGCGAGCGGTATCAGAACCGACAAGGCGAAACAGATGGTTGTGGTCTTCATAATCTGGCCTCCGTGCTACAACACCACTGACTATGTTGCGCTGTTGCGAAAATCGCTGCCCCAACCCAGCTTCTCCCGCAGAGTGCGGTAGTAGTCGCGACTGCGAATCTCCACCATTCTAAACTTAGGCTCCGCCCTCTGGACCCGCACGCGATGGTCGGCAGTCAATCGGCAAATTGGCACTCCATCCACAACGGCCATGGTGTTTTCGTTCGGCCGGGTGACCGCCATCTCGTAGATGCGATCCGCCGTGTCCACAACTGGCCGCATGGTAAGCGTATGCGGGCTGATCGGCGAGATCACAAACGCCTGCAGGTTCTTGCGAAGGATCGGGCCGCCTGCTGACAGGCTATGGGCCGTCGAACCTACCGGTGTGCTGATGATCAGGCCGTCGCAACTATAAGTGGTTACCAAATCCGAGTCAACGTAAAGATTGATGTCCAGCATCGAGAACGGCAGCCCACCCATGATAGCCGTTTCATTCAGGCCAAGTTGTTCGTGAACGGGCTTTGAGCCCAGAGTGACAGAACACTTGAACATCAGGTGGTCGACCACAGTGCAGTCACCAGCAGCGATTTCGGGAAGACGATCGACCAACTCTTCTGGTGATACGTCTGCGAGAAAGCCTAGTCGTCCTAGATTGACGCCGAGCACGGGGACCTGATTCGCGCCCATTTGCTTGGCGGCACGCAGAATTGAGCCATCCCCGCCCAGCACGATCGCGATGTCCGCTTCCACCGAAGAGAGGTCGTGTTGCGACTCGAAGTCTGCTAGCACGATGTCGGCATGTTCTTCGATGACCGGCTTCAATCGATCCGCCTCATCGAGCACGTACTGCCGCTCGCCGCTGCCCAGCAGCAACGCTTTCAGACGGCGTTTTTTGCCAAGCACCCACGCCGGGGATTCGGTCGTAGAATCGCCACTCATGATTCTGAGTCTTCAAGGATGCGGTCGCGTCCCGCTAACTCCATACACGTTCGAGCGATACCATCTGGATTCAAATTCAATTCTGCCAGAAGGTCGTTTCGGTCTCCGTGCTCGATGAAATGATCTGGCAGCCCCAAACGGCGAACGTGACGGGTATCCAGCCCCGCGTCGGCCGCGACCTCCAAAAATGCGCTGCCGAAACCGCCCGCCAGCGCCGCTTCCTCGACGGTCACGACAAACGAGCACTCGCGAAGCGCTCGTTCGACCATCTCTCGGTCAATCGGCTTCACAAAACGAGCGTTGATGACACCGACATCCAGGCCATCTTGCTTCAATTGGTCAGCAGCCTCGATACAACGCTGCAACAGCGTGCCACAACAGACGATAGCACCATCGCGTCCCCATCGGAGCACTTCTGCTCGCCCCATTTCGACTGGCTTGCGCTCACCTTCGATCGTTGTGGCGGCGGCCTTCGGGTAGCGGATCGAGCAAGGTGAATCCTGGCCAATCGCGAAGGCCAACATCGCTCCGACGTCATGAGCGTCGCCGGGTGCCATCACCGTTATGTTTGGGAACAGACGCATATATCCGAGATCGAACGCTCCGTGGTGAGTCGGCCCATCCGGACCGGTCAAACCTGCTCGATCGATCATGAACACAGTCGGCAAGTCCTGCAACGCTACCTCCTGGAAGATCTGATCGAAACTGCGCTGCAGGAACGTACTGTAGATGTCCACGATTGGCCGCATACCGGTTTTCGCTTGGCCAGCCGCAAATGCGACGGCGTGAGATTCACAAATGCCCGTGTCGAAGAAACGATCAGGGAATTCGTCGCGGATCGGTTCCAGCTTGTTGCCTTGGCACATTGCCGCAGTGAGCACGGTCACGCGTTGGTCATGCATCATTTCCCGGCGGATGGCATCGCGAGCGTAGTCGGTGTAGGCGGGACTGCGACTTGCCTTCTGCGGAACGGTTTGACCGTTCTCTTCGCGGAAAGCCGGCGGAGTGTGAAAATACACAGGGTCCTCAGCCGCCGGCTCGTAACCATGCCCCTTTTCCGTGACCACGTGAAGCAGAATTGGCCCACGCAGCTCGCGAACCATTTTTAGGTATTTCCGCAGCACGGCGATGTTGTGCCCGTCGATAGGTCCGAGATATCGAAAGCCCAAGTCCTCGAATAGCATCCCGCCATGCAGACCCGCCTTGATGCCCTCCTTCAACTGGGCGAGGAATCGTTCCGTGGGATCGCCGAGCAGGGGCACCTTGTTGAGCACTCGCAAGACTTCGTTTTTCAAGCCCGTATAGAACGGAGCGGTTCGCAGGCGGTCGAGGTAACTACCCATCCCGCCCACTCGCGGACAGATCGACATCTTGTTGTCGTTCAGCACGACCAGCAGGTTCTTCTTCAGGCCACCTGCATTGTTCATTGCTTCAAAGATGATACCAGACGCAAGGGCGCCGTCGCCGACTACTGCCACCGAGCGACGATCCGGCTGTCCCATCAGTTCGTCGCCGACCTTGGTGCCCAGCGCGGTCGATACGCTGCAGCCTGCATGGCCGGTCATCAACAAATCGTATGGACTCTCGGCCGGGTTCGGATATCCCATCAATCCACCACGTGTGCGAATCGTGCTGAACTCATGGTATCGGCCGGTAGCGAGCTTGTGCGGATAGATCTGGTGTCCAGTGTCCCAGATCAATCGATCCTGGCGGAAGTCGAACACACTGTGCAGCGCCAAACACAGTTCCACAACGCCCAGATTCGACGCGAAGTGAGCCGTACGTTCGGTCACCAGATTGCACAGCACCTCGCGCACCTCGGCCGCCAACTCCGTCAAATCGCGGATCGACATGTCTTGAAGGGTGGATGCGTCGTCGAGCAGTGGCAGCAGCTTGTGCATGGTTACTTAATGATTCCTTTCCAGAACGTACCAGGCAAGGGATTGCAGGTTCTTTGCCCCTGAAGCGAGGGGGGTCAGCGCTTCCTGCGCTTGTCGTATCAGTTGTTCGGCAAGTTGCCGGCTTTCTGTCTCGCCCAACAGTGCGGGAAACGTCATCTTGCCCTGCTCGACGTCTTTTCCAGCGGTCTTGCCGAGTGATTGTTCGTCGCCACCAATATCTAGTAGGTCATCAATGACCTGAAATGCCAACCCCAGTTTCTGCGCAAAACTGTCCAATGCTGCTAGCAGAGGAGGCTCCGCCCCAGCCACCAAGCCTCCCACGAGCAGAGAAGCACGGAACATTGCCCCCGTTTTTCTACGGTGAATACGTTCCAATTCAGCCAGACTTCCGTTGGCGAAGGCCGCCTGCAAATCGTCCACTTGTCCACCGACCATGGCGGAAGCGCCCGCTGCCCGAGCCAGTTCGGCACAACACCGGACGGCCACTTCCGGCGGTTGAATCCCTGCCGTGATCGTTTCAAACGCCTGAGCCAGAAGGGCGTCACCCGCAAGAATCGCGATCGCTTCGCCGTATTTCACGTGACAACTCGGCTGGCCGCGCCGAAGATCGTCGTCATCCATTGACGGCAAATCATCATGGATAAGCGAGTAGGCATGGACCATTTCCACGGCACACGCCGCCGGGATCGCAGGTCGCCTCTCCGAGCCGCATGCCTCGGTGGCCATTAGCACGAGAAGTGGACGAAGCCTTTTGCCCCCGCCCAGCACACTATGGCGAATGGCATCCTGCAAGACGGACGGGCAATCGTCGTCATATTGCGTATAGCCGTCCAGAGCTTCATTGATTTCGGCGCGGACCGTTTCTGCGTAGTGAAGAAACGGGGACGAGGAAGACTGTATCATACGGGAACCGGCGGCCTCATGGCGAAGACAGAACTTGCGTTGCTGGCTGGACAACAAAACCAAGTGCAAAACAGAATGGCGTCACCACACAACAAACTGGGCGTCGGCCTCTTATTCTAGAATAGGCTCCCAGGCTCGTCGACGCCCCCCTGCTTTGCCCGTCCGTCTGCCGGTCGCGAACGCCGCTGGCCTCGCGCCGCGGCTTTCTCGTCCAACGTCATATCCGCGTCGTCGAATGCCTCCGTTATGGGGTTTCCGTCCGCATCAACACCGGCCAGCAACTCGATTTTTCGCTCGGTTTCCTCCAACGCGCGGTAGCAGTGTTTCAAGTGTCTCACGCCTTCTTCGTAGCACTCGAGTGACTCGCCGAGCCCCAACTGACCTTCCTCCAACCGACGGACCACCGTCTCCAGCTTCTCCAAGGCTTGTTCGAAAGTCAGTTGTTCCACTTTCTCCTGTTTCGGACTCGCTTTCTTCTTGGCCAAGTGATCGGCTCCTTGGATTCGCGTACAGTCTGCTCAAGATTCTACAGGTACCTCAACGCGTCGTAGAGGATATTCCGAGGTCCAAAAAGTGCCGCGTTGGACGTCAGCCGAGTTCCCTGTGCAGCCCCAGAACTCCGGACACGTTGCGCATTGGAGTTTACCAGCTGACGCCGCCGTCTCAATGGGTGACGGCGTACATGGGGAGGTAGCGGTAATAGACTTCCAAACAGAGGGCCGCCATGGCGGTGCTGTAGACGCGACCGCCGTAAGCACCCCAGACGGTATTCGGCGACCAGCTGCCAGCCAACGGCCCGGCTGTCTCTTGCCCGGCGAGCAGTCGTTGCTGGAGCGTTTCATTCCACGCCTCCCACGCGTGGCCCCGGACTTGGAACAAAGCCACCGTTGCATAATACCAGTAATAGAGGTTCATCGAGCCGCTCTGTGGCGTCTCCTGCATTAGGAATGCCACGGATTCTTCGATGGCGGTTTGGTTCGTTCGCAGGCGGAGGAACAACCGGCACACAAGCGCTTCGGCAGTCATCGTCCGAGTAGCGTAACTGCGAGGTCGGTAGCTTGCCAATCCGCCGCGTCTGCCGGTAGCGACGCTGTTCAAGAATCGGATCATGCCTGCCCGGGTCTTGCTGGGCAGTCGTATGCCAGCCAGCTCCGCGCTGCGAAGAGCCATGAGTTGCCATCCCAACTGGCTGGTATCGCCCGTGTCACCGGGCTGATATCGCCAACCGCCGTCGGTTGGATGCTGCGTACGCACCGTGTATTTCACGGCACGCTCGACGTACGGTCTCAGACGGGGATCGCCCGTCATAGCGTAAGCTTCGCTAAGTGCCAGTGCCGCCATCCCATGGCAATACATGCGGGCAAATGTGCGTGCGTTGCCGGCCAGGTCACCATCCCGGGTCTGGATGCGAAGCAGAAACTCCAAGGCATGTTGGACGTTTTGTTGATAGTCGCCATCCAAGTGAGTGTGTCCGGCTCCCAAGAACGCCAGGATTGCCAAGCCCGTGACCGCGGTATCTGCTTCCGTTCCGGCACCGCCTCGGTCATGCCCCAGGACTCTCGTTTCTCGCCCACCGCCGTGTGTTGCGCAGTCCCATCTCCCGTCGCTCTGTTGGTTTTGTGCCAACCAATTCAAGGCCGCCTGGACCGCTGCTTCGGTGTGAGCATTACCGCCATTCTCTGCAAGGATGGCGTCGCGGTCACTCGCGACTCGTGCTCGGTATGCCGCCGGCAAGTCGCGACCGTCGCCCGGGCGTTTGGCTGCGACCGCTGGCGTGGGCGCACTGCTTCCGGCAGACGAGTTTGCAGACGCAACGGAAACAGGAACGAGCGGGATATCTTCGTTCTGGGGTCCGGTCTCGTGTTTCGGCTTGGGGGTCGGCGTTTCATTGCTGGCCCCATCAGTCGCGTCCCGATTATCGGCCAACGCTTCGGCAGTATCGGTGAGCGTGGGGATGTCTGCCAGACGTTGCACATCGTCCGGCGCGTCGAAGACGTCAGGAAATGGGTCCGCGGATTCTTCGGTGTGAGGAGTTGACGCGATGGGCTCCATGGCGCGTCGCTGCACCTCAGGCATTTCGGTAGCGTTGTCTGGTGGCTCGATAGGCTCTGGTGGCGGCGGTTCCTCCGGCACAGGTGCCTCGGCAGGCGACGACACGAGTTGCGGTGGCTCCGCCAACGGTACCGTCGGCTCGCTTGGCGACTCGCTGTCCGCGGGTTCGGTATCCACCGCCTCAGCAGCAGAGATAGCTTCCGGCATTAGTGGTTCGGCAGCGTCTTGGCTTGGCGGTTCGGCAATCTCAGACGGCAAGGGCGACTCGGCGGGAAAGTCGTTCCATGGTGGCACCTGTTGTGGTGATGCCCGATCTTGTGGTTCATCATCGGACGAGACCAGCGTCACGGTGATCAGTTCTTCACGTGGTTTCACGGGGACATCGTAAAACAGACGCACCCCATACGCATAAGCCATCAGCAGGACATGTGCCAACATGGACAGCGCGATGCACTTGGACAGCGGCTTCGCCTGTCCCCAGCGGGTCAGCATCAGGATCAATAGCATCAACGCCAGCAAGCCAAAGCCACAGAGAAGATAAACGGCCTGTACCCGCGGCTGATTTAGCGTCTCGGGCCCACTGCTGATTTGGGCGAAGAACTGGTGAGCGTTCATCTCATCACGCTATCTTTGCTGGCCGGCGTGACCGGCAACCCGATGTCCGTGATTCCGGCTTGGCGACACGCGTTCAGGACGGTGGCCACGTTTTGAAACTCGCCTTCTGCGTCCGCTCGCACGATCACCCCTAGATCCTCGGATTGGCTGCACGCTGTGGCCAACTCACTTTTCAGTTCGTCAAGCGTGATAAACTGTCGGTCGAGCGAAATCCGGCCGTCACGGTGGACGTTGACGACGCGTTTCTCGCGAGCTGGCGTCAAGGCCCCAGCATCGGCCACCTTCGGAACTTTGACGGCGATGTTCTTTTCCATTTCGACGAATTTCGTGCCAACCATGAAGAAGATGATCAACAGGAAAACGATGTCGATCATCGGCGTCAGGTTCGGAGACGGATGTTCGTCTTGGTAGGTTTTCAGAGGCATGGCTTCAATCACGCCGCCTGTTTGCGGCGTTGGGACCGGGAGGCAGGAGGATCCTTCGTGCCCTGACGGACGACATTCCCGTCGGCCGAAATGAGATCGACGACTTTCTGGCCCAAGGAGTCGAGGTTCATGATCAAGTGATCCACTCGGCCACAAAAATACAGGTAGGCGATCAATGCCGGGATAGCGACGCTTAGACCGGCTGCGGTTGTCAATAAAGCTTGGCTGATTCCACTGGCAAGCAATTCTGGACGCCCCATGGCATCGGCGGTGGCGATTGCGTTGAACGCGCGGATCATGCCCACGACGGTCCCAAGCAGCCCAAGCAATGGGCTGACAGTGGAAACCCCGTTCAAGACTCGTAGGTACTTTCGTAGATCGTTGGTGACACGTTCGCCGGCATCGATAACGGCTTGTTCCACTTCGACCGCCGGGCGCCCCCACTTTCGTACCGCTGCGCCGAACACATGGGCGACCGGGCTTCGGTTCTGTTCGCACAACTCAAGCGCCCTTTGCCGGTCTAACCGGCCTTCGCGCATTTGCTGAAGAAAGCGTTTAACGAACGGACGTGGAATGACACGTCCCCTACGCAGGAATATCGCGCGTTCAAAAACGAAAACCAACAATACAAACGAGCAAAGGGCGATGGGCACCATCAGCGGCCCGCCGTCTCGGGCCACCTGTAGGAGGCTTCTGGTTGGGATCGGACTGGTATCAACGATTGGCTCTGCCGGTGCCTCGATTCGGTCGGGCTGACTCGCCGCATCGGTGTCGGCAGGACCATTCGTCAAGGGTTGGGCGTGCAGCACCGTGCCGAAACAGGCGAGTGTTACAAATACGGCGGACGCCAGTGTTCTGCGGTTTCGGATCAGTTGGCGAAGTAAGAGGAACATGCTCCGCAAGCCCCTTCTCTACGAGTTTGTTGTCACTTGACCATCCAATGCCCCCAGCCTCTCAAGCCTTTGCGAAGCTTCCTGTGCAAATGCTGTATCGGGGTGCTGTTCGACAAGCCGAGCGAACACTTTGGCTGCCTCGTCGTGTTCGCCCCTCAAAGCGTGACATTTGCCGGCTTGCAGCATCGCCGCTGCTTGCCAGTGAGGGTAGTTGAATAGGTTCTCGACGCCCTGGTAGGCAACGAGGGCTTCGCCGTACTTCTTCTGATGCATATAGGATTCGCCAATCATCCAGTGAGCCATGGCAGCCGTCTCCGTCGCGCCACCTTCCGCCGAACGGACGACGCTCCTGTATCTTTCCCGTGCCTCGCGGTATTTGGCTTGGGCGGCAAGACAGCGTCCGATCACGTAGTCCGCTTCGTACTTCTGGCGGAACTCTGGGAACTGCGTCTGTAACTCGGACGCCAAACCGTATGCCTCTTCCCATTTCTCGTCCTGCGCAAGGATCTGAGCCCGCCGAAGCGGAACCATGGCGAGCCAATCGTCTTGACGCTCTCCGATCTTCTCGTTCAGTTGTTGGAAACGCTCATCCGCTTCGTTGTACATGTTTCGTCGAAACAACGATTCGGCTATCCAATAGTCGGCTGGAATCTGCAATTGAGAAGCGGGAAACTGGATCTTCAAACGCTGCATCGCCTTTTCCACCTCTTCCCAGCGTTCGGCAGAAGCCGCCAACTGGCCCTTGAGATACAAGGCGTGACATACGACCTGAGGGTCGCACTGCTCGGCGTCCATGAGTTGCTGTGCCAGCTCATTGGCTCGGTCCAATTGGTCGGCCGATGCCGCGCGTTCCGCCAAACGGTATGTGGCGTCGGCCCAGTATCGGCTGTGTGGGTAGTCCTCGCAGAGACGCCCAAAGACCTCGTCTGCTCGGTCATTCTCTTCCTGGTCCACCAGCAGCCATGCCAACTGATACAACGCTCCATCCAGCCTGGGAAACGCGGGGTGTTCTTCCACCAGTCGTCCAAGCAATGATGCCGCTTCGTCTTTTCGATTCAGCTGCTCCTGGATACGGGCACTTTCAAAGAGTGCAGAGGGCGAATATTCGGACGAGTCGAAGGTGGTGACGACCATTAGATAGGCTTCGACCGCCTTTTCGAGTTGGCCGACCTTCTCCAAGCACTTGGCTTGCATCATGGCCGCCTCTGGCGCGACTTCGCTTTGTGGATATCCTTCGACGAGTCGCTTGAACGCGTCCGCCGCCGCCTCCGAGCGGCCCAGTTGGTAGTTGGACCAACCTACCCCGGACCAGCCTTTGGCGGCATACTCGCCGTCATTCTCATGCCGGGTCAATGTCGTGAACAGTCGCTCGGCCGATCCGTACTCGTTGGCTCCGTAAGCCGTTTCTGCCAAGTAGTGCGTCGCCTGCAAGTACAGGCTGTGCTCCCTGTCACCATCGGGCAAACTGACATGAGCCCGAACGGCATCGTTCAATTGACCGCTACGAGCTAGGGCAACCGTCAGTTGTATGCGACATTTCGAAGACTCCGAACCATTGGGCAGTGATGCCAAGTATTGCCGCAACGGGGTGATTGCGTCGGCGTGGCGTTCCAGGCCCATGTATGCCATCGCCTTGGCGAATCGCGTCCCGTCGACAAGTTCCTTCTCGTGTGCCTTTGGCTGAACCCGCGCGAGTGCGTCTAACGCCTCCTTGTACTGTTGATTTCCAATGTGGGCGAGCGCGAGGTAGTACCAATTCGCACGATCAGCCTGAACTGAGGTCGCGGCCACAACTGGGGCCAACCCTTCGGGGTTTTTGCCGGATTCGACCGGCTCCGCCGTTTGAAGCGCATCGCGGAACGCGTCCACCGCCTTGGCGTAGTTCTTCCGCGCAAGTAACGAGCGTCCTTCGGCTTGTTTCACTGCGGCATACAGCGGGCTGTCGGCATATCTTTCGTTGAAATGCGCGGCCAACCCGTCCAGCCGTTCGTGGTCCGCCATGTTGAACGCCAACTGAATCAATGCATGCAGACTGTCGTCAGCCCATTGGCTGTCCGGCCAATCGGCGCACACACGTTCGTGGTATGCCTTGGCGATTTCCGGCTGATCGTTGTGTCGATAGGTTTCGGCCAGCCAATGTTGAATCGCAGCCGCCAACGTGTGCTCAGGCTCGGCGGCGATGGCCTCTTCGAAGGTGCGGGCAGCCTCGGTCCATTGGCGGCGGGCGATTTGCGTCATGCCCAACCAATATTTTGCATGTGTCACCAATTCACTGTTCGGGAACTGTGACATCGCCGCAGAGAATGCAACTCCCGCTTCTTCATATTTCTTGCCGTTGTAGTAGGAAATGCCGATCTGCACCTTCGCGTCATCGGCCAACGGACCGACTGCCGCGGCCAACGACCGGTATACCGCTCGTGCCTGCTCCCATTCCCCCTGCAACTCGAGGGCTCGCCCCATCCCAAAAAGGCATTGACCGGCCACCTTGCTTCTAGGAAATCGCTGTATCACTTCTTCGTAAAGTTGGCGAGCCTGATCGGCATCCTCGCCCGCCAGGGCAATCTCGCCCAGGTAGTTCAGCACATAGGCGTTCAAACCATCGTTGGGGTAATTCTCGCGAAACCACTCCAGCTCGCGACGGGCTTCTTTGTGGTCCCCCGACAAATACGAAGCCTCGCCGGTCCGAAAGATGGCCTTACAAGCCAATCGATGGTGAGGGTCGTGTTCGAGCAATCGCACGAATCCCTCTCTCGCCTCGGCGTACCTTCCTTGCTGTACCAGAGACTCTGCCAGTAGAAACATGGCGGTGCCGGCCCGTTCATCCTGCGGATGCTGCTGCAGAAATTGTTTCAGTTCCCCTTCGGCGACGCTCCAACGTCCGTTTGCATAGTAGTCGGCCGCAGTCGCGTATGCTTCGTCTGCGGTCTGGGCCGAGGCTGGTATCGAAACGACAAGCAACAATAGAGTTGCCACAAGAAACTGGGTCGAATTGCTGATGTACATCCTTGTACCTGTTATGCGATTGTTGAGAAAACCGGCCAACAACATCCCTGTAACCGGCCCGACGTTCGGCAACGTCACGATGCGGGAAACGGGCCTAACGTGCGCGCACAAACCGAACGACCGGATCGCCTGATTGTCTCATTATCGGTGCACGCAGAAGAAAGGCTGCAATTCCATATTACAGAACGCAGCGAGTGCTAGCACTCTATCCGCCGGCTACGGGGGATATCAGCGTCAACTCGTCGCCGTCGCTCAAGACGCGCGTCGCATGGCTGCTCACTGTCCCAAGATGTTCACCCGAAACCGCAACAAGACAACTGGAAGGGAATTGAACACCGTCCGCCAACAGGGCTGACAACTCAGCAATTGCGTCGTCGACGGTGCTGCCATCGGAAAGCGTTAGCTCGTCAGGCAGCCCTTCTGTCATGTGGTAACTCCGGCCGGTGACCATGACAGTGATCTTCATCTGGGGCTCCTCTCTAGATCCGCCTCTGCGAGCTGACGGTTTTTGCGACCTACAATGGGACTGAGTGCAGGTATTATAGCGTCGCCAAAAAGGAATGACACACGTGCTAACATGCGTCTGGCGGCGTTGTAGCGGAGAGGGCTATCGCACACGTCTAGGCTGATTTGCGGACGCCAAGCAACTCTCTCATCGGTGGGGAGAGCTCCACCGCGTAGATAGCAGGATCGGCCAGCAATGCTTCGGTCACCTGCTCCAATTGTTCGACGGCATTCAGAGCTAGATCGACAAAGATGCACTTCTGCCCAGCGAACTCACATGCTCCACCGCCGCTGCCGCCGAGCCACTCCTGTCGAATCGTGTAGCCCAACCGATCTGCAATCGACAACGCTTGATCGAGCAACTCTATTGTGTGCATCCTAGCTTGTCCATTCGCCAAAGTCCGTGGCTGATGCTCATAAACCGGCACGGGATTATAGTCGCTTCGGCTTTAGTTGCCCAGTTCGATCCGACGATATGTCTACTGGCTGTAACTGGCTACTAGACAAGGAGTTAAGACTTGCCGCATCGGCAATCCACGATAATGATGGCCGCCGTGGTAAACAAGTGAAACTGGCGGTTGCCACGAAGATATTCGGGCTCCGCATGTAAGGAAGGCTCAAATCGGATCATGACCAACAGAAGCGTCAACAGCGGTCCTTCGGCAGAAGAACAGGTTGCGATTCTCCAGCAGCAACTAGCCCACGCACAAAAGCTCACTGCGTTGGGTGAACTGGCCAGCACCACCACGCACGAATTCAACAACGTGCTGATGACGATCATCAACTATGCCAAGATGGGCCTGCGACACAAGGACGACGCTACCCGAGACAAAGCGTTCACGAAGATACTGGCGGCGGGTGAACGGGCTGCCAAGATCACGAATGCAGTCTTGGGCATGGCTCGAAATCGCTCAGATTCATTTGAGCCGACGGATCTGGCAGCGATCATCAACGAATCACTGGTGCTGCTGGAACGTGAGATGCGAAAGTACCGGATTGGCCTGGACACACAATTGGGGTCCGTTCCGCAAGCCAACGCCATCGGCAATCAGATTCAGCAGGTCTTACTGAATCTGTTGATCAATGCCCGGCAGGCCATGTCAGAAGGTGGTCATATCTACATCAAACTGGAGCATGATCCAGCGAACGACATGATCGATCTGATAGTACGAGACACAGGAGGTGGAATCCCGCCAAAGAAGTTGCGTCGCATCTTTGACCCATTCTTCAGCACGAAGACGGGCCCGGACAGCAGCGGTAAAGGTGGGACGGGTCTTGGTCTGTCCGCTTGCCGCAACATCATCGAGGCGCATCGCGGCAGAATCCGCGTGGAGAGTAAGGTGGGAGTCGGCACCGCGTTCACCATCAAGTTACCGGTGTACAAGAAGTCGGCTGTGGCAGCGCCCGCCGTGGTGTCGACGCGTTCTGCTTCCAGTTCGCCGCAGCCCGATGCAGCATAGCGGGCAACATCAACTCGCGAGACGACGCTGAATCTCGCCAAGAATCCGCTGTTCTAGCGACACATCGCGTCCGATGGAGATCCAGTCCAGGGTAGAGGGGCCGACCAGCGCCGACTGTTCGTTCCGCACCAGAGACCCGTCGTGACGCACGGCTGCCTGCCCGACCGTGGCGTGTTCCGGTTGAACCACGTCTTCTAGTTGCTTGTGAACCGCCACCTGCAACAGGTAGCCACCATCGGCAGGGATAACACGCACAAATGCGTAGCGACGCACCGACTGCAGTGTTGCGTGCAGTTTCTCAAAGCCACGTGTCGAGTCCTTCCGCCACGGCTCCAGGATCGTCGAGCCTTCCACGGGATACGTTTCGATGTGTCCTTCAAGCGGCGTATCACCGATCAAACGGACCCTTTCCTCTCTCTTGATCTTGAAGTAGTTGTCGATGGTGTCAACGATTTGGGACCAGACAAACTCCCGATCGGAGACTGGCACAAACAGCGGATTCTCCAATTGCGGCAATTCACCACCCGAATGCCCATCGGGTGATGGGTGCGGGGACAACACGCAGCCAACATCCGTGACCGCGAGCAGTACGACGCAAAACAAGGCCAGTCGCAGACGAATCATTGCTTCACTTCGCTGAAAGAGAGAGCGGAAGTAGCCCCCAATGCTGTCGAACAGCCGTTTCGATCGGACGAAAATCATCGAAAGGGGCGGTAGTTTCCTGGAAAGGACGGCTCGTCGCAATAGCATTCGGGGCGGTGCTATCACTACGAGCAACATGTTGTTCTCAGCATCGCTATCACATCGACCTTGCCCCGAGCCGGTTTTCTCGCATATATACCCCGCCCGAGTGCCGATCTTTATCAAGATCTACACCAGCCAATTCGGCTTCGAGCGACGCACCACCCTCTTCTTGCGCATACGGATCGGAAGACATGAAAGCAGCAACCACTTTGGCCTGGGCAATATTGGCTGTCACAGCCGCTGGCTGCACACAGAACGTCACGCTTGGAGTCTGGAGGCCGGCCGAGTTCGACGTTTCCGGAATTCAAAGCTTGGCGGTGCTGGATTTCGAGGGACCTGGAAATACAGGCAAGAGCGCGAGTTCTGCGTTAGTGAGCCAATTGTGGGAAAACGGGCACTATCAATTGGTAAATCAGTCGCAACTGGGGCAGGCCGGGCCTGTCGCTTCGGCTGACGGAGGTCCGCCGAACGTGCAGGCGGCTCTAGAAGCGGCTCGCGCGATGGGTGTCGATGCCGTGTTAACGGGGCAAGTCGTCAGCTACGACGTGTCAGACGATGTGTTCCGCAGTCAACGATTCGAAGTGATCGACGAGGATTATCGCGACAAGCCGAACAACGTGGTCAACAACCTCATGGGCATAGGCTTCGAAAGTAACGAGACCTTGAACCGCGATGGTGCCGTATCGTTATCTTTCCAGTTGATCGATGCGCGTACCGGTCAGGTCCGGGCAGCACGCCAGACGACTCATTCCTTCAACGGCCAGATGACAAACGGCGAAGGAATTCTCCCTGGACGCCAGAGTGTGTTGACGGATCTGCTGGACGCATGCACTCGAGATATTGTCGTGATGCTGGCGCCCCATCGCGAATTCACCACCGCATCATTGTCCACGCCGTACTTTTCCACAGGATCCTCAGAGGTTCGCCGTGGGAACACGCTGGCGGCGAATGGCGACTGGCAGGGTGCTGCACGCTGCTGGGAGGGGGCGTTAGAGACGAATCCGGAGAATCACGCCGCGATGCACAATCTTGCCGTTGCGCGAGAGGCTCAACACGACTATCGTGGAGCACAGGAGCTACTGTCCGATGCGTTGAAGATTAAGAATGCTGGGTTGTACGCGAAATCGCTGAAACGCGTCTCTGGAGAGAGTGAGCAATATCGGCTGACGAGCCTCCAGTTCAACACGCATGAACAAGGTACGGACTCGGGACTCCCAACCATACCCGCCAGCCATCAGCCGTCGATCGCAGATGGAAACCGATCGGATCAGTTAGCCCAGTAGCCCTTTTCTTCGTCTTCGATGGCATCCAAATGCCGATCGTCGATGTGGAGGATCGGTGCGGTCCATTGGTCCATCCGGTCCGCGGCGTCGACGGTCCAGCCCGCCCGCAGGCGGTGAGTCCGCTCGCTCCAACCCTCTCGGATCTTCTTGGTCCAGTATCTGATTTCCTGTGGTGTTGGATCGATCGTTTTTGGTCCACGTGCACCCATGACATTGACCTCCTCTATGCTTTTGCAGCCAACAGTCAAGCGAAAGATGAGCCGCCCAAATGCTGGTCTCCTACTTCGGATGAGAAACGGATACGATGTGCGGCAAGTGACCTGCGAGGTCATCCTCGGGCATCCCGATCACTCGTGGGTGCATAGAAAGCAGACGGTGAGCCAAATGAGTAGAAAATGCCGGATTTTCGGAAAACTGCTTCTGCGCAGGGACTTGCGACGGATTCTTGGCCGCGCGGAGAACTAATCAGGCTCTTTCGATGGGACTAGCGGTGTACTGAATCGCTACGATCCTGCGGCTCTGGAGTGCGCTATTTTGCCACACTATCGGCGATTGCCTCATCCCGCCACATCCAACCCTTCCGCCCAGACACCCGCCAATTCGACTAGTACATCGACCGCAGCCCCCATTTCGTCAAGACAGGCCCATTCCAGCGGAGAGTGAGGGTTATGCTGGCCAGACGAGAGATTTGGCGTCGGCAGTCCCTTTTCGGTCAGCAACGATCCATCCGTGCCGCCGCGGATTGACGTCAATTGAGCGTTTCGTCCTCGCCGTTCGTGGGCTTTCTGAGCGTAGGCCACAGCTCGCGGCTCCAGGTGCAAACCATCCGCCGGATTGCGGTATTGCCGGGTCACATCTACGCCGATGGCCACGCCGGGAAACTCGCATTCCACTTCCCTCGCCACTTTGCGCAACAGATCGGCCCGTTCAGCCAGACGAGCAGTGTCGAAATCCCGCAGGATGAGTTTCAGTACCGCTTGCCCCACACCGCCTTCGCTGTGATAAGGATGGATGAAGCCCTCCCGGTCTTCGGTCGTTTCCGGTGAGAGTTGATCTTTGGGCAGTCGCGAAACGTAAGCCGCGGCTGCGCGTATGGCATTGACCATGCGGTCTTTGGCAATCGATGGATGGATGTTCACACCGCGAACGGTAACCGTCGCGAGATCTGCGGAAAACGTCTCCACATCAATCTTGTTGGCGGCATCACCGTCCAGCGTGTAGCAGACAACAGCACCGAGTCGCGAGAGATCGACGTGTTTTGTGCCGCGTCCGATTTCTTCGTCGCAGGTGAACAGAATGCGAATTGGCCCGTGCGTGATCTCTGGATGTTCCATCAAGCAGGCCGCTGCTTCGACGATCACCGCCACACCTGCTTTGTCGTCTCCGCCCAAAAGGGTCGTGCCGTCGGTGGTGATCAACGTGGCACCGACTAGCCCCTCCAATTCCGGGTTATCGGCGACTCGGATGACCTGATTTGAATCGCCGGACAATCTGAGGTCTCCGCCTTCGTAGCCGCGAATCACTTGAGGCTTGACATCGGTACCGCTGGTTTCTGGCGAAGTATCCAGATGAGCGTTGAACGCGACGACCGGCACATCATTGTCGGTCGTGGATGGAATCGTGGCCCAGACCAAGCCATGTTCGTCTTGCTCGACGTCATCCAATCCGATTTCCTCCAACTGCCGAACCAGCAAGCGGCCCAGTTCCCGCTGGCCTTCGGAGCTCGGATAGCCGTCGTTTGCATCATTGGCGGTTGTGTCAATGGCGACGTATTGGAGGAAGCGTTCGAGCAGTCTTTCCTTGTTCACAGCGGTGTCCTTGCTAGCAGGCCGATGGTTTTGTGCTAAGCTGACGCGAATGATGGCGTAGCAGCCCACACTTGGAAAGGGGACATTCGTGACAAGCTCAGCAGTCAAGTTTCTGGTATTCGACATTGAAAGTGTCGCCGATGGCGACTTGGTCTCCAAAATACGCTATCCCGGCGAAGGACTGGGGGCCGAGGAAGCCGTTGCTCGTTATCGCGCCGAGTTGATGGAAGAGACCGGCCGTGATTTCATCCCCTACACTTTCCAGATTCCGGTTTCCGTCGTTGTAGCGAAGGTCGACGCCAACTATAGCTTGATCGACATGGTTGCGTTGGACGAGCCCGAATTTCGATCACACGTGATCACCGATCATTTCTGGCGAGGCTGGGAAGCGTACCGGCGACCGACTTTGGTCAGCTTCAACGGCCGAACGTTCGACATGCCGCTGATGGAATTGGCTGCGTTTCGGTATGGGTTGAGCGTTCCCGGTTGGTTCAATATCTACGATAAGAGCTGGGAGCAGCATCGAAGCCGGTACAACACCCAATCGCACCTCGATCTGCACGATTTGTTGACCAACTTCGGTGCTAGCCGTTTCAATGGCGGGCTAAACCTCGCGGCAAACGTGCTAGGAAATCCCGGCAAGATGGACGTCCAGGGTCACATGGTTCAGGACCTCTTCAACGAAGGAAAACTGGCCGAGATCAACGACTACTGCCGCTGCGACGTGCTGGATACGTATTTTGTCTTTCTGCGCACTTCGGTCATCTTAGGCCGCATATCGTTGGACCGCGAGCAGGAGGTCGTCGCTGAGACGAAGCAGTGGATCACCGACCGCGCCGATGAGGTTTCGGCCTATCAAACGTACCTGGACAACTGGGGCGACTGGCAGGATCCGTGGAATGAGACGACGCCGGAAGAGGGCGAATAGGGGCTAGACGCCCGCTGTTGGCCAATCCAAACCGGCCTTGAAAGGCCGGCCTACCATCAATCAGCCGCTACGCGGCAGGTCGGGCGTGGCAATGATCTCCTCTCGTGTCTCGGATCGCGTGGCGAGATGATCTTCTCCCGCGTCGCAGAGCGACGCCACGATGGTAGGCAGGCGTTTCAACGCCTGCATGACGTTCGCCCCCAAACCGCCTCGTCGCGTAGCGACGGACGCAAAACTCGTGTCGCGGAGCGACGCCGTGACGGTAGGCAGGCGTTTCAAGTGCGTCCCGCCTCATTTGCTCTCGAACGCAGATTCTAACCTGGAGGTGACGCGGATCTTCCACGGACTCTTTTTCGCGGCATCTTCGGTGGATCTATGGATGAAGTCCACGATTTGCTGAGCAACCTTAGGATGCTCGCTGAGCAGCGCAGTTCCCTGCTTGGCACTCGCAACGCCGAGAAGCGAGAGACTTGGGTGTGCGGACTCGTCCGACGCGGAGTCGGCTTCAGCGGAGCGACCGCTAGTTGCAGGATACAGGCCTTTGAGCGTCGCATGGACGTTTTTGGCGGCGCGCAAGCTATCTTCGCTTTGCGCCCCCACGACCAACATTGTCGGTATGGCAGAGATGGTGCGAGTTCGTATAGGCAGAAGATACGTCTCCCGATGACTGCTGAGCATAACGGGCGAAAGAGATACCACTGCTCGGACGTCGAGCACATTCTCTCCGAAAACGCGATCGACGGGCGGGTCCCGACCCCAATACGCGATCCAGTTAGTCGCTATGACGCCGGTTCTACCATCCGCGACCAGGCAAAGGAGGTTGACGTTCAAGGCCCCGCTATTGTGCTCGTCTATAAGGAAAGTCGTGATCGCCTCCAACTGGGCAAAGCCAAGTGCAAAAAAATGCCCATACGGCACTCGTGTTCGGCCGGACGCCTCGTCGCCATCAGTCCGGCCAGATAGGCGTCGTCTGGCCGCCATTGGCCACATTTCGGGAACGACCACGGCACAACCATGGCTCTGCAGCTTTTTGGCCAACGGATCGAATTCTCGTCGCGAACGATTCAAGTCGTGCAGGAGAACTACGGGAATCGACTCCGTGCCACGATTACCTGGGTAGTAGGTGCACTCGAACACGAAATTCTCAGGTAGCCCGGGCAGGCCCCTGTAGCGACTCAAGACATCGGCCGATGACGCGCGGAGCGAGACGGTCTTCGTGCTCCCGCCGGCTGACTTCTCGGACGCTGGCTTCACGTACCAACCGTAGATGTGCGCCCCGGACATGGCCTGACGCAGACGCCGGAAGTCCTTGTGGGCAATCTTCTCGTGGACGACGACTTCCAGGTCCTCGAGGTTTTCCAACCGAGTAAGGATTGTAATGTGTTCGAACGTAAGCGTCACCCCGATCAGTGAAAGGCGTTTCAGACCTGGGAGTCCCCAAAGCAGACGTAAGCCTTCGTCTACGGCCTGTTGCGTCTCGATCCGGGCAAATGTGACACGGTCGTCTTCAGGCTCCAACGATGCCCCCAACTGTTTCAGCTTTTCCCGAGCGAATTTGGACTCGGTGCTGCAATTGGAGGAGATGTCCAAGTTGGGCACTTCCATTCGTAGGTGCAAGAGCCCATCGGCGGTTACGTTGGTATCTAGAATATTGAGGACGCCGAGCTGCGTCATCTTGCGCACGGCGTGCAAACCATCGTCGGTGACTCGCGTCCCACGCAGGGAAAGGACGCGAAGTTCCTCCAAGCCGGCTAGATGAACCAATCCAGCGTCTGCGACACCGGTTCCGTCCAGGTAGAGCGATCGCAGACATGCCAATTGCGAAAGACGAGGCATACCCGCATCCGTGACTCCCGTACCATTCAGGTTCAGTGTCTTGAGCTGCTTCAGACACTGCACAGATTTCAAGCCTTCGTCAGTCACCTTCGGAGACGCGACGTACAGTTGCGTAATCTCGGTCAAGTGCTGAAGCGGGGCCAAATGAGCGTCGGTTGCCGAGGGCGGCATGCCGACCCCCAGCACACGACCATCGCCGCCGATCTGCACGGTAGCACCACATTTCTCGAGCGATTGCACACATGCCGATTGGGAAGGCGGATCCTCCGGTTCGCCCTCGCGTTCATGGGCGGAATCGACACGCGCGGGGAGAAGGACCGTTAGGAGAACGGACGATAGCAGCACAGAACGCATCGTTGACGACCTCCTGGTGTCACGAGACGGTCTACGTCAATTGTCCATCAACACGACAGCCGGATCCTGCGACAGTGCCGAGAGAGTGGGCAGATAACTCGCCATCACTGTTACCGCGGGCGCGCCAACGATTGTCGCGATCACCAGCCAGATCTCTGTCGCAAACAGGTCTGCGCCAATCTCCATGGTCCTGTTGCCGATCAGCGGCGTAAGGTAGTAGCCCAGCACACAGCCTATCGCACCGCCCAGCAATCCCACGAGCAATGATTTTCCCAAGAATAGCGAGGCTACGTTGGCGGCGCCTTTCCCTAGGGCCCGCAAGACGCCGATCTCCGAGCGACGGTCTCGGACGTTCAGCCAAGTCATCAAGGCGACAAATAACGCCGACACCAATATGACCGCCGGCGTCACGATCCCGACTAGACGCGAGAGCGTGTCCTGCTGGCGTTCGCGCATTTGCGAGAGCGTTTCCTGCTGCCGCTTGCGGCTGGCCGCCTGAGCGTCACGATTTTCGATGATGCCATTCAGAGTCTTTTCGACGCTCGCTAACTCGCGTTGTCGCGACGCTTCAACCAAATCACGCTGCTTCTCGCGAGCAGTTGCGCGAGTCAGATGTTCGGTGACTTTGGTGTCCGGTAGGACACCCTCTAATTCGGCTCGAATTATGGAGATTCGGTCGCCTTTGCACTTACAGTTCAATGCCATGATCTGATTGACTCTATCTGGTTTTCCTAGGATTTCCTGCGCGTCCTCCAGATGCGTCACGATTTGAACGTCCTGCAGGCTACCATACGCGGGCATGATCTTAGCGATCTTCAGATCGTGTCCTTCGACTTGAATCGTGTCACCTTCCTTGTAATCAGCACCCAGTTCGTTGCCCAAGAGGGCCGTTCCCTTCTCGACGGGTTTCACCATATGGGGCTTTTCTTCATTCTTCTGCGACTGGGTAAGCACGGGCAGCGTGCCGACCAGCAATGCAGTGCGATTGTCTATTTTGATCTTATGCTGCAAGGTCGCCACTAGATGGACGATGGTTTCGATGCTCTCGGCCGTGGCCAGTTTGTGAACGTACTCCTCGGGGAAATCCACAGCCATAAAATCGGTGTACAAGTTGGCCATGTTCGTGTCTTTATGCACGATCCTCAGATTGACCCCCAAATCGCGCATGATGCGTTTGGTCTGCTTGTCCATCTGTGCGAGGACCTCTTCCGTCTCCTTCTTCATCTCCTCGGTTTCAGCCTTCATTAGGTCTGCTTCTTCGCCCAGCTCCTTCAACTGCTTGTTCGTATCCTCCTGAAATCTCCTCAACTGCTCGTTCGTATCCTTCTCGTACCCGGCGATAAGCGTTGGACCGACCATGAACAGCGCAGCGGCGATGATGACGGCCATTAGGCAAAGCAGGAAGTTGACGAAACGAAAACGGATTTCGGACGTGATTAGTTTTAGTGTGCTCATAGAAAACAGATTAGCACATCACCGGGGGAAAATGAAGCTAGGGCTCCGCGTTTAGCCCGAGCCGAGACGGTGGAGAATTGGCGAATTTGCCTCTTGCAAGTGGTCGCGTATCGCTGGTCACTTGGTCAGCAGACGGTTCATTCGATTTCCGTCACTTCCGGCGGGTGCGTGGTGTCGCAGTGACGTGGCTCGAACAGCCCAAATGTCATGGCCCAGCCCGCCAGGATCATGCAGGCAATGCCGCAGAACACTGGGGCGAATCCGATCGCACTGATCAGAACGCCTACCAGAGGCGAGAAGAAGATAGGTGTAGCCATGCAGAGGGTGATCGCGCTCAAATACCGTGGATGATCCTCGGGCGACGACATCTCCAGCGTGTAGTTGTGAAGCGTCCTCATGGTCACCGGCGTGAGGCCTACCAGAAGGAAAACCAACGGAAACCACGGACCGCCGGCCGGACCGATGTGCGACAACGCCAAGGCGATGACCGGCGCACCGGACACTGCCAGCAGAGTTGTGCGCAAAACGAGCCTGTTGCCGCGCCAATCGGCCAGCGGACCGACAATCATACTGAATAGCGCGGTTCCGGCGTTTTGCACGACAAGCCACCATATGATGTCCCGCAGCCCCACTTTCATTGGCCCTTCGCGAGCTAGGGCTTGATAGTGCGGGAACAGCATCACCGACACGCCGAACAGAGACGCAATGATGGCCAGACGGCGGAATTTCGCGTCACCGCGTAACGTGAGCCAGACATCGACAAAACGCTGGCTAATCCTCGTGGCTGGCTCTTCATAGTCGTCCGGCGGCTCGGTCAGCAGCAGCGACTGCAAGGCCGCGAAAGCGAAACAGCAGGCGGCAAAACCGAAGATCCAGTCAAATCGTCCGTCTTGGTCGGTCATCCACTGCGGGAGCAGTGCGATCACCAGCACAATGGCGACGAGCGATCCGAAGACGTTCGTGACCAGCATCAAGCGGCCTCGTCTTGCGGCTTCAACCAACTTCCCCTGCAGTGTGTTAAAGGATAGCTGGTTGACGCCCGTGCTCATGAAGAACAGGGCGTAGGCCACGAGGAACGCCAGCGGCATCCAGTTCGTTCCACTCGCACCACGAACAGCCCAAACGCCGGACAGGATCAACAACGAAAGCATCATGAGCGTCGTGCAGATGAACAGCGCCCATTTCTTCCGCCGCATGACCTTGATTCGGCGAGCCATGAGCAACGGCGGAATGCTGAGACCGAAACGGTTCAACAGAGGAAGGAAGCTGCGGACCCAGGCACCCCCGCCCAAGAGGTCCAGGACGACCGGCATGACGATACTTTCGGTCTTAAAGATCCAACCGCATCGCCACAGAATCTGATAGACGGCCAGGACGAAGAAATTACGAGTCGGCTGAGGAGCGTTTCCTGGCATGAACCGAATTGATGGCCCGTCGGGTACTTGGGATTGTTATCCGGCGCGCCGTACGAGCAGACTATCGCAGCTCAAATTTCGGGTAGCGGAACTCGCCAAGAGTTTCGGCGTGTCTCGTTGCTGGCCGAAAGCCTTGGCGGCTTCCGCTACGGTCCACCCGAACACGAAGCTGCGGTGAAATACTAGTACCGTCCGGTGAAGTTGGGATTGCCATCACGGAAATCGCGTCGGGCTTCCAGCAGCGTCTGGCTCTCTTTGCCTTTGCACTCGATGAACAGTAACGCGTCTGCTCGGCCTGGTGAATCGGTCAAGGCAATCCCCGGAACCGAGGGGATCGGAAGGCCAAAAGGCCCCGAGCGTTCGGCAGTGGGCGAGGCGACCACTCCGCAACTGAGCAGCATGACTTGGCTGGAGGGCCAACGAAACCGTTCATGCAGTCGCCAGCTAACCACCTGGGGCACTTGAATCTGTACGCGTTGTGCGCCGCCTGCAGCCGATGGCACATCGACCGCCACTGGCACCAACTTCTCGACTTGATCGATGTGGCAACGCACAGCAGCGTCGATGGTGTTACCGTCCAAAGACATCAGCGGGCTGATCTGCAACGAGTATCCCTCCTGAATCTGCCCCATGTCCAGTTCGTGCCCCGGCCAGACGTTTCGCGTCATTCGCACGGTGCGGACGTAATTGCGCGGGGTGGTCCGTGAGATAGTGTGAGACTGGCCATTGGCGATAAGAACGTTGGGCGAATTGTGCTCGCGATAGTCAGTCCGTTTTTGCAGCTGGCCGATCAGTACAGCAGCATTTTCCTTGGACACAAGCCACGCGTCGACGCCGGCGGCCTTGACATCGACAGGCTGCAAAAGCGGCATGGCCGCTGTCCGCCAGTTGGGACTGGCGATCGTTACCAGCCGCAGGCTGAATGCATACGATTCCGCCTCTTTGCCGTCGACGCAGTCAACCAGGAAGCGATCGACGACATCACCGATCAGACGGTGCATCGCCTCGGTGTGATACACGTACAGTGTAGTGCGGTTGGCGTTCAATATCCCCAGCGGCTCGGAGAACCAGACCTCGGTACCCGTTTCGCGCAAGACCCAGTCTATGACGGCCCGCTCCGGGTGTTCGGTCGTCGACACACGCGATGTGTAGGGACTTATGTCGTACTGTTTCCAGAGCTGACCATGATCATTCGGCAGTGTGCCGGTACCCCTGCTGACCAAAGTGATCGGAGCCTTGCCGTTTGGCAGGCCGCTGGCAGCAAGCGAGACGCCATTGCCAGCGGGGGTCCTGATCGGAGATTCACTTGCCTTGGTCGCTTGCCATTCCCCGACCGATCCGCTGCCTTGATCCGTCGTCGGTGGTTGCTGGGCCAAGACGACTGAACTTGCCAACAGCATCACAGCCAGCAGTATCACGATTCGCGTGAGCATTTTAAGCCTCCCTGCCTAGAACGCGCGCAGTCGAAGGAATTGGAAAAAAGCGTGGCGGAGTATAGGGAGGCCGCGCCAGTATGGCAAGCCAGATCGGGCGGTCAAGATGGCAATGCTAGCGAGATGTTGGCAAGCTTGTTGCCGCCATCCAATGGAAAACCCCGTCCCACGCGGAATCTCAGTGGCGACTCAACATCTCCTGTCGATATCGTCGCATTACGTCGCTTCGCATTAGCAACCCAACGAGACGTCGCGACGGTCCACGCCCTGATTCGACAGGCAACGTTTCGATGTCGCGCGTGCCAAAATCGCGAATGGCTTCCAACAGGTTCTCGTTTGGCTCGACCGAGAGTGGCGCGGCCAGCGCGATGTCCTCGGCGTTGACTAGTTGAGGTGGCATGTCGCTATCGAGGACGCGATGCAAGTCTTCCGGGCGAATAATGCCGATGAGCCTGTCTTCTTCGTTCATCACGGGCAGACTCTCGATGTGCGAGTTGGCCTGAGCCACTCGCACGATTTCCGTGACGGTGTCCGTATGCTTGACGGTTGGGAAGTGCCGAATCATCACGTCACGCACCATGATGTGCTCCATGCGGTGCATGTCGTGGCCTCTCGCTACCGTCTCGCCGCGACGGCTAAGCTTTTTGTGGTAGATACTCTCCGGATCTATCAGTTTGGCGACAAGGCTTGCCAGACCTGCCGCTGCCATGATCGGTAGGATTACGTGGTAATTGCTGGTCATTTCGTAGACGATCAGAATGGCACTCAACACGCCCTGAGTCGTACCGGCCACCACAGCCCCCATTCCGACGATGGCGTATACTCCGGGATTTGCGCTCCACTCAGGAACCACGATGTTGCAGATCAAGCCGAAAGACGCACCAGTCGTTGCGCCAATGAACAAGGAGGGCGCGAAGATGCCGCCAGACCCGCCCCCTCCCAAGGTCAGGCTGGTCATCAGCGGTTTCAGGAACGCCAACGGCAGCAGCCACCACAGTTCCTTCAGCAGGTCCTCTGGCTGCAGGCGGACGATCTTGCTCTCGGCTTCCTGCCGTTTGCCTTCTGGCAGATCGTCAAGTTGCTCGCGTTTCTGCTTGTCATCCGTTTCGTCTGTCGGTGCGAGTTCCAGGTGCAAAACGTGGTCTACAACGCCATAGCCGACACCAAGCAAAGGCGGCATAGTAGTTTCGCGTGACTCTTCGCCCTGCTGGCCACTGCCCAATTGTTGAACCGGCGCCATCATTGGGTAGGCTGCACCGGCCAAGCCGACCAAGCCGCCGAACACGATCGCTCGTATCCACCATTTGGACAAGTATCGTTGGCCAAGATCCTCGATGCCGTACAACAGCTTAATGAAGCCAGCAGCCGCCAACCCGCAGATTACGCCCAGCAAGACGTAGGACGGGAGTTGCTCCCACGCACCGTGAAACGAGTGATAGATATGTGGAAACGCCGCCTCGAAACGGTGTTCGCCCACGTGAACCTGCACTACGTCTGCCAGCACACTAGCGATGACGATGGGCGTGAGACTTTCGACAGCGAAACTGCCGAGGATGATCTCGCTGGCGAACACCACACCGGCTAACGGCGCGTTAAAGGTGGCACTGATTCCTGCGGCCGCCCCGGCGGCAACAAGCACTTTGATATTGCGAGATGACAGCTTGAAGACCTGACCGAAAACGCTGCCCAGTGCCGAACCGATCTGGACAATCGGGCCCTCACGCCCGATCGAGCCTCCCGTCCCGATACAAACGCCGCTGGCAAGAATCTTCACCAACGACACGCGCGGCCGTATCACGCCGTCGTGACGGGCAACGGCGGTAATTACTTCCGGCACGCCGTGGCCTTGGGCCTCGGGAGCAAATCGCCGAGTGAACCAGGAGACGACAAGCAGGCCCAACGCGGGGCACAAGCACAAGGCCAACAGCCACATCCAGTTCTCATTGATGGCTGGTAAGATCGACTCGACGGTGTACTTGCTGATCGTATTGATCAGCAAGGTGAACAGCACCGCACCGAACCCGCCGAGTATTCCAATCACGCCGGCCAAGATAAGCGTGAGTGTGCCGCCCGGAATCGCACCGCGCTTAAGGTATCCGAGAATTCGACTATGTAGATGTTCCAGCCAAGGTCGCATGTATCACAGTGCGTGTCCGCATCGGTCGCTTGGTGTCTCTCGCCGGTGCTTAAGGGAAAGCGGCTGGCGCTGTCCGACAAAGGAGCATAAGATCCCGACGGCCGCGCTGTCGTAGTGGAGAACCTCTTAATTTAGGCCATCTGCGGCGTATGGCTAGTGGGGTGGGCCTGTAATTCTCCAGGAGCCAGCCAATTTGTTTGACCTGTGCCGCGAGCCTGCTCTAGGACTTCTTCTTAGTCTTCTTTTTTGCCTTCCTCTTGGCCTTCTTCTTCCCCTTGCGCGAAGAGCCCTTGGCGGCCCGTTCGGCCAGCAACTGCAGGGCGTTTTCAAACGTCACGTCCTCGGGCGATGTGCCCTTCGGCAAGGAGGCATTCGTCGTGCCATCGGTCACGTAGGGCCCATAACGGCCGTCGAGCAGTTTTACAGGCTGATCCGTTATTGGGGACGCATCGAACGACCTGATTGGCTCCTTCGGAGTCCTGCTGCGGCCCCGGCCCTTGGGTTTGGCCAGTTGCACTAGTGCTTGCTCAAGCGTCACGTCCAGCGGCGACAGGTCGCTGGGCAAAGATCTTGTCTCAGTGCCGCATTTGACATACGGTCCATACCGCCCATTGGCGGCGATCACCGGTTCGCTGGACTCTGGATGCTGGCCGAGTGTGCGTGGCAGCGTTAACAAGGCAAGCGCCGTGTCCAGATCGACATCCTCTGGCGCCATTCCTTTCATCAGCGAAGCATTCTTGGGTTTCTCCTTGTCGTCAGGCGTCCCCAATTGCACGTAGGGGCCGAAGCGTCCCTTCTTCAGGAACACGGGTTTGTGCGTGTCAGGGCATATCCCAAGCGGTTCATCGTCTTCTTGACCTTCGTCAAGCAATACAATGGCCCTCTGCAAAGTCAATTCGTCCGGTGCCATTTCGTGCGGCACGCTGGCGCGCCGTTCTCCTTGCTCCAGGAACGGACCGAACTTGCCGACTCGAAGGGTCACTTCCTCTTTGTTCTCCCCCTTGGTTGGTATCCCCAGGGAAAAACGGCTGACGGCTCGTGCGTCGATCTCCTTGATCTTGTCCTCGACACGTTGCCGCAAACCCGGCGCGTCGTTGCCGAAGAAAAACTCGTGCAGATACTGCAGATGCTCGCTTTCATGGCGAGCGATGGCATCCAGGAAATCCTCCATTTGCGCTGTGAACTCATAGTCCACCAAGTGCGAGAGATGCTCCTCCAACAATCGCACTACAGAGAACGCCGTCCACGATGGGACCAGGGCATTCCCTTTCTTGAACACATACTCGCGAGCTTGGATCGTGTCGATAATCGAGGCATACGTGCTTGGACGCCCAATGCCCTTCTCTTCCAATGCACGCGTCAGTGCCGCTTCGCTGAATCGGGGAGGTGGCTGTGTGACGTGGCTCTTGCCTTCCAGATCGCGGCAGGCAACAACCTCGTCCAAACTGACGTTTGGCAGCAGCGTTTCTTTGTCCGCCAATTCCGCCTTTGGATCGTCGGAGCCTTCCACGTACGCACGCAAGTAACCTGGGAAATCGATAGTCCTGCCGCTGACTTGAAATACAGCGCCATCAGCTTCCAGGGTAATGGTGATGCGGCGACCGCGCGCGTCGGCCATTTGACTGGCGACTGTCCGTTTCCAAATCAGCTCAAACAGGCGAAACTCATCGTCGTTCAGTTGCGAACGAAGCGATTCCGGTAAACGGAATGGATGGCCGGCTGGCCGAATCGCCTCGTGAGCTTCTTGAGCGTTCTTGACCTTCGATGCATAGAGGCGAGGGCTATCCGGCAAGTACTCGTTACCATATTCCGATCGGACGAGTTCACGAGCCGCATCGATAGCTACTTGCGCGAGAGTGGTCGAATCGGTACGCATGTAGGTGATATAGCCGTTTTCGTACAAACTCTGGGCAACACTCATCGCCCTCCGAGCCGTGAAGCCCAACTTGCGGTTGGCCTCCTGCTGCATGGTGCTGGTCGTGAAAGGTGCGGCCGGCCGCGACGTGTAAGGCTTGTCTTCCAGTGAGGCAATGCGGAAGCGTGCCTTCTTGAGCCGCTCCGCTAATTCCGCCGCCCCGGCTTCGTCCAGTAGCAGCAGATTTGCGTCTTTGATTGCACCCGATTTGGAATCGAAGTCCTTGCCCGCTGGGACGCGGCGACCATCGACGGAGACAAGGGCCGCTCTGAGTTCCGAGCCCGTATCAGTCGCAAATGTGCCGAGCAAGTCCCACCACTCGGCAGAGGCAAAAGCGCGCCGAGCTCGCTCGCGTTCCACAATCAGACGCACAGCCACGCTTTGTACCCGCCCCGCCGACAGCCGCGGTCGGATTTTCCGCCACAACAGAGGTGACACTTCGTAACCGTAGAGGCGATCCAGGATCCGCCGTGTTTCCTGGGCCTTGACCAGGCCATCGTCGATGTCGCGGGGGCTGGCCAGCGCTTCCTGGATCGCTTCTTCCGTAATCTCGTGAAACACCAGTCGATGCACGGGCACCTTGGGCTTCAGCACCTCGCACAGATGCCAACTGATAGCTTCACCCTCGCGGTCTTCGTCCGTCGCCAGATAGAGGTTATTCGCCTCCTTCAAAGCTTTGCGCAGTTTGGCTACCTGCTTTTTCTTATCACCCGGCACAATGTAGATTGGCGTGAAGTCCGAATCAACGTTCACTCCCAGGTTTGCCCACTTCTCCCCTTTGTATTTCTCGGGGACTTCTTTGGCCCCGTGGGGCAAATCACGAATGTGACCAACACTCGCCTCGACTGTGTAGCCTTTGCCGAGGAACTTACTGATCGTCCGTGCTTTGGCTGGTGATTCCACAATCACCAACGAGTTACCGCTTTTTGCTGCTGATTTCTTCGCCATAGTCCTTCCGACGATCCTCTTGGCTTTGCCGATAGGCCTTTTTGGGATTGTATTTGCGTAGATGCGCCATAGAATCGGCGCTCTTACACCATTCCTGTTGTTAAGGATAGGGGACCCTTTAGAGCACGACTATGCAACCTGTCAAGAGTAGTCGGATTCGCTCAGCCCGCATTAACTAGAAAGACTCTTTATGTCCAGCCCTTTTTCTTGGTTTAGACGCAAACAGAAGGTACTACTTGCTGTCTTCGGTGTCTTAATAATGATTTCGTTCACTGTGGGCGGAATTATATCCAGTAGTCTGCAGCGACAAATGGGTTCCGGAGGCGGAAAGGATCTCGTGGTTAGCTGGAAACACGGCGAGATCAACGAGAACGAACTCACGACGATGCGCATCAACCATAGCTTGAGCGTTCGCTTCCTGGACCGAGTTGTTGCAGAAACTCGCGCCAAAGAGGGTTGGCCCAAGGCACCGGGCGTGAGACGGGACAGAATGGGGCAGATCATTGATCCGGGTATACCGCGTTCGTCTCAAGAGGAAGACGTTGTGCGCACCATGCTGTTGGCTCAACGAGCCACAGATATAGGAATCGTGGTCACGGACGAGTCGATTTGGGAGTTCCTGTATCTGTTGAGTGACGACAAGCTGCGCCGTCCTGACTTTGGCAGGATCCTGGGGTCAATCGATCAGCAGGTTTCCCAGTCACAGCTCTTTGGACAACTCCGAATCGAATTGCTGGCACAGAACCTGGAACGGGTGATCCGAAGCGGGCTCATGGCCATGCCACCGGACCGCGTTTGGGACTACTTCAATCGTTCGAGACGAGAGATCACAGCCGAGGTGTTTCCCGTCAGGGTCGCGGACTTCACATCGAAAGTGAAGGACGCCCGGACCGACGATCGGGTAGACACAGGGGCTGGGACTGGCAGTCGTACTGTCACGACCACAGTGAACTGTGGTAGCCATCCGCTCGAATCCGCCCCAGTCCGCTACACAAAAGGTGAAAAGTCGTACGTCCAAATCACGGACGAGGACGGCCAGTGCACCCACAACCTGAATGACGGCACTTGGACTCTCGATATCACCATGTTTGGTTACTCACCCACGGAAACCACCCTTGCTGTGAGTGGCAATGAGAGTCCAGAGTATTCGGTGGCTCTCTTGCCAGAGGTGGTGAGACTCTTTGAAGAGGCCAAAGACGACTATCCCAATCCGGATCCGAACAGCTCGGAACCTGGCTTCAAGCGGCGTAAGGAGATTGCCTTCCAATACTTGAAGGTCGACTACAACAAGTTCCTGGAACGGGAAAAGAAAGCCGTGTCCATGGAGGAGGTCGAGAAGTACTACGAAGAGAACAAGAACGACTTCAAAGCGCAGGAACTCCCACCTGCCGAAGACGACAAGCCGGAGGCGAAGCCAGCGGAAGAAGGTGACGCGGGTAC
>CAZUAH010000012.1:63738-65305 GCA_964617665.1 uncultured Pirellulaceae bacterium
CTGCCGAAGACGACAAGCCGGAGGCGAAGCCAGCGGAAGAAGGTGACGCGGGTACAGAGACGGATGCGAAAGAGAAGAAAGACGGTGGGAAAGATCCGGCGACGGCGCCGGCCGAGGAAAGCGGAGCCAAGCCCGATTCCGAAGATGAGATGGAGACGGAGAAGCCTGCGGTGACGCCCGGCAAAGATGACGCGGCCGGTAAGGAAGAAAAGCCAACCGCTGGAAAGGCGGCGGCAAAAGAAGAAGCAGAGACGCCGCCAAAGGACGAGCCAACCGCCGAGACGGCGAAGCCCAAGAAGGAGACATCCAAGCCGCCTGCGAAAGAGGATACGTCTGCGCCGGCCGTAGACTTGGTGCCGCCAAAGAACAAACCTGCTGACTCTGGAGACTCGGAATCGCCAGACGATGCTCGAGTTTGGGGACACAAAGACACGCTATTCGTAAGCTTTGGCGCAGAACCCGAGTCCAAAGATGCCGAGGATGTGACCACAGCGGAAACAGACGCAACTGAGGACACGTCGGCGAAACCGGATTCCAGAACTGCCGAGGACACGACGACCTCGAAACCAGCCTCGGAGAAACCCGCCGAACAACCCGGTGACAGTATCGCCGAAAAACCAGATTCGAAGGGCGAGCCAGCCTCCGACGATACTCCCCCTTCCGATCCCAAGAAAAAGGCCGACGAAGGCGATGCGACGGCAGCGGAAGCAGAAGAGAAACCAGCCCCAGACGCTGAGACAACCGAGGAGGAGAAGCCCGTCAAGTATCAACCGCTTGAGGACGTGGAGGACCAGATCCGAGGCAAGATCGCCGCACCTATTGCGCAGGAAAAGAGAGATAAGGCGCTTGAGGAAGTGGAACGCAAGGTCGAGGTCTACTTCTCAGAACGGAATGTGTGGTACAACATGGTCAAGGCCAAACTTGAGGCAGATGAACCGGAACCTCTGGATCACGAGGCATTGGCGGATGAGTGGAAACTGACGGCGGGAGAGACGCCGAAGGTCGACGCAATCGAGATCACTGACTTTGAATTAGGAAAGTCCTATCTGTTCCAGCAGGGGCAAATACTGACATTCCCCCAGATTGCCTACATGGAGGACATGCCGCTCTTCAAGCCGTACAAGATGCCTTCCAGCGAGTTGGACGTAGAGTTTCTGTTTTGGAAGCTTGAAGAAGAAGACTGGAAGGGCGAGGACGGAGAAGATCAGTCCGTTCCGGAGTTGGACGACGTTCGAGACGAAGTCGTCGACGCGTGGCGACGTGTCAATGCGTTGGATCTGGCCAAGGCTGAAGCCGAGAAGCTGGCTAAGAAGGCTAAAGACGGCAAATCGCTCAAGGAGTCACTCGACCTCGACGAGGAACAGGCCGAGGAGGTGAAGGAGACCGGCGAGTTCACCTGGATGACCGGTGGAGCCACGCCTATGGGAATGGGCGGCGCACCGAGGATCAGCCCTGTCTTTGGAGTTGATTCGCCCGGCGCAGATTTCATGGAAGCGGCCTTCGCATTGAAGGCGGGCGAGGTGGGCGTTGCCGTCAACCAACCCAAATCGGTTGCCTATGTTGTGCG
>CAZUAH010000013.1:0-63847 GCA_964617665.1 uncultured Pirellulaceae bacterium
GAGGCCACTCTTGTTGGTTCTCCTCGGTGTCGGGAGCCATCAGGGTCGAGCCGTCATCACTGCGAAGAACGAGTTGAGTCGCCAGTCCGGACGTGCTGTATCCACATGATCGTTCAACGCAACCATCCGTGTCTCACTGTCCTCGCACAGCTCACAGAAAAAATGAGCATGCACGCAGCGGCAGATCCGACCGAGATCCTCGGTGACTACGAGGTCGAATCTACAGGATTCGACAAGATCGATCGCCTCTAGGTATTCCTTGCGATCAAGACATTCGCCACTCCCCTGACTGGCCAGGGTCGTCAGCTCGTATGGCAGATCTGTATGCTCCTTGAGCCAGTTGCGATACAACGCTTCCTGATCCTCAAGGCTACGTTCGTCTTGCATGGCCGTGCTGATCCTACAGACGGCCAGAACTCTTAGCGCGTGCCCGTTGCGTGGCTCCAGCGGAGGCTGCAACGAGCCATTGAAGCGATGGGTGGTCATCGATGACTCTCCCATGACCGGAAGTAGCAAAACTTACCGGTTGGGAAGAGCAGACACTGCCCGCTTGGGCTTTCATCCTTCACGCCGGCGAGTCGATACCGCCGAGCAAAAAGAAGTCATTTGCCGAAAAAGCAAAGGTTTGCGACAATACCTGCCAGAGCAGATGGATGCCTGCTGAGTCGTTAGGAAATGTCCATCGCCGGTCGCCCCGACTCCATTCAACAGAAAGCCCTTCAGCAGGCATGCTGAGGGGCTTTCTCCATACAGGGACTGGACTTGCGTCAACAAGACTACTTTTACTGGAGGAATCAGATGAAACAAGCACTCTTGTTCGCAGCAGCGATCGCTGGATTCGCACTCAGTCACACCGCAGTGGCTCAAGAGCGGATGACGCCTCTCGATACACTGCCGACGGCTGAAGGAGAAGCGTCCTATGTTGTCGAAGACGGGGAAGCGACGGTCAATGACGACTTGATCAAGAGGATTTCCGTTGGGCGAGAGAAAGTCACGGCAACCTACAGAAACCGAACCGACAAGAGAAAGATGGCCAAGTACACCATCGAGCTGTACAACGCGTACGGTCTACTTCTCGGCGAAGGCGATGTAGGTCATGTCGCCGTCTTTGGCGCTGCCGGCTCGATTGAGCCTGGGGACGTGGGAACGGAAAGAGTACGCGTCGAGTGGTTTCCGTTGGATCGTTTGTTCAAGAAGTCCGCGGTACCGTTGCCCGAGGATTGGCGGGTAGTGAAATGGGTTGTCATCAAAGACACCAATACCCGGTTGGAGTAGACGGAATACGAGATGCCAGTTGCAGACGACTGATACGTACCGGTGGAATGCGGATCTGTTCGGAGCAAGGGCATGACGCGCGATCAGGCTCGCGTGCCGCGCCGGAGGCCGTCGACTCACCGGTGGTTGGGTTGGCAGAAATGGTGCTCGATGCGGTATTCGATGACTCGCTACACGTCCCGCGGCGAGTGGCGCGAGGGCGATGACCGCACGATTGGCTGATGCGGTACGTATGGAATCGGACTGCGTGGTTACGATACCTTGGGGATTTGCCCGTACCGGTGAGTGGCTTCGGCGTTGAATTGGATTTCGTCGACGTAACGAGGAAACATGCCGACGATGACACCGTCAGTCGGCTTAATGCTGGTAAAGGCGATCTTGAACGCCTCGCGCACGCGGCGCTCGTTCAGACACGCTCGGCCCGCCGCCAGGATTTTGAAGCCAAAACACGGCTTGTTGACTTGGCGGACCACCGCGGTCATCGCCGCCGGATCGTCCTTGTACCAAGTGTAGTGCGTCATATCGAGGGTGCACACGGGCGGCATCTTGTCCATCGCTCCCGGAACGTTCTTTCGGGTGAGGAAATAGAAGCACGTCATAAAGAAGTCGACGTCCCACCCCTCGTCGGCGATGCGCTTGATGCAATCAGGATTGTGGGCCGAAACACCGGCCATGATACCGCCGTCATGCACGGCCTTGACGAAGTCGTGCACCTGCTGGTGCTTCCCTTCGCCAAACAGCCGATCGGTTACCCCGCCGTGATGTACCAGGGCGATCGGCTGAATGCTTTTGACCGCGTCCTTCACCGTGGCGATCTCGGCGTGCAGCCCGAAGAAAGACATTTTCACGCCGCGGTCCCGGGCGGCTAGCACGTAGTCGGAGTTCTTGTAGTTCGAGAATTGATGCGCTGTGATTCCAGCGCGCTCACATCTCTGCAGAAACTCAACTTGTCGGTCCGGGGTGAAGTACTCCTTCATGCAATGCGTAGCGTGCGCCCCTTGATACGAGCCTCCGTTCAGCGGATTGGCCCCGGCAACCAGCCGGCTGACGCGGTGCGACGCAAGTTGAATCGAAGGCAACGGCTTCGCCGGCGTCGCTGGGCTCGCTGCTGCGGCAGGCTCAGCCGCGTTGACTGCCCGCGGCACTTGACTGCCCAGCATCGGCACCGCCACAGCCGCTGCGCCGACGGCCGTCGTTCTTCTGATGAAATCACGACGCGAGACGTTGGTTTTGTCTTTCTGCATGGAATCGCCCTTTTCAGAGATATCCGCGGTGGAATTCGGGTTCAGCCGAAGTTACACAATTATGGTCGTCGAGTTGTCGGCAGTAAACAGGAATGCACGATTCGGCGAAGAATAGGGAACAGACGCATTAAGTGACTCTGTCTTCTAAGAAGACTTGGTTCCGTGTGGCTGTTTCTCTAACGCAGGTCGAAAGTGTGGGTCGTTGGGGCGATGGCCGAAAGGGCTTCGATCTCTGAAAGGCCTCGGTTGCTCCCGCGTCCGCCGGTGACCTGGAATTTGATCCACGTGACGGTCTTCGCGTCGAATACAGTTGTCTTCATGCTGCCGTCGTCGGCAATGCCGGCCACGTCGATGCTGCTGCCGTCGCTGAAGGTTAGCGTGCCGGCCTGCGTGTGGTCGTCTGGGTTCGGCCGGTCGAACAGACGCACGGCCTTGATCGTCACGGCGGTGGGCCAATCCAGTTGAATCCACGGTGTGGCTTCGCCTCCGGAAGACCATTCGTGGCCCATGTGGATCCCTTTGATGCCGTCGACGGCCAGCGCGCCGGCGTAGTCGTTGTTGAATTCGGAAGAGACCGACACTTTCGCTTGGGGAGCGTAGTTGATCGGTTGTTCGATGACGCGGAAACGGATCGCGACGGAGCGGATGTTGTCGAGCCAGTCGGGCAATTTGGCCTCCGTCTGAATCGAGTCGGCCAGTTCCTTCGTTTGGTGAAACGTGACCCCTGGAAGAAGCCGCCAGTCATCTTGGCCGGCTGACTGGCGATACTCGAGAACGTAGAAGTCTCCGGCCGATAGCTTCTTGCTCTGGCGAAATTGGATCAGCTGGCCCTCCCCGGCCGCTACCGCGTCCGACCCTCCCGCGCGCGGCAGAGTGTTTTCTGAAATACCCGTTTTCAGCAGCCGAGGTGCCAGCTCGGCATCGGCACGAGCCGGATTGCCGCCGAAGAACTTCTCGACCAGGTTGGCGACGCCGTCACCATCGGGATCGTGGGCCGGGCCTCGCCCATCGGCATCGATCGAATCGTAGTCGGCGATCCAAGCGTCGAATGTTTTTCCCTTGTCATCTGGCGATCCCAGGACCTTGATGACTGGGTTGGCAATTCCCACGCGGTCGCGGCCGGTTACGGTCGCTTGGAGCGTATAGGTGCCGGAGCGGTCGAACGTCGCCCACGTTTCAAGCTTGTCGGGTCCGCTGAATTCCGCTTGTCCGTCGCCTTCAAGCAATTTCCATTGTACCGAGGAGGCGAAAGCATCGTGGCGTGAGCTTCCAGCTTGCGAGGGTGAGTTTTGGCAAGCTGGAAGCTTGCCCCACGCCTTTCGCGCCGTGCCACCGTCGACAACCGGATCAGTGCCCTCGCTCTTTACCCTAGCGCGAACCTGGATGCTGTTAACCGGCAGTCGAAGGGTCGCATCCAACGGCTCCACGCGAACCGGCAACGCAGGCGGCGATTCGGATGGCGGTAGCTCGGCAACGCCCCAGTTGAAATTGGGTTCTGGGCCAAGCACCAACTCCAGTGTGCCGCCATCGGCCAAATCACGGTGATAGAACCAGGCATTGTCCAACGTCCGGCCGTCCAGCTTGGCCGATTGGATGTAGGTGTTCTCCGCCGTATTGTTCTCGGTCGAAATTACGAATTGTTTGCCTGAATAGTACTTGTCGTCCAAGGCGATCGTGATCTTGTCGAACACGGGTGTGGTGATCTCGTAGATAGGGTCGACCGCACAGGTGCCTCGGACCGAGAAGAGTCCCATCGACATCAGCGCGCTGACGCCGCCCATCTGCCCTTGGTCTTCGTCGTGTCCGCCGTATCCGAGCTGCGGTGTGGTTCCGCCGTAGGCCTGCTGGTTGACCCGTCGCACCCAATACTGAGTCAGCCACGGCTTCCCTGCGTGGTTGAACAGATGGGCGTTCTGACAGCCAGGTTGATTCGCGTAACTGACGTAGCCGGCTCCGTAGCCGTGCACGAAATCGTGATCGACTTCCTGCTCGAACGCGAAGTTCAACTTGCGGCAATACTCGTCGCGGCCGCCCATCAGGTTGGCCAGCCCCTGCACGTCGTGCGAGGTGAACCAACTGGCCTGCCAAGCGTTGGCTTCGACCCATCCGCGCCCGCTCAAAGGATCGGTGTGCGAAAAACGGCCATCGGCTCTCTTGGGCAGCAGCAGGCCCGTCGGCGGATGATACAGATTCTTCCAGCCGGCCGAGCGCCGCATGAATTCCTTGTAGTCGTCGGTCTTGCCCAGCTTCTTGGCCATCTGCGCCGCGCACCAGTCCTGGAAACACATCTCGACCGTCCGACCGGCGCTTCCCGCTTTCCAACCGTTCTTCTCGTAGAACGGATCGGCCCCCAGCATGTTCGAGCCGCCGACCGAGTGATTGTCCTTGATGATCGCGAACGCCTCCTCGGGATCGAACGTGTAGCATCCCTTCATGTAGGCCCCCACGATTTTCGTCGTCGCGGGACACGCCGTCATGATATGGGTATACCCGCCGCCGCAGGGCCCTCGCGGCAGCTTGCCGCCGTCTCGGGCCATTTGCAGACTGGCGTTGCAGAATTCGTCCAACATGCGCGGCCAGGCCAATCCCCACACCAAGTTGATGTTCCACTGGGTCAGCCAATAGGCATCTGAGTTGTACATGTTGAACTTGGGCTTTCCGCCCGCGTCGAGCGGAAGACGCTTGACCTTCAACGGGCCGTTGCCTCCCGTGCCGTTGGTGTAGTCGGGATAGGCACCGTAGACGTCGTTCAATACATGCCGGCCCAGCAAGACGTGCCACAGGTCGGTATAGAACTTGGTGCGTTGCGCGTCGGTTCCACCTTCAACGTCGATCCTGCCCAGCCAGGAGTTCCAGATCCGGAACGATTCGTCGCGAACGGCATCGAAATCCCAATGGTCCAGTTCCGCGGCCAGGTTGGCCCGGGCACCGGCGATGCTCGTGAAGGAGAGGCCGGCCTTCATTTGCACGACGTCGCCGGCCGAAAGGTTATCGTAGGTCACATAGGCCGAGGTGCTGTTGTGTTCCGCGTCGTCGTACGTGGTGAAATTCGAGAACGCTTTTTCGAACTGAATCACGAAGAAAATCCGCACGGCCGGCGGACCGCCCCAGGTGCCGTTTGTGCGATCGTAATAGCCTTCCAGCTGCGTGTCGTTCACCTGGGTGATGTGGCCGTTCTTCATCTTCATCGGGCCAGCCTGACCGCCGAGATTGATCACGATGTCGGCCTGGCCGTCCTTCGTGTAGGTATATCGGTGCACGCCGACGCGCTGGGTGGTCGTCAGTTCGACCCATGTCGCGTATTTCTCAAGGAACAGCTTGTGATAGCCCGGTTTGACAATCTCGGTTTCCGGGTCGAACGCCGATTTCCACCCGGCTTCGCCCTCGGTGACCGAAAAGTCGCCGCCCGTGGTCGGCATCACCTCCAGACCGGTCGTCATCCAACCGTGCAGATGGCAGAACCCCAGTGCCGTATGGACTGTCGAGTTGTACCCGCCGCCGCCCTGGCCGCGGTTGACAGTATGCGGCGTCAATTTGACCATTCCGAAAGGCCGCGCCGCAGGCGTGGAGAAAAACCATCGCCCCCGAGCCGATTCAATGCGCGGGTCAACCCACGAGATGTAATCCGACTTGCCTGACGAAACCGACGTCGCGCCGCTCTCCGCCGCATCAACCCGCGTTGGCAGCCATCCGTTGATGGCAAGCCATGTCAACAGCACCGCAAGCATCGCATGTGAAAGTGCATTCTTCATGGCTTGATGTCTTTCCTTGCGAAACCGACGTAGAAGAGCGGATAGACTACCAGATTCGGGCACACGTGCTGAGTGGACGCGGGGCCGATTCCCACCGGCCAATCAGATAGGGATCAATCGTCCATTCGGTAGGAACCGGCCTTGCACCCTCAGGTCGTCGCATCCCGTCTCGGCGACACGTAGCTTGTCGCTAGCTTGACAGCCGAGAGCCGAACGGCTGTCAAGCCGTACAAGCGAACCCACTCTGCCGCGGACAAGACACTGAAGAAACGTCCGACATTTGGTCCCCGCGTTCACGGTCCAATCTCCTGATACCGTTTCTGCCCCAGTGCTTCATGCCTGGGATCATTGGGCTGCTGATCTTCACGGGGACACACCCACGAATACCGCTGGGGGAAACGCGGTTATTCGGAAAAATCCGAAAAATCGGAATAACTCCCCGATTTCCTCTAAACTGCCATCCTGTCATTTCCCGACCATACGACTAGGTCCAATCCCCTGGTTTCGCAGGTGGTTCCAGGGCCATTACTCGACAGCGTTCACTTGTGCTCCTCGACCTCAGCCTCGTTGATGTCAGTGCTGGCACTCTCCCGAGGCGTGCTTGGTTTCGTGGAGTTCGTACGAAAACTGTTGCGTGACCGCAGGCGGTCCATGTGGACAAGGAGAGCCTGCTCAAATTCAAGGGGGCACCGTTTCATGAATCGCTTTCACAAGCTTACCGCGACGTCGATCGCCGTCTGCCTTCTGACTAGTGCCGGTTGTACTCAAGCACTGCGATTGCGGGATAACACGCAAGCGCTTCGTCAAGCTGGGCGCCGTTTGTTCACTCAACAAAAACCCTGCGCACCCAAGAACCCGTCGGTGGAATCGGTCGCTTCGCAGATCGATTGGCTGGAACACCACATCGACACCTATGGCACGGTTGTGGCGAAGCAGCCTGACGTGTGGGGAGAGTCACGGCTGACGAAATATCGGCGGGAGATAGAAGAGCAACTCAAGGACCAAGTTAACAAGTTCAGTAGCACGCTTCAGGGCTCCCTGCGACGCAGCGATCAAAGCGCTCTGGCCTTGGCAATGACCCTTTCCGCGGCAACGGAGGGCGGTTCGGATAACCCGGTGATTTCACTCATTGGGGGTGACAACGGGGTTTTGGAGACACCTGTCGTAGATCAGAACGCCCCGCTGGCGCTGGACCTATCACGCTTCTCCTCGTTACAAAAGGATGCCGGAGGAGAGGATGGCAAAATATCCCTTGAGCCAACCGTCTTCGTCGACCAAATGAAACGGTACCTCAACCATCTGAATGAACTGCGGCGGATCAACGAAGGCGACGACAACGCCGATTCGCCGGGCTACGCACTGTATCTGGTACGAGTTCCCGTATCGGTCCTGCCAGGAAAGCGAACGCGGAAAGGCCACGGAGCGGAGATCACCGTCACTGTCCAGCCGCATATTGGCGAAGATCTCCTGCCGATTACGTTTCGCAACCTCGTCGTTAACGACTTAGTCGATCAGTTGGCGTTGCCGATCACGCATTTTGTCAACCTTCCCTTGGTCAAGAATGACGACGATGCTCGCGTCAAGCTGCGACAGGAATTGCAGCAGTTCAAAACTCTTCTGGAAAGCAGCGACGATGAACTTGCGATCAAGATGAGAACGGACGATATCAGCTTGCCTCTCGTTGCGTCATTGAAAGTTCCTGCGACCAGGAATCGACGCGCGCTGCTGCCGTTTCCGTCGGGGCATATAACCCAGGTCTACGGTTTCGAATCATCGGGATATGTCGCCGTAAACGCCCTGGAGCAGCTTCAACTTCTTCACACCAGCCAGTCGCCGGTGCCCAATGAAGTGATTCATCTGACCGATGTCCAGTCTTACCTAAGAGCGGAAATCGAAGCCGCCTATGATCTCTTGTCACGGCCCGATAACCAACATCTGTGGCACGGTTATTGCGACGATATATTGGTCGATGCAGTGCGCAATCGAGAAGTCGACACAGTATCCGGTCTCAGGCAAGCATTCTACACTGAGCCGCCCATCAGGCGAGAAAGAGAAACAGGCACCCGGACTACGACGGCTCTGGCTTGGATGATCATCGTCGAATCGGCATTGTTGAACGACCGTCTAGCTCAAGACATGAACGAATTGGCTTCCCAGAAAGGCTGCTTCACGCAGGTACCTCTTGGGACACCCTTCCACGGGCCCAATCCGCCCCTGGAGGCGCGCGAGGCATTCAATCGATACGTCCAGTGTCGCTGGCCCATCCAGGTTTTTGCACTGGACCCTGTCACGGACGAGCAGAACATTGCCGAAACGTACAGTCGTCGTCGCGAACTGCAGTTGGCCATTGCCGCGGCCGTGGCTAAAGGCGAGATGAGCGCCAATGCCGCCGGCCGCTTCGCCCGTCGGCTTGAGCTGGACATGGAGACGATCAAACTCAATCGGAAAGCCGTCGGCTTCAGTCTCGGCAACGATACGTTCGGCTGGCGTTTCATGCCGCGGATGCAAACGCCCCGGACGCCCACCACTCTGCAAGCTATGGCGGAAACTCTGGGCGGCGGGCCGACGCAAGATCAGGACATGCGCGACCGCCAACTGGAACCGGGCATTCGGGAATGCGTGGCACTGATTGTGATGCCCTCATTCGTGCCCTTTGCCGACTTTGATTTCCGCTCGAACTGGTTCGGCCTCACCAATCCCAGCAAGAAAGAGTGGACCATTCACGATACGATGAAGCTCAGCCGGGCCCACCAAGCGATCCATCGGGCCCTGTCACATACAAACGACTGCGGCCTGTATCGCCCAGGGGATCTCGGTCGGTTGGTGCGCGTGGTGGAACAGCTCGATCGCAAAATGCCGCTACAAACCGCGTCCGTGCCAGTTCCCTACGAAAACACGCTTGGCGGCTTCGAGATGTTCAACGCGGGCGTCACCGACCTAGGACCGGAGCTGAGTGGCTGGTACGGAGCACCGGGGATCGTGCTTGCCAAATGCGACCGGTGTGAATCGTGCAAAGCGAAGAAGCCTGATGACGCGGACGCCAAAAGCGGGTCGGGCGGTAGCGGCCCCGATTCGGAAGAGGATGAAGCCTGCCGTTGCCACGGGACCACCATTTTTCTTGTTGGCAAGGGCTTCAGCGTCCATGAGACCAAGGTGATCGCCGGTGGGAAGTGTATTCCCGAATTCACACTACTTAGCCGTGAGATTATGCAAGTAACCATTCCTGCGAATGCGAACGCGCTGAGGTTCTGTGACGAGCGACAGCCGCGGGTGCCATGTGACGGCGGACAAAGTGGATGCGTGGAAAAGCAATTTGTTGACGTCCACGTGGCAACACCTTACGGCGTGACGAACCACCTTCTGATACCGGTGTACCATAGCGATAACCCGCTGATTTGTCGGGACGCGCCACGGGAAAAGGGTGGTGCGGGACCTACTGGGGCAGTGAAACCGACAGATGACGATGTAGCGCCGCAAGATTCGCCTGCAACGTCACCGAAGTCGCCAACACTTGATTCGCTCCCTCCACCGCCACCGAACGGAACGGTCGAGGAGGAAGGAAGCGTTCTCCTCGAATTGGGAGCACCGAAAAAGACTCCCACCCAGAACAACTCGCAGACGCAATTTCAACCGCGAGAGGTCAACGTGACGTTCAACTCGCTGAGACCGTCGCGCGACCCGCATCACTCAGATTGAGTCTCGCGCCAGCGCAATTCAACCTGCACGCTTGGTCGCTTGCAGCGGCGTGTTTCAGATTTGTCACTTGCCTTGCAGGCAAATGGCGAGAACGGTCGTGCTCTGGCTGACTGTTTTCTGACTTGGCAATTATCGGTCGGTCTAACGCGGCGATAGGTCCTCACACGCTTCGAGCAATGCGCGGCGTGTGGATACTTCGGGATATGTCGTGGCTAGTTGTTGGATCGCTTCGAGGCTGGTGGGGTCGGCGATGTTGCCTAGGGCTTCGGCTGCGGCGTGGCGTGTGTCGGTGGCGTTTTCCAGGTTGCTGATGACCTCTAGTAGAACCGGCACGGCGCGGCGATCGCCGATTTGGCCCAAGGCCCATGCGGCGGCGGCTCGCCAGCATGGGGTGTATTCCAGTTGCAGGAAGTGGATGTTTGGCTCGGACGGCTCCGGGCGGCCGTGGCGTGCTTCGTTCAGCTCGGGCGCCAACGACGTCACGAGCGTGTCGACGGAACGTGGATCGCCAAGGTTGCCCAACGTTCGGCCCAGATAGAACAGTACCCAGTGCCGTTGTGGAATCCAGCTTGGATTGCCCAGGGGTCGCTTGATCTCATCTTCGGGCTTCGCTCGATAACGCTCGTATGCCGCGCGGACTTGTGGCTCGTACATCTGGTCGCGGCAAGCGAGCGACAGCATGTGTGCGGCTCGGTTGTCCGGGGCTGGTGTGCCGGCCCAGGCGCCGAAGGTCGTGCTGACGGCTTGCTTGAGATCCTCCACTGGTTTCGACTGCGGATCGCCGAGCAACGCCAGGCAGGTCTCCATCAGTTGATCGCCACGGCCGCTACGAAGGATGACGCGTCCGACGAGCGTTTCATACGTGTCGCTTTCCGGGAATAGGGCACGGTCGGGATCGGTCGGCACAGATCGGATCAGGTGAGGCACGATGTCCCTCGCTCGCGTCGAGCCGATTCGATCGAGTGCCGCAATGATGCGGGCGTGCAGCGGGGAGGCATGGCAGGCGTATAGCGCCGGGTGATCGCTGTACCAACCCACGTAGTGTATGTAATCTTGAAGCTTGGCGAATGTGTCGATCAGCAGCGTTTCAGCCTCGGGCGTGGCGATACGCCCCAACGCATCTATTGCAGCTTCGGCCAGAAACAGATTGCCGGTCTTTGGTGCGGTGTGATTTGTCAGGATATCGCGCAGCAAGGGGATTGCGCCGGTGTCCTGAAGGTAGCCAATCGCGCGCACCGCCTCCTGCAAGGTGCGCGGGTTCAATGGCGAATCGGCTGGGAACGTGAAGCGATCTGTGCGGTTGTTCTTCTCAAATGGCGGGTAGGGATTCTTGTCCTTCTCGTTCGTAACGTAATCTCGGAGCGCCACGCGAGCCGCATCGCCGCCGATGTGTCCCAGTGCGACAATCGCTCGCCGCTGTATCGCTCGATCCTCGGCGGAGATCCGCTCGATCAGCGATTCTTCGATCGTCCCCCAATCGTTCTCCTGGAACCAAGCTTGCCATGCGTCGGCCTGGGACTGGCGTTCTGCGGTCGAGACGAAAGGCTGGAGTGGTTCGGCGTGTCCAGTCAGATTCTCTAACGCAACTGCCGCTGCTTGTGCCGTGACTTGGTATCTGTCCGTCAACGCTTCCAATAGAGGCAGTATGCTCTCGCGAGTGCCGCAGGCTGCCAAAGCGAGCGCGGCGGCGACTCGGACTTCGCGATTTCTGTCCTGCAGCGCGTTGGCCAGAGCAGCCGCGGCGGAACGATCTCGGAAGAGAGCCAATCGCTGTGCGGCGGAAATCTGAAGTGCATCGTCGTCGCCGCCAAGTTGTTCAATGAGTGCCATTACCTCCTGCTTGCCAGTGGTATGCGGTCCAGCGCTGTTAGTGTGCAGGTTCATCGAGGCCGTCTCGCGGAAGCGTTCGAATTGCAGGTCCATCATACCCGTGACACCGGAATTGTTGCCGCGAAAGTGATGCGGTTGCCCTTGCCCCAGCAGCTTCAAGGGGCGCGCTCGCATTGCTTGGGACACGCCTAATTCGCCTGGTGGCGTTGCGCGGCGTGCATGATGGCAGCCCAGGCACGATCGCGTTTCGCCCGGACGGACATAGATCCATGACATCTCGTTCAACTCGGATCGGCCTTCGGCGTCGACGGCCTGCAACGCCAGCGGCAGATCGGCAGGGACCTCGACATAGAAAGATCCATCCGGCGCGATCGGTACAGTGCCCAATTCCACCGTCTCGTGGCCGGCGTGTACTATGTGCGAATGGGATGAGCGTGTTGTCAGGGCCTTCGCCCCGATGACGCGAATGGCGCGGATCTGCTCCCAGTCGGCCTTGTACTTCCTGGTAAACCGAGCATCTTGGCAATAAAGGAAGCCGGTAGCGTCGTTGCTGCCGGTTTGTTCGCGGTCCAGAGTATCAGCCAGGATGGGTGGGCGCGGCCGTGGACCCAGGAACACGGGCGAATGGATCGAGCCGTCAGGCGATTCGTAGAGGGCGACAACTTGATTGTCGCTCGGGTCGATTACGGCCAACACGTCCGAGACCATTCGTGTGACGTCCGGTCGCAACACCGTTGCGAGCAAACGCCCATCAGGCAGCGGTGCCAAATCGCCGAGACCGCCGGGCAGTTTGTGGAAGGATGCTTCCGGCGCGCCGGGTGTGGCGATGAAGTTCCCGCGGCTGGAAATGCAGGCTAGTTTGCCGCCAGGCAACGGGGCCGGGCTGCCGTAGCCAAGGGCGCGCAAACGCACACCATAGTCGGCCCCTACGTCCGCGCCCAGTTCGGTCAAGCCGTCGGTACCGTCCGGGCGGATAATGTGGATTTGCGTTTCGACTTTGGCGCGGTCGAAGAAGTTGTCCGTGCGGATGAAGGCGATCCGACCATCGGACATCACTTTCGGCTCGTTGTCGAAGGTGGGCGTGAAGGTAATCGGTTCGATATCACTGCCGTCCGGCTTCATGGCAAACAACGCTCGCGACGGCGGGTTATGGTATTCCTCGAAGCTGCCGGCACGGGTCGAGGTGAATACAATCCGTCCGTCCGGCAACTCGGCAGGATCAATGTCATGGAACGGTCCGTCGGTCAGTCGCTCAGGCGACCCGCCGTCGGCCGGCACACGATAGATGTGGAAGAAGCTCTCGCCGTCGGCGGCCATGGCCACATAAATGGATTTGCCGTCATAGCTGACACTGGGCGAACCGATGGCACCACTCCCGGCGTCAACCAACAAGCGAGGTTCGGCGTCCGGCCCCGCGGGTTTGAGCACGTAGAGCTTGCGGCCGATCTTCGACGGGCATGGGATGTCGAATTCTGTATAAGCCCGCGACCAATTATTGACTCGGAAACAAACGCCCCAGGCGTCGCCGCGCAGCGGCACGTAGACGCTGCAGTCGTCGCCCACAAATGCCACGGCATCGGGCCAGCGGAAGTCCGGATCGGGGTCGCTCAGCGAAATGGACACAGGCAGCGCACCGTGACGCCTGCCTCCTTTCGATCCTGCGTACGTCAGTTTTCCCCAGGGAGCCATGCCCATCGTGCCCAATACTCTCGCGGCGGCCCAGTGCTCGTCTTCGAGGAACTCAGGATGCGAATACTCCTCGGGATCGCCCTTGACTGTCACGCGCCAGGAGGCGTCGGTCAGGATTTCCAGTGGCGGCCGATCGGGCATGTCGATCCTGGTCGCCGCCACCAGCCCGCGACCGCCGCCGAGACAGATACTGCGGACACCGATCACGTTCCTGCCTTGTGCCAAACGCGACTTGATGTCGTAGCGCTCCAGGGAATTCCAGATCTCACTGCCGGCTCCGACGTCGAAGCCCGCCAAAGCTCCGTTGACGTAAAGCTCATAGCCGTTGTCCGCCGTGATCAAAATGCTGGCGGCCGAGGGTACCTCATCGAGCGTGAACGTGGTGCGTATCTCGCAGACGTCCACGTTCGTGGCTTGCCAGATCCAAGACGCCTTCTCGATATGCGGCAACGGGCCAGCCGGTTCTTCCTTCGACGCCTCTTGGGCCGCCAAGCCGTGACACGATAGCATGGCGAACACCACTGCCATGCAAAGCCAGCTACATCGATTCTTCATATTGTTGGTTCTCCGAAGTCCTGTACGGCAGGGGCCGTAGGTCACGGTTTGTCTACGGTGAAGTTGATGCCGCATCGGTTGCCATAATCCAATCGAGATTGAAACGAGCCACGGCGATGCTCTCGTACAGCTTCTTCTTCCCGCGCTCAAAAAGCAGATAGACGGTGCCATCCGGGCCGGCCGCTAACGACGAGTAGGCACTGTGGCCTTCGTACACCAGCCGCTTCACCGGCCAGGTTTCGCCTCGATCGAAACTGGCCCACACGGTCATTCGGACGCGCGTGCCGCCGGGATCGTCCGGTGCGCTGAACAACAACACGTCTTTCTCATCGGTGCAATCCAGCGGTAATCGTACCAAGCCTGCGTTACAGCCGTAGCTCGGCTTGGTGCCGTACTTGAAATAGAACGGCTGGCCGACTTCATAAAGATGGTTGCAGACACGCCAGTCCGTCCACATGTGCCCACCGTCGTAACTCCAGGCGATACGTCTCCGGTGGTCGATTGCCATGTGCGAGCGTGAGTTGTAGTAAATCGCACCGTCTGACAATTCGGCCAGCGTGCCTTCGCCGGTACCGTTCTGCACCGGACCGCTCGCCTGCCACGTCTTGCCGCCGTCGTCGCTGTAGATCGCCATGTTGTAGTTGTACGGCCACCACTCCTGATCGTTGTTTCCTTGCGGCGGCTGCACGCGGGCGGGCATAAGCAGTCTGCCTTTGTGCTTCCCGTAGCGAAGCGTCATTCCCGATTCCGAGCAAGCCGTATGTGCCGGCACGCCCTTTGGATCGCCATGACCGACCGCGTTCGGCTTGACGACAATTGCCTCTCGCTCCCAAGTCTTTCCCTGATCACGACTTCGCCACAAGTACGGTCCTTTCGGATTGACCACCAGCACGTCCTTGGTGTTCTCGTCCACGATCGCGCTGCCGGCCGCGTCGTGTCCCACCTGCTGAACGGGGCTCCAGGTCTTGCCGCCGTCCTCGCTTCGGCGGAACACTCGTCCGCTTTTTGCGAAGGCCAGGACCGTCCCGTCCGTCGTCACGGTGATGTTGGGGATGCGCATGGATTCAAAGAGATCCTGGATTTCAAAAGCAGGTGCGTTTCCAGGTTCCGCCTCATTCTGACCGAAGCACCATCCACACGAAACGCAGATGCTAATCCCAGCCAGCATCGCCAATGCAGCCGAGCGTCGTCGTTTTCTCTCATAGGTAGTTTCCGCCAGTGTCACGATAACCTCCTTCATTCAATGTAGCTAAGCCCGTCCAGTGCTAGTTGTCGGTGTCGTCGAGCACGGCTGTCGCGTATTCTGGCAGAACGAATCCTTTGCTGCAACTAAAACACGTCTTTGGACGTTCGATGGAACCATATCATGTGTCATGCAGTTGTTGGTCCACGATGCGTAGAAGATCTGTTAAGATGTGCCCCTGAAATGACACACCATTGGATGATGTTAATGCAAGGACTGATCGACGCCTACTTGCCGACGATCTACTCGGACTGGGCGGAGTTTAGAGCGGTCTACGAGAAGGAGGGAGAGGCACTCACCGTTCGGCTTTCTGGCCAGCCTTGGCTGTCGTTGGAAGCGCTGTCGGAGGACGCAACTCGCTGCTACTACCGGCATCGGTTTACCGAATTGCCGGTCGGCTCGTCGCAGGTTGTGGAGCTAACGAACGGTTCGGACGTAGTCCAACTTCCGTTTCGGACTCTGACGCCTCCACCGGGTCCAAGGAAGGTCACATTCGGTATCCTGCCTGACCTGCACATTCAACCGTTTGCCGAATCGCGTAGGCTGTCGCTCCGAACGAAACGGCTCTACGCAGTAGCCGAGGAACTGGCTTTCCGATGTCTGAAACGCCTGGAAGACCAAGGCGTCGACATGGTGGTCTTTCCAGGCGACACGATTGACCCGTTGGACGACTACACGCTGGGCGTTACTCGGGACTTATTGCGATCGGTCAACATTCCCTGCCATCTCATGATCGGCAACCACGAAACCTACGGCCCCTATGACGAAGGGGACTTCTATCGAGCTTTCGATTTGCCACCGGACGGCTACCAGAGTTTCGTCGTCAACGATGTAGCCTTCATCCTCTTGAGCACCCCGCATCAGGGAAGCTTGAGTCCGTCGGGGCATCAGTCCAGGTGGCTGGCAGCCCAGTTGTATGAGCATGCCGATCAGCGCGATACGTTCGTTTTCGCGCATTTTTCACTTCTGCTCCATCCCTGTGTTACGGGCTGGAAGAATGACGGCATGCAACAGCTATATGACTATCAGCGCGTACTGGATCTGATCAACCGCTATCCCAGAGTTCGTGCTTTCATCGCGGGTCACAAAAACGTGCCAAGTCGACTGGTCCATCAAGGAGTGCTCCATCTGTTGTGCCCGCAACTGATCCAAGCTCCGTGTGGTTACAGCGTGGTGGAAGTCTACGAAACGGGCCTGACACACAACGTCTTCGAGATTGACGAACAGCATTACGCTCAAATCTCGCGAGACGCGTACGCGGACGACTATCCCGAGCGTTACGGCGAAGACGAGCAGCGAAATTACGTCTATCACTTCGCGTGAAGATGGGCTGTTTTTCGTACAAGTCGTCCATTCTGGACCATTGACAGACGCCTCATTCGTCAAACGCCAGCAACCCGCTGCACACGATCCACGATAATTTGACGCTGCAGTTCCTTTCGGCGAGCTGCGGTTGATGGATTGGCCCGTACGCGTCTCATCTCCTCTCGCAGTTCTTCCGTCGTCATGAGCAGGTCTCGTTCATGCCGCCAGCGTTGATAGCCGTAGTCCAACAGTCCTAGGGCCAGCAGGGCCGCGCCCATCTTTGCGCAGGTCCAGAGGCCGATTTCGGCCAGGGTGGCGGCGATCGCGTTGCCGTCCAAGGTGCCTATTTCCAGCAGACGCTCACGTTGGTGCCACAGGCTCCAAACGCCTACGGCAACGACCACGGCGATTTTGATCATCGAGAATGCGAGACGAGTCAGGTTGGCCGCAGAAAACAATCGCTGAGCGCCCTTCAGCGGACTGACGCGGCCGGAATCAGGAGCCAGTTTCTTTGGAACGAAGAGAAAGCCGGTCTGTACGAGGTTGCTTGCGACGGCCAACAGCATCATCAAGCCGAGTATAGGCACAAGGACTCGTGCAACAGCCCACAGGGTGGTGCGCCAGCGATCGACGGCCAGATCCGCGTCCATCACGAGCCAGGACTCTCCGCCAAATTGTTGCTGGGCGAAGCCCGCAAAAAACGTTACCAACTTGCCGCCTATGGCCAACAGTACCAGCGAACCGCCCAGCAACACGGCCGCGACGACCAAATCGTGGCTTCTGGCGACGCGGCCTTCCTGCCGGGCCAATTGACGGCGCCGTGGGGATGCGGGATGGATTCTCTCGGCGATGTAATCGGACATGTGTCACACGTTGCGGTGCGTGTCAGGAAGTCAAGGTGAGGAATGTCGAACACACGGTTTCAACGGCCGCCTGGGCATGCTCGTGAAACAGCCACGCGGCTCCACCCAGGGTGACCGACACGATGGCAATGGCAAGGATGCTGTTGAGGCTGAGGCCCAAAGCGAGCGTATTCAGTTGAGGTACTGCCCGGCTGACGAAGCCGACGATCAGTGTCGCCAACAGCAGGGCAAGAACAGCCGGAGCGGAGACGCGCAGCGCCAAAAGAAAGCTCTGGGAGACGACCTCATTCAGCGTCTCGAACAGGCTTGCCGAGAAGCCGACGTTGCCCGGCCGCATCCATTCGAACGTATCCAACAGAGCCGAAAGTACTTGACGATGCCCTCCGGCCAGCAAGAAGACCGCCGTTGCTGTCAGGTCGAAGAACTTGCCGAACAGCGGTGTACTGGTTCCGGCTTCGGGGTCAATCAATTGAGCCATAGAGAGGCCGCTCATTTGTCCGATCACACGTCCCGCGGCCTGCAAGCCCGCGACGACGATGGCCAATGCCAGCCCCATCATCAGGCCCAGCACCGACTCGCGGCAAAGTGCGACCAACAGAGCCACGGCGTTGTCCGGTTCAGGCAAGCCGTTGTTCCAGAAGACCGGCGCGATCATCAAAGAGATGGCGACCGCCAAAGCAACGCGAAGGTACTTGGGAGCTTGCCGAACCCCAAACACGGGCGCAACGACGACCAAACCGCCGACGCGCGCAAGCACAAACAAGAAGACTAACAACTGGCTGCGGTAAAGTTCCACGAACTCCGACATCCTAACCGCCCATGATAGTAAGCGGGATGTTGGTGATAAGCGTCTCGGAGTATTCGACCATGCGTTGGACCAGCCAGGGCAAACACACCGCGAGAGCAGCGATCATCGCCACGATTTTGGGGACGAATGACAGCGTTTGATCTTGTATCTGCGTCAAGGCCTGCAATAGCCCGACGACCAGGGCTACGACAATGCCTACCAGCAGAATCGGAGCGCCGATGATTACGGCGGTCATTAGTGCCTCGCGGCCCAGGTCTACGGCAATTTGCGAGTCCATGGTTTCCTGGCTTTCTCTCTGACATCGTTTAACCGCAAGCCGGAGGCGTGCGCGTTTGCACGGGCGCGCACGCCTCCGGCTCGCGGGTAAACGGCAGCTACAAGTACGGAGCGAAACTATCCAGCAACATGCCTACGACCAGATGCCAGCCGTCCACCAGGACGAACAGCATCAGCTTCAGCGGCATCGAGATCATCATCGGTGGCAACATCAGCATGCCCATCGAGATAGTCACGCTGGACACAACAAGATCGAGGATCAAGAACGGCAAGTAAACCTGAAACCCGATCAGGAACGCGACTTTCAATTCACTGAGCATGAAAGCGGGAAGGAGTACCTGAATCGGCACATCGTCGTAGGTCTCCGGCGTGGGGGTGTCGGCAGGCATGCGTTCAAAGAACAGCCACACATCGTCGTCGTTCTCGGCAACTTCGATTTGGCGACTCATAAAACGTCGCACGGGACCGATGCCGGCCTCCCAAGCTTCATCCGCGCTCATTTGGACATCGGGATCGGTGTACGGTGCGATGGCCTCGTCGTAGACGTCTTTCCAAACCGGCGACATGATCAGCAGAGTCATGAAGAGCGCGATCGAGCTGATGACTTGGTTCGAAGGCAGTTGTTGGATCCCCAGTGCCTGTCGCAGCAGTCCCAATACTACGGCGATGCGCACATAGCTGGTGGTCATTAGCAGAATGGCGGGAGCCAGGCTGATAACCGTCAATGTCAGGACCATTTGAAGAGTCGAGCCGAATTGCTCTGGGCTCGTCCAAGATTCGGGCCCTGTGGATAATGTCTGGCTGACTGATTGGGGGCTGAGGTCCGAGAGTGTCTCTTGACCACGGGCCGCCGAGACTGCAGTGCAACAGGCCAATGCGATGACCGCTAGAATCGTGGAGCGCAACGCGCGCGAAACACCTCTGGCCGCGAGACTGATCGGCTGCGCAGCCTCGTTGTTCGAAGGAGACGAATGGACGCGGTTTCTCGAAGGAACCGTCATCGTGTGTTCAACGATCGCTCGTGGATGGGTGATGGCCTAGCTGAGAAAAGACTTCTCGAAACGATGCGGTGATACTGCCCGGTTGGTCTTGCCGGCAGATTCCCGCCAAACGATCAATCTCGGCTGGATCGGTGATTTCGGTCAACGTTTCGGCGCTGGTTGGCGTCACGGACAACAACAGGAGTTTGTTTCCCACTCGCACCAGCTGCATTTGCTGTCGTCCGCTCAAAGGCGCTCGCCCGAGCGTTTCGACAACTTCGCCTGGAAGCGCTGCATTCCCCTTGGGACCGACGCGGCGACCGAGCCATACGATGATCGCGAACAGGCCCAGGACGACTGCCAAGCTGGCTATCACCGTCGTTGCCGCGCCGGCAGGCGATTTGGGCATTCGGCTGCGCCCTTCGTTCGACTGCTTTCGCGAGGGTGGATCTAATGGCAGCGGTGCATCAGCATCCAACGTGCCGCGAGCATCCGGCGTTGGTTCGGCATCTTGTATGATCCGAATCGGCAACCTCGGTGGGCTGGCGTCCTCGGATTCCGGTTGCGCATCAGCGCCGGCAGCATTACTTGCCAGGAAAATCGTAATGAAAAGGCAACATCGCAAAGGTGGCATCCTTGCGCTTTCCTTTGACGTCTAGGTTCCGGCTAATTCGGTGATGCGTACGCACAAACGACCGTCCAGCACCAAGATCTCCCCTCGCGCGACCAGACTTCCGTCGGCGTAAATGCTCACAGGATCGTGGGCCAGTTCGTCCAGTTGCACGACCGAGCCGCCAGCCAGACTCGTAGCCTCGTTCGCTTCGAGCGACGTGCTGCCCAATACAATTCGCACGTCCTGATCGGCGTTAGCCGTTGCCGCAACCTCGACCGGGGCAGTGGAGAAATCGACCAACTCCGGTGGCGTGGCTGCTAGCAATGCTTGTGAGAGGTCCTCATGGACCAACGATTCGGCTGCGCCGGACATCGGCACTCGCTCCCAGAAGTGACTCGCAGAGAAGAGGGGCTACTTGTCGCCGAAATCGCCAGTTTGGGCAAGGCCAACTTTCGAGAATGACTGGCATCCGAGATCGTCAAGATGCTGGTTTTCTCGCTTCTTTTCGTCGCGGCTGTGCTCATCGCGCTGCTTGTCACTGAGCTTCTCCAGCATGCGAACTTGCTGATCGGCTTGGATCAACGCCGCGCGACATTGCTCCGCCTCCTTTTCCGCTTCGTGCCGCTGCTGGTCAAGGAGGTCAATTTCGCGTCTTAGCGTTTGCTCGCAAGAGTTGCAGTTCTGTAAGTGCGCGATATCGATACTGCCAGGCAAGAGAAAACCGCGGGCGTGAGTGCGAAGGTGCTGGAGGTCTCGGTTGAGACGGTCGATTTCCGTCTGCACTGCGAATTCTGATCGCTGAGCGTCGGCCAATTCGGCTTGCCGCTCGTCGCGCTCGGCAAGGCGTACTTTCAGTACAGATTGGAGAGAGAAACGGAATTCCGACATGCAAAACTGCCGTTCGGTTCAGCTTTCACGGAATCTGTCGCACCAACTCGAGCAGCATCTCTCTGGCGGATGCCGACGAACAGAATTCGTCCACGCCTTGGCATACGTACTGGCGAATCTTGTCACGCATCGAAATCGCCGCGTCGACGGTCGTGTTGGAGCCCGGTCGATAGGCACCAATGGTAATCATATCTTCGTGGTGGCGGTGCGTCGCTAGCAGCTCGCGGATCTTGGCGATGGCGGCCAGTTGGTCACCGGGAGCGATGTCCTGCGCCAGGCGGCTTATGCTGTCCACGACGTCAATTGCCGGATAGTCCCCCGCAGAAGCCATTTTGCGCGACAGCACAACGTGGCCGTCCAACAGACTTCGCGCGGCATCACTGATTGGTTCGTTGATGTCGTCGCCTTCGACCAACACCGAGTAAAAGCCCGTGATCGATCCGTTCTGGTTGCAGCCGGCTCGCTCCAGCAGTCTTGGCAAGGACGCGAATACCGATGGAGGATAACCGCGAGTGGCCGGTGTTTCGCCGGCCGCAAGACCGATCTCGCGACCGGCCATGGCAAAACGCGTCAGCGAATCCATCGCCAGCAGCACATGTTTGCCCTGATCGCGGAAGTACTCGGCCACAGCCGTAGCGGCCATCGCGGCCTCGACGCGAAGCAACGCCGGTTCGTCGCTCGTGGCAACGATCATGATGGTCTTCTTTAACCCGTCGGGGCCAAGCGTATTTTCCACGAAATCCTTGACTTCACGGCCTCGCTCGCCGATCAGGGCAATCACGTTGACGTCCGCCTCGCTGTGGCGCGCCAACATGCCCAAGAGTACGCTCTTGCCCACTCCAGCGCCGGAGAAGATGCCCAATCGCTGCCCGCGACCGCAAGGCAGTAGACCGTCGATGGCGCGAACGCCGGTAGAGAGGGGCGTCTCGATATTGGGACGCTCGTACGGTGGCGGGGCGCAGCGATTTACGATGGTCCGGTCTCTCAGCAGCGGTTCGGGCTGACCGTCGATGGGCTGGCCGTGCCCGTTGATCACACGGCCCAAGAGCCCGTCCCCGACTCGTATGAAGCGAGCCGTACGTGCCAGACGTACTCGGCTGCCGTATCGGACGCCCGTCATGTCGCCCAGCGGGCTGACCAGTGTGAGTTCTTCCCGAAAGCCGATCACTTCGCCAGCCACCGGATCGCCCGATTGCCGTTCGATTTCCACTAATGCCCCAACGGGCGCTGGAAAACCGGCCACCGCCGTTGCGGCGCCCTCCGTGCGAACGACGCTGCCGGTCACAGCGGTCGGCATGATGGCGTTAATCTGAGATGTCAAGTATTGCATGCTCATGATGGGTTCAACGTGTCAGTCAGTTCCTCTTCGATTCGAGCGAGCTGGGTCTCGAACTGTTGGTCAATGTCTCCGAATTCTGTCTCGACAAGGCATCCACCGCGGCTGACAGCGGGATTCGCGACGATCTCGGTCGCCGTTGTCTCGCTGAGCCTCGCGGTCAACTGGTCGGCTTGTTCGCCTAAGGTTTCATAATCGGCCGGATTCAAGTGCAGCTTGATCCGTTCGCTTCCAGCCGCTAGATCCAGCGCTTCGCGAACGAGATCAAGCGTGATTTCCGGTGCATGGCCCAACTCGCGGCGTACCAAGCGTTCGGCGATCGCTGTGGCCAATCGAACGACATGGGCCTCGCACTGCTTCAGATGCCTTGCCTTTTCGCAGTCAATGGACCGGACAGCCTCCTCCAAGGCGGGTAGGGCTGTTTCCAACCGCCGACCGACTTCCAGGCGGACCTGTTCTTGGACCATCCGCGTCGCCTGGCAGACGCCTTCCTGCTCGGCGTCCTGGCGGATACCGTCCGCCTGCTCTTGTGCTTCTTTGAGGATGCGCGAGGCTTCGTTTCGAGCGTTGTTCAATTGCGATCGGACTTCGACGCTGGCGTCGATGAAGCCGGCCGTTTCGCTGGCAGCGTCGGGGCACTCGGTAACGGCTGCGGACGCTTTGATTATTCTGACCATGTTTCAACGCTGTATGGTTGCACCCAATGAAACGGGCGTGTTCGCGATCGTTAGGCTGCCATCGTGAACCGCCCGGTTCCTGGGATGATGATCTCTCCCTGATCCGCCAATTGGCCGGCCAATTCCGCCAATTGCCGTTGTGCACGTTCCATGTCGCTCAGCCGTGTAGGCCCCAGTTGTTCCATTTGGCGTCGGAGCGCTTTCGCTTCCCGTATGGGCAGACGTCCAAGAATGCGATCGACCAATTGCCGGCTGGCACCCGTCAGGGCCAACAGCGTCACCTGTGGATCCGCCGCCCGGAACACCTTGGCCAAGGCGACATCGTCCAGGGCGATCAGGTCGTTGAAGTCGATCGGAGGCGCTGCGTCGGCAGCCCACTCGCCGTCAGTGGTATCGGTCTGCTTTGAGGTGCGATGATTGTCGGCCAAGCGCGGCTTGTTTGCCGTCTCACCAGTCGTTTTGGCCGACGACGTGCCTTCAGCGCTTCCGGACTTCCGAGTTCGATCGCTCCGGCGCCGGACGGCGATCTTTGTTGTCGTGGATCGCCCGCCATGCTGTAGTGGATATCCCAACTGCAAGACGGCTTGCTGATCGTGCTGCCCCAGCCTTGCCAGAAGTACCTGGCGATCGTTTCCACCAACGGCATTAAGGATCGCTTCGACTGCGATTAGGCCCGCTGGACGGTCCGCGGTAGCATCGTCTTGGCAACCGACTAGTTTCTCCAATTCGCGTTCAACTTCGCCCACAACGCTCGGATCTGTTTCGTCCAGCCGAGCCAACCGCCCGAGCACCTCGGTTTGCCGCTCGGCCGAGAAACGCCTCAGTACGTCCGCTGAACGCTGCGCGGAAAGGTGGGCCAGTACGATGCTTACCGTCTGCGGATGCTCCTGGGAAAGAAACTCCGCCACGGCGTCGGTCGGTGCGTCGTTCAAGAAGACGAACCGCGACGATTCCTCGGCCGGGCGATCAATTGACGGACAAGGATCTTGGAACGAAGCGATCTTCTCGGCCAGCGATTGGTCCATCTGGACATCGTCCGATGGCGAGGTGACGGAGGAGACGCCCGTGTGCATGAATTCATTGATGATTCCATCACGTTCGTCCGTACCGATCGCTCCAAGTTGACTCATGGCGGCGCGAACCAGGGCAGCTTCCTCGGACGTCATTTGTCCCAGCAACTGCTCGGCAGTCTGCGTGTCAAGACTGTCGATCAAGATCGCTGCTTTGCGTAGTGAGTCGTCCCGTTCGTTCATCGCGCCGTGCTCCGCCTTTTGCTAGGCGGCGTCCTTTTTCCTGAGCCAATCTGTTATCACCTCGGCGGCCGCGCCCGGATCTTGCTCGATCAACTTGCTGAGTTCGTCACGCCGATTCGGATCCGTATCTGCACGAACCCCCTCGGATGTCCGCTGCGTCGGGACCGCGATGGTGGTCGGAGAATTTACTGTGGCGTTTTCATCCTGCGCACACCGGAATTGCCGTCTTTGGCGGAGGTACAACACGAGTCCAAACAGAGCTGCCGAAACGAACGCCGCAAGTTGCCAGTGGGTGGTGATAATCGAAAGCAAGGTCGGACTGGGAGTGGACGAATCGGGAGATCCTGCCAAGCTGTCTTCGTACGCCGTGACAATCACCTGCGATCCCACGTTGAACTGTGGTGCCGGGGGCGGCAACATGGCCAACACCGCTAGTTCCACATTGTGTTTGATTTCCTGCTCGATGTTCGCCAAGGCCGTTGGATCGGGCCGTGAATTCTTGGACGTCGGGTGGCGCTCAAGGCAGATCGTCTTGAAGTAACTCTTCGGGAGATCTATCGAAGCCGTCACCAGCGTCGCCGTAAGGGACGTGGCTGGGCTACCCGGAGCGGCCAATTGAACGTTAATACCTACCTTGGCCCCTGGGTATATCGAGAGTCGCTCCTCGATTTTCGACCGGAATTCTCGTTCGAGCATCCGCTTTGTTGCAGCAAGCGCAGATCCATGGCCAGTCGAGCTATCGCCTGAGTATGCTTCTTCGTCTCTTAAGTCGACAACGGTGACGTTCTCGCGTTCCAATGCAGCGAAGTTACTCGCGACCATTTTGCGAATGGTCTCGATCTGCTTGTGCTCCAATCGACGGCTGTCGGTTGCCCAAACGGCCACCATGGCCCGCCCTTCTGTGGTTGCACGAAATCCTCCGAGTTTCTTTTCGGAATACTGTACGGATGCGGCCTCGATGCCTTCCAGGGCGGCGATGGTCCGTTCCAGTTTCTTTATTTCGCCATTCCTAATTCTCATCTCGTTCTGCCGAGCAGTACTAAGGATGCTGCCATCGGCAATCGCCTGCGTGACTGGATCGCTGAAATCCGCTGGCAGCGAGTCTGCCTCCTTCAACGCGACTAGATAAAGCTGTTTCTCCGCTTGAGGAACCAGGATCTGTCTGTCCGCGATCTGCAATTCATACAAGCCGGCTTCTTTGAAAGCCGTGGTCATTTCGGCAATCTCGGACACAGAAAAGGTCTGGCTATCGAACAGCGGTTCGTAAACGTCATCCGTGCGCCACGAAACCAGAAGGAACGCGCCGGCCAAGATTACGACGATGGCTGCGATGCTAGCAAGACGAGTATTGGGCGCGAGCGAACGGAGACGTTCGGCGGTTTGTTCATGCACCCTGCTGAAGAATTCCATCCATGGAACTCCCTAGGCGGCTTTGCGTGAGCCGCTGTCCTCGTCTGACGATCGTGGGATCGTGATCGTGTAAGTTGTCCCGCCTTCGGGCCGCTGGCTGGCACGAACCATGCCGCCGCTGGCGTCGACAATGCTGTCCAGTTCGGACGGTCCCTCGTCCGATTCGTTGGGGAGGTCAGCCGCATTCGGGGCCGCTGCCTGAGAATCAAGTTCCCCGATGAAGCCTGTACCGCTGTGCGCCACTTCGACTTCGACGCATTCTTCGTCGTCCTCGGCGGTCACGACGACATCACCGCCGATGGGCGTGGTGTCCAGAACGCCGGAGAGCAAACGTTCCAGAAGTTGCTGAAAACGCTGTCGGTTCCCTTCGACTATCATGTGCGGCGGAGCGTCCAGTTCTATGTCGACCCCGCGCCCGAGGCTCTGTGATTCCAGCGACTTGCAGACCTCGTGAATCACATCGCTGACATCATAACTCTGATCAGCGGGCTTCCGGTGTGGTGGAAAGGGTACAACTCCGCTCATGATTTCCCCGCTTTCGACAAGATTGTCTACGGTCGCGCAATCAGGCGTCGGGACAGAAACAAGCCGGGGGGTTTGTACTCAAACGCTTCGAGTGTGTCAACGTACGTTTGAGTACTTCGCAGGTGGTGAGTTGCGCTGCCGAGGAGAGCAGTGGAATCCCGGCAAGAATCAGTTCGCTTCGGCGGGGAGGACGTAGACGTTGTCAGCCGCTGGCTCGCTGACCCCGTTAATCCGCTCCATGATCCACGCATGCATGTCGTCCAGCATCTTCGTGGTCAATTCGTCGCCACACGGGTACAAACGCAGGGTTACGTGCAATGACGCCGCGTGAAACAGCCGCAATTCTTCGCAGATCTTCTCCGCTGGATGCAGTTTCGATTCTTGGCCCTGGGCGATGAGCATCGGCAACCGGCGAGCCGACCGCAATTGCGGAATTGGGCCGAGCCCCTCGGGAAATGCCCCGCCTATCGAAATCGCCCCGGCGTACAGTCTCGGATGACGCAAGCCGATTCGCAGTGCCATCGTACCGCCGCTTTGGTAGCCAGCCAGGAACACGCGATCCTCTGCCACGTTGTACTTACTGCAGGCGATGTCAATGCTATCCAGCACTCGCTGTTCGGCCGCACGGACATCATTCTCGGTCTGACGCCATTCGTGGCCGAGATGGCCCGGGTCCGGTGGACAGCACCCGCGAGGCCCCACGGCCACGTAGTTCTGCAGGCTGATATGCGGCATGACACGGCAAAGCTGCCGCTCGTCGTCATCCGGACCGTGTAACCATACCACGAGCGGATACGGGTAGTCCGGCGTGTAGTGGTAAGGAGCAAAGAGCGTGTAGTCAAGATTGCCGCGATGAGTGACTTGCAGGATTGCGCGGTCCACACGCGATGTGGACTCGGACGACTCCACGGCCTCGTCTGGCCAACGTCGGAAGCGATTCATAATGACTCGTTATGATGTCGGGAGGCTAGGTCGAGTAGACGTGGCGTTTTAGATCAATAGATCCCATCTGTCAATGTCAGCCGACAGAATCCACGTTTTCGAGTGCTCTCCGCAAACGCCGATGACGACGGCGACCGGAATCGGCTGACTCTCCAGCCTTTTTTCTCATTTTTCCGTTTTTCCTGTCGCTGAGTGTCGTCGTTCACCATGAACGTTGTAGAGGTTATGGACGGTTGCCACGTCCGCTGAAGTCGAACTAAGGCCCAGTTTTCAGAGGGGACGAAACGATGACCATCAACAGAACAACCGCGGCAGTTTTGGGAGCTATCGTCTTGGTATGTGGTGCGGCTGGGACTGCACAGGCGGGCATCCGCGGAACCCTTTCGGTCTACAACCAATCGGCCAACCCGTACCACGTCTTCGTCGAAGGCCAACGAATTGGAACGATCTACCGAGGTCAGACGCTCAGGATACCTGTCAATGACTGGCATGGACCGACGGAACTCATGGCGATTCAGGCGGGTTCTCAGGGCCGCATTCGCTTCGTGCAGCACGTCCGCACGTGCCAATTCGCCCGCTGGGAACTTCACACGCATTGGGAGCAACTCTCGGTCCATGGCGGACCGAGCCACGGACATGGTGGACACCACGGACACCACAACGGCAACGGCGGACCCCACCACGGTCACGGCAGCCTGCACCATGGCCACGGTGGCCCGCACCGCGGCGGGGCAGCGGCGATCGGTCACGGCGTCGGAATGATCGTTCGCGGTTCCGATCGGCATAATCCTCATCGCCAAGCGGACCTTGCCCACGGCATCGTCTCGATTATCGCCGGTGCGATCAATCGCTAAACGCCCCCTGCAAGTACCGAAGTGCAACCGTCCCTCGAAGAAACCCTCGGCCATCGCCGAGGGTTTCTCATTTCTTGAGGTGACTGCCGACTTCTCCCGTTACCTCTGACTGTTCGCCAGGCATTCAGTGGGGCTTGGCCTTCTTCTCGGCGTCTTCGACCTGAAACGTATTGATCTTAGCGTCGGATGGTGGAAGCGGACCGCCAGAAGCCCAGCAAATGCCGTTGACCAGCATTCGCATGATCGGTTCGACGCCGAAATCGCCCACATGGCCAAACGACGAGCAGAACACACGTCCGCCCCATTGGTTTTCCCAGGTCCAGGCCACAATGTCGGTCCCCGTCTGGCTGAGGAAGTACGTGCCGAAGCGGTTCTCAATGATTCGATCGGCTCTGCCTTTTCCGCTGCCGAGCACCAGCGGCACACAACCCGGCTGAAGGCTCGTTAGGTACAGCGAACCCGTCGAACAGAATGGCTCGTTTGGTATGCCAGTCAGAACCGGTTGGTCTTTGTGGCGTTCGACAATACGGCAATCCGTCTGGTCCTGTAAGTGGGCCACGTAGCGAGTGCCAAGCACGTATCGACCGAAGTCGTTGTTCCATTTGAAGTTTGGATGATCTTCAGGATAAAGGATCGCGTGCGTGCTGGTGCGAAGCCCGACAACCGGTTTGCCGGATTCCACGTAATCCATGATGCACTTGAACTGATCGTCCGGCAGTGCCAGGAATCGCATGAAGAAAATCGCCACGTCGGCTTCTTCTAGTACTTCCAGGCCGGGCAGTCCCACGTCGTTCTTGTTCTGTTCCGGATCGCCCGTCGGCAATATGACCGTCGTGCGAAAACCGAAGCGCTCCATCTCCTTGGCTAGAATCGGCATCGAATTCTGAGGCGAATAGTGCGTCGTGCCTACGACGAATACAGCGTGCGGTTTGTCGGCCGAGTCCGCAAACGCTGCGGTCGCCAAGGGACACACAGACAAACACAACACAAAGATGCCCGGCCAAATCCGGTGAATCGTTTTCATCACTCATTCTCCTTTCAGAATTTCACATCCGAACACACCGCCGGCAAAGTTGCCCGGTTGGCCTTGAAAGCGGACGGTGATCGCCTTCTTGCCGCGAGTCAACTCCGGCGGGATAGGATACTCGACCTCGAAAAACTCGCCCGGCTTATTGTGCTGCAGAGTTTGCGTGGCGATCTTCTCGTCATCAACAAGAACGTCGAATGTTCGGTTGCCGCTTTCGTCGCCCCAGTATCGGCACCAGAGGATCATCGGACCGTCCGGCAGTACCTTCACATCGTAGCTGAACCAGCCGCCATCGGTGGCATGACGCCAGTTGTAGCCCATATGCGAACCGTTGCCAGTGCGCTCTCCCTGCATGCGATGTTTCTGCTCCGACTCGCGTTCGCCGATGGCGACTTCGTCGACTCGTCGAGCCCGACGTTTGGCTTTCGCTTCCCGCTCGGCCAACGCCCGACTGTGTTCCTCGCTGTCTCTGCGATACACGCGCCAATAGACCGCGTACCGTTCACCAAACAGTTTGTGATACGGCACGAGCGTGATGTCCTGGTCTTCGCTCGTCGCCCGAAAAGTGAGCGGCTGATTCTCGACTGGTTCGATCCAGTCGCTCACGTCGTCGGAATCGACAGCGAATACCGGTGTGCTAGCGATCTTGTCGCGGGGAAAGGGGAAGAAATTCTGAGTGGTGTAGGTCACCTCGTCAGTCAGCCCCTCGCCGCCAAGCTTGCCTGCCAAAACGAGCGGCCCGTACATAACGGCCACCAACGTCTTGTCGTCCGGCATCGGCGCTGCGTACAAGCTCATCGGTAAAGTGATCTCAAGGCAGTCGCCATCTTTCCACTTGCGCGTCACGGACAACCAACTCGATGGCTTAGCGTCATTCTCGATAGACTCGCCGTTCAGCTTCGCCGTCGCCGCTCGCGTGGCCCAGTACGGTACACGGACTCGCATGGTGAATTCGGCAGGCTTGTCCGCTTGCACGGTCAGTGTAGTAGTCTCACTCTCGGGGAAGCCCGTCTCTTGACGGACGCGCACACCTTTGTCCGTCCAATTCAACTCGGACGGGATGAACAGATTGACATACAGATCATTTTCGCCGTGGAAATAGATGCTGTCGCCGTACTTGGCGTGGTTCTCCAAACCCGATGCCGTGCAGCACCAGAAGGAATCATTCGGCAAGTTGTAGTACTTCCATCGCCCTGAAGCGAGTGTAACGAAGTACATCATCATTCCGGTCCTAGGATCTTGGGTGCTGAGAATGCTGTTGTACAGCGCCCGTTCGTAGTAATCGCCGTATTCCGGCTTTGGGTTCCAGCAGAACAGGTGCCGCGTCAGCTTCAACATGTTGTACGTACAGCACGTTTCCTGCGTGTGGTCGCTCAGTTGGCCAGCCAGTTCGTGCGGATCACTGCGCCAGTGTTCCTGGTTGCTGGTTCCGCCCGTGCAATAACACCGGGCCGACGTGACTTGGCTCCAGAAGTAGTCGGCGATTCGCCGATCCAGTTCGTCGCCACTCAGCTCATATTGCCGAGCGGTGCCGATGATGTTGGGGATGAACGAGTTGACGTGTTCGCCTTTCAGCCGGTCCTCGCCCCGTGCTAGCGGCTCGACGTAGCGTTTTTGCACAAACCGGCGCGACAAATCGAGCCATTGACGATCACCAGTCAGGCCGTAGAGATTCGCAAAGGCTTCGTTCATGCCGCCTTGCTCCGTTCGATCAAGCATCCGGTGCATGTCTTCATCCGACAGCTTGTCACATCGCGACTTGCACCAAGCGGCCATGCGTTTGGCGGCTTCGAACGCCTCTTCGTTGTCGCAGTGGACGTACATGTCCAACAGGCCCGCGATCAGCTTGTGCAGACAGTAATACGGCGCCCACACTCGCTCGCACTTTTCAGCTCGTTCGATGTGCGATTCGGGAAATGCGCTCAAATAGCCATTCGCGAGCGCATCCTGGCATTTGACCAATTTGCCCACGATCCCGTCGGCCTTGGCCTTGAGCCTCTCGTCGCCCGTACTGGAATACATCAACGCACAGGCGGAAAGGTAATGCCCCAGCGTATGGCCGCGCACTTCACAATCCGGCCGTTCCCAGCCGCCTAACGGTTCGGCCTTGGAAGCAAGACCAGCATTAAGCCGCCACGTGTGCAGCAACCGGTCCGCATCGAGTGCATGCAGGTACTTTCGGTCCCGTTCCATTGCCTGCCTGAACGGTCCATCCAGCAATCGCACTTGCTTCAGGTCGAAGGGCCGCACCATCGGCTTGATGGCCTCGCGCCCAGTGAACTCCTGCGCCCAACCTACGCAAGTCGTGATCGCCACAGCGGCAATTGTGAACAGCAACAGCTTCCGAACTGCGAATCGGCTCATAAATTTCTCCCCAGACAAATCCGTTCCATTGATCTCAGGCTTGTAGGCAATCACATCACGTAGTGCACCATTTTGGACAACTCGACTTGACAATGCCACCCTCTCGGCCACGGACCGGCTTGGTGCTAGCATCTTGAGACGCGAAGCCGTTGTGATGCGCTCTTGACGCGTCCGTGTCCAATGCGGTAGGGAACAGTCGGCTACCGCTCGGTGGCCTTTCTCCATATGAGGTTCTGTCATGTCACGGTTTCACTTTCTGCTCGCCACTTTGCTTTTTTTGTCTTGCGCGACGCCTACTCTTGCGCAATCGGGCTTCGAGCGAGTCGGCGACGACCCCATCGAATTCCAGCAGGCTGTGCCGCGAGTGGAGCCGGAGCATTTGCCTCCGCCAGGAGACCCAGTTCCGGAGTACGACGAAACGTACACGGTTATCACAGATGATCCTAAGGCCAAAGACGCGCCGTCCACCAAGCTGCTGAACGAGTTTCAGGGATATCGTTACCATTCCCATGGGACCGAGTGGATCATCGGCGACGGCGATCAGTTCGGGATGTTCTCGCTGGGATCCCCTCACTATTTGGCGAAAGGTGTCAAGTCGTCCATTGGCGTGGGCATGCAGTTCCATTGGCTCGCGGGTCCGGAGAGGATCGACATGCCGCCTCGCGTGTTTGATTTCAGTCTCGGATATCAGAAACGTCAGTTGCTGGGTGACTTCGGGTACGACATTGCCTATTCGGTGATGGCATCCAGCGACTTTGAAGGCAGCAGTCGCGAAGGCATTCGTTTTCCCTGTCATGCCGTCGGGTTTGTGCGTTTGGGGCCAGCGACGGAACTCGTTTTTGGGGCCGACTACCTGGATCGAGGCGACATTAAGGTCCTTCCCGTTGGTGGGTTGATCGTAATGCCACATCCAGAGGTGCGTTTCGAGTTAGTCTTTCCGCGACCTCGCATGGTCGTTCAGTTGACCGACAAGAATCGCTTGGCCATCGGTGGCGAGTTGGGGGGCGGCACGTGGGCCATCGAACGCGACACTTTGGTCGACGATCTGGTAACCTATCGCGATCTGCGATTGAGCGTTGGCCTTGAACGTATCACGGACAAAGGCCACGTGTCGGCAATCGAGATTGCCTACCTGTTCGATCGTCGGCTCGAATACGCGTCCGGTTTCGATTACGCTCCAAACGACACCATCATGATCCGGATGACCGATTCGTACTGATGCCGGCCGGTATTCAATCGGCGACGACGCGTAAGGTGCAACACTTCCGCGACGGCAGCTCGAAGCTGATCCGAGTACGGGGCCCTTCGACCGTGAACTGCGTCGCGGGGACAAGCGTGTGTCCCGTCTCATCCACGAGCATGAACGTGTAGGCCCCGGGCTTCAGCAGGTAAAACTCGGCGCTCATGGGGCGCGGCTCTTCGCCGAAATGAAACAACTCGGCCGAAAAGCAATCGCTGCCTCGTTTGGTGACCAATGCGGCAATTTCGCGTGGCTCGGTCAACCAGCGAACGGCGTTCAGGGGGAATACCATGAAGTCGCCGCGGTCGCCGGTGGCCGTTGCGTACAGCAGGGTAAGATTGGGCCGCCTGTTACAGGCCGGCACGGCCTTTGGAAACAGCATGTCGTCACCGAACAGGCGAGCCAGAGCGAAAACGCGGTCGGTCCAGCGGACTTCGCTGGTACGCCCCGGAAAGTTGATCGCCAGGGCTTCTGCGGTTTGACGGAGCGACTTGGCCAACCGTGGACGTTGCGGATCGTTCTCCTGAATCGTCAGCGAGTTGTAGTCGCGGGCGAGCAGTGTGTCGAAGTCATCGCTCCCAGTCAGCAGCTTGTATTTCGCCAGCGTGCTGGCGACGAAACCGAGCTTGCGGCCGCACCACATCCGTGATCCTGGAGCAGGAGATTCTCGCGTCGAACTGGTCAACCATTCCAGCCGGATAGCGGCCATCGAGCGGATCGGTTGGAGATAGCGCTCGTCGCCCGTCATGTGGTATGTGAGCAGCAGCGCGTCGGTCATCTTGCGCACGGCGCTTGGCCACTCGTACAGTCGCGGTTCGCCGTGGTGGCGCGGATCCCACCAATCGTCGCCTGGTCCGGCAGTTTCGCCACTGGGCCACCGGATCGCCGCAGGTATCACGCCCGCCGGCTTGCCGCGTTCGGCCCGCGCGGTGGCATCGACCCAAGTATCCATCCAGGTTGTGAACAGGCGTTTCAGCCGTTGGTCGCCGGTCCGCAACCAGAGGATTAGAGCCGGTTCGATGGCCCGCACATGATAGGGCGTATCGCACGCCCGGAGCGGATTGTCGTCGACGCGCTGAGCGCTGAAATAGGTGCTCTTGAATTGCAGAAGACCTCGTTCGTTTCGGCCGGTCCACTTGGTTTCCATCAGTTCCGCGATCCGCATCGCCCGCTTTCGCCATTCGGCATCGTCCGGGGCAAGGTGCATCATGGGCGTGATCGTGTCACTGGAAGGCTCAGCCGTGTGTTCCACATCGTAGACTCGACGCGTGTAGCCGTCCTTCATGTACTCCTGACTCAACAATGCACGAGAGAAGAAGGCCTGCGCTTCACTAATCCGCGGATGTTCAAAGGCGATCATCACAGGCACCCAATGACGCCACATTTCGCAGTCGTCGTCCCAACCGCCACCGTACTGCCCGTCTTCCTGTAGACGATGCTCGATCCACCAGAGGACAAGGTCCGTCAGCCGCTCCAAGTCTTCCCGTTGGTAGACAGCCCACTCGGGTGCGCCCGGCACACTCGAGTACTGCTTTTCTGGCGGGATAGGCTCGCCCAGATACATCCGCACGGTCCGATTCTCGGGAAACGCCTGGGCGGCGATCCGGAACTGTTCGACAGCTCGATCGAAATACCGTCGTCGTTCGTCGTGGTATCCCAGAATGTTGCCGTATTCATTGGCCGTCCAAACGAGCATTCGCCCGCGGTAGATACATGTGATCGGGTACAGCGGTGAATCCTTGCGAACGCCAGCATCGTAGTCGACCGTCTTTCGGATTTCCTGATGGAACCACTGGAACAGCCGCGGATCGTTGATCCAACGTTCGATTAGGGCCACGACCCGGTCCGTTTCAGCCAGGAGGGTGTCGTCCAAGTCAGGTGTTGCCTGAAGACGCTTCAGGATCTTCAGCCTCATGCCGTCGTCATCCGCGTTTCCGGCTTCCCGTATGAGTTTGTGGACGGAGTCGCTTTCTGCGGCAACCGAAAAGGGAATTGCCGTACAGGATAGAATCAACCAGACGACAGGAAAGGAAAAGCAGAGTCTATTTGATGTCATCGTCACACTCCCGGGAGGAATTGGTGGCAAGTCGTCGACACATTGTACCGCAACCGTGTCCGCGATACCTCAACCTGTGTTGCGGCGAGCACGAAGTTATATCCCTTTATACAAGCCGGTTACATGATTCGGGTGGTGGCAATATCTTCGGCTGGCTATGATTCGAGTAAGGCATTGAATACGTCACCATGCGCGCGATATGAGGTCTGTCTGCAATGAAACTGACACCTTCCCGGATCGGTGCGGGCATTTGCGCCGTTGCTCTTCTCTTTTGTGGCTTGCACTCCACGTTGTCATCACGGCCGACGGCTGCGGAATCGAATCAGGCAGGCAACGCGCCCAGATTGAACACTCCGCCACCGCAGGCAAACGCGCCATCGAAAGAAACAAGCAAACCGTCACCGAAGAAACTTCCCCCAAAGTACTCTAGCGTCAACATCCCAGACGTGCCCCACGTGAAGCAGAAGCCGGACTTCTGCGGCGAGGCCTGCGCGGCTATGTATCTGGCAAGATTGGGACATAGGATCAACCAAGACGACGTGTTCATCCAATCCGGCATTGATCCACTGTTGGGACGAGGCTGCTATACGCGTGACCTGCAGACGGCGCTGGCGCGAGTTGGCTTCAACGTAGGTTCGGTTTGGTACCAAATCGCGGCTGACCGCGCCGACGTTGAGTTGGAGAGCCATTTTCGCGCGATGCACGCAGACTTAACTGCCGGAATTCCTTCGATCGTCTGCACTCATTTCGACGACAAACCCGAGACGACCGAGCATTTTCGCCTGATCCTCGGATACGACGCCAAGACCGATGAGGTCCTTTACCACGAACCGGCATTCGCGAACGGAGCGTATCGCCGAATGGCCCGCGAGCAGTTGCTGAAGCTGTGGCCGTTGAAGTACGAAGAAACTCGATGGACCGTGGTTCGTTTTCGCCTTCGTCCAGGCGTTATCCGAAACGTCCATTCGACCGTCAGATTCGACGACGCGGACTACGCCCAACACGCGATGGGACTCAACCGGAAAGTGCCCGAGGGCTTTACGACCGTCCTGCAGCGACCGTTTGTCGTGATCGGCGACGAACCGGCCGCCACAGTACGCGGCCGTGCTCGAGGGACGGTGAAATGGGCGGTCGATCATCTCAAGAAGGAATACTTTGCGAAAGACCCAAATGAAATCCTCGACATCTGGCTGTTCAAAGACAAAGAGAGCTACATGAAGAACACCGAGGCGATCTTCGGCGATAGGCCGCACACGCCGTTCGGCTACTACTCGCACAGACACCGGGCCTTGATTATGAACATCAAGACCGGCGGCGGGACGCTGGTGCACGAGATTGTCCACCCGTTCGTCGCATCGAACTTCCCGGAATGCCCGTCTTGGTTCAACGAGGGGTTGGCGTCACTGTACGAGCAATGCGGAGATTACCGAGGCCGCATTTGGGGTCGCACCAACTGGCGACTTGAGGGGCTGCAAAAGGCAATCAAGCCGGAAGAACCGGAGGAAGAAGAGGAAGCCGGCGAAGAGCCCACGGAAGAGCCGTACGTGGTACCGAAACCTCCACCGTTCAAGAAGCTAATGAACACCTCGACATTCGCGTTCTACGAGTTGGATCCCGGCACCAACTACAGCCAGGCTCGGTACTTGTGCTATTACTTGCAGCAGCGCGGTCTGCTGAACAAGTACTACCATCAATTCCGTCGCAACGTGCGAAATGATCCCAGTGGGTACGAGACGCTGAAGGCCGTGCTCGAAATCAAGGACGACGCACACATGGACGCATTCCAGAAGACCTGGGACGAATGGATTCTGAGGCTGCGGTTTCCATAGTGGAATAGCCTGCTCCCAGTGATCGGACGTCCCTCCTCTGCCAGTTTCGCGAAATGGCTGCCCGCTTGAGTGTCCCTGTTTTGGGCGTCGAGCGCTGACAAACATCTTGCACGAGCGGGATGCAGGTGGGACAATATCTGAGAGACACCCACAATAGGAGCAGCGTCATGAGAAGATCCATTCCCATCCTGACAGTGGTCGTGTTGTTTGGTCTGGCCGCAGCTTTTGCTCAACGGCCACCCAAGTCCGCGAATGTCGAGACAATTCCCCCAAAGGCAAAGCTCCGACCGGCCAAGCCGGCGCCGGCTTTGAGGGCGCTCAAGGCGGATCCCAATGTGCCTCAGTTGCGGCGCGTTCAGGTTGTGCCCAGGAAAGCCGTGGAACGACTCCGCAAAGTGATCACGCTGAAAGACACTCCGGCACACGATGTGGCCGAAAGCATTAACAAGCTGCTTAAAGATGAACGGCCGTCACGGATGGACGAAGTGACTGTCGTCGCCGAGCCGATCGGAAACCGTTTGTTGGTAAGCGCGACTCCTTCGATGTTGGAAGAAGTCATTAGACTGGTTGAGGACATTGACGTAAAACCGAAGAGCGTGGTAATCGAAACTCTGATTGCCGAGGTTGAACGCGAGGACAAAACCACCGCCGACAGCCCACTTGCTGGATTCAGCTACGCCGAATCCTCGCAGGAGGCGGTGGCTGCACTTGTCAAGGAACTCAAGAAGAATCCCAATGTCAAATTCCTCGCACAGCCGATGGTGACGGCGCTCAACAACAACCCGGCCTTCATTCAATTCGGTCGGCGTGTGCCGAAAGTGAGCAAGACCGTCACCGAGAGGGGGCAGACCTCAAATGTCGAATATGAAAACGTGGGGCTGATCTTGGGAGTGACGTGTCGGATCTGTGACGACAATCGAGTGACCATGGAGATCGACTTGGAAAAATCCGACATCGCGGGGAATGATGGCACGGGCGCGCCTGTGGTCGACGTCACCACCGCCCAGACGACCGTGACCGCAGAAAGCGGCGAGCCCATCGTGTTGGGCGGGATGAAGGCCGAAGATTCGGCATCAGCAAAGGAAGTGATCCTGATCGCAACGCCACGAATCCTCGACGGCTCGTAAGAGTGGACTCGTTGATCTCCGACGCGCACAGCCAATCCGTGAAGCCCGGTTTCGCGATCTCGCCAACACTGTCTGCGTGCTCGTGGAAAGTCGTTTGACCGCAAGCCGGAGGCGCGCGTGTCGTTTTCCGTGAACGCGCACGCCTCCGGCTTACGTTAAACGACGAACCGGCAAAACCGTAACCTGACACCTGCTTTCAAGGCCGCGCTTTCTTGTAGAGAACCACAGATGCAAATCTATCGACTCTTGCCAATCTCCATCTTCATCGTCCAATTGAGTTTTCTTTCGACGATGGCGGCAGAGACCGGTTCCTGGGGTGACCAGGGTGATGGCACATACAAGAACCCCATCCTCAACGCCGACTATCCGGACGTAGATGTTGAGCAGGTGGGAGATACCTACTACATGATCTCGTCCAAACAGCACATGTGCCCGGGGATGGTGATCCTCGAATCGAAAGACATGGTCAATTGGCAAACGATTGGACACGTTTGGGACAAGCTCTCCTGGGCGCCGGAGTACAACTGGGATCGCATGAGCGGTTATCCCTTTGGCGTGTGGGCGGGCGATCTGGCTCACCACGACGGGACATGGTATTGCTACCAGATTGACTTCAAACACGGGCTCTACATGAGCAGTGCGAAGAACATCCGCGGGCCGTGGACCGAACCGCATCAGATGCTGCCAATGTCGAAGGTCTTCGACGATCCAGCCGTGTTTTGGGATGACGAAACCAAACAGGCTTATCTCATCTGCAATACTGGTAGGAAGCTCGCCGCTGATGGAATTGGGAAGCGTGGCAATGAAAACTACATTTTCAAAATGAGCTGGGACGGCCGGGAGATTCTGGATGAGGGGAAGCTGGTCTATACGGGGATCGGCGCCGAAGCCGCAAAAATCTACAAGATCAACGGCACGTGGTACATCTTCCTGGCCGAATGGTATCGCCCGGACCCGCGACGGCCGGTCGATCCTGCGGCGGACAAAGGCGACCGCAAGCAGATCGTACTTCGTTCGAAGACCGACAGCATCTACGGCCCTTACGAGAAGAAGGTGGTGTTTGAACGCGGCAACAGTGTGATCCGAAGCTGCAGTCAGGGTGCATTGATGCAGGCGCCGGACGGTTCGTGGTGGTACACCCATCAGTTGATTCAGAACATTCGCGCACCATTTCAGGGGCGACCGCAGTGTCTGGAGCCGGTTGCGTGGATCGACGGCTGGCCGATGATCGGCAAAGACGTGGATGGCGATGGGATAGGCGAGCCGGTACTCGACCATCGCAAGCCAATCGAAGGCTATCCAATTACCGCGCCGCCGACCAGCGACGAGTTTGATTCGCCGAAGCTGGGGCACCAGTGGGAGTGGAACCACAATCCGCGGGACACTCATTGGTCATTGGCGGATCAGCCTGGTTGGCTGCGTCTGCGGGCCAGTGTGCCGGTGGGCAAAGGGGATTTCTGGGGCGCCTGCAATACGATCAGTCAGCGCATCATGGGCACGACGCGCGGCACGGCCGAGGCCAAGTTCGACCTGTCCGGTATGAAACCGGGCGGACGGGCGGGCTTTGTCCGTTTCGGCGGCGTCTATCACCTGCTAGGCGTGCATGTCCGTGGCGACGGCGCAAGGCACCTCTTCTTCAACGCGAATGGGAAACAGACGGATGGCCCGAAGATGCCCGGCGACATCCTGTGGATTCGTACCACGAACAAAGGCGATCAGGCACGCTTCGCCTACAGCCTGGATGGGTCGACATACACGGATTTCGGACCGGTGTTCACGTTGAAGTTTGGCAAATGGACCGGGGATCGTCTGGGATTCTTCTGCTGGAACGACAAGACCGAAGCCAGCCATATCGACATCGACTGGTTTAACTACGACTACGACGGCCCGAAAGGCGGCTGACCGCTTCCGTGCCGCACACAAAGCCGTAGAACTATTCCGTGACAGAAATAGGACTCTCGCCAATGACTTGGTTAACGCGTACATCCGTAGTGCTGGCCCTGTGTCTGACGGTCTGCAGCTCGACGATCCTTGCCGGGGAGGTGGACGATCGCGCGGCTGAGATACTGGACGCGACGGGCGTGAAGGGCGGTTTGATCGTTCACATAGGTTGCGGCGACGGGCGGCTCACCGCGGCGCTGCGAGCCGGTGACGCTTATCTTGTACATGGCCTTGATGCCGATGCGAAGAACGTCGACGCCGCTCGGCGGCATGTCGAATCGCTTGGACTAAGTGGCAAGGTGACTGTCGACACGTTCGACGGGGAACGGCTTCCTTTCGCGGACAACCTGGTGAACGTGATAGTGATGCGGGATACGGGAGGTGGGATACGGGATGAAGAGATTGCGCGTGTGATGGCCCCCGGCGGTGTCGCCTTCTCCCTTCCGTCTTCAGCCATAGGCCTTCAGCCTTTCAAAAAGCCGTGGCCCAACGAAATCGACGAGTGGACGCATTACCTGCACGACGCCACGGGCAATGCGGTGGCGCACGATCGTGTAGTAGCGGCTCCGAAGCATCTTCAATGGATCGGCGGACCAACGTGGAGTCGCAGTCACGAATACGATGCCAGCCTGTGTGCCATGGTCTCATCAGACGGTCGGCTCTTCTACATCTTCGACGAAGGCCCGACCGGGATCATCGACAAACGTATTCCCGACAAATGGACGCTGATCGCGCGGGACGCCTTCAACGGCGTCGTCCTGTGGAAACAACAGATCCGCGACTGGGGGTGGAAGGCGTGGAAGCGCACTGAAATGGAGCAGGTCGATTGGAGACGCATGCCCAGCCAGCGTTTCCGACTGCCGGTCGCGATTCCCCGGCGTCTCGTGGCCGCCGGCGATCGGGTCTATGTCACTCTCGGCTATCAGGCACCTCTGACAGCGTTAGATGCAGCCACGGGACAGACCGTGATGACGTACGCGGACACCGAGCGGACTGACGAGATCGTGCATCAGGACGGATTACTCGTTCTCTGCATCCGAACATCCATGGAAGGCCAAAGATTGCCAGCCGCGAAGAAAGGTAGGCCCGGACAGCGACAGGCCGCTCCCGCGATTGTGGCCGCAATCGAGGCTGATACAGGGCGGCGATTGTGGCAGACCGAGCCCGGAACCGTGATACCTCTGTCGTTGGCCGTCAGCAACTCGCAAGTCTTCTACCACGACCAGGACTCGGTCGTCTGCTTGGACGCGACCACCGGGAAACAGCAGTGGCGGACACCGTCGAGCGCGGCGGGAAACTCCATATGGAACACGGACACGACACTTGTCGTCCACAAGGACGTTGTATTGTGTGCTGGGCGGCGGCAGCTTCTCGCACTTTCGGCGGTGGATGGCAAGGTGCCGTGGAAGCTACCAGCGGCGAGAGGCTGGGGCATCGGCAACCCGCCTGATCTGTTCGTTGCGGACGATGCCTTGTGGTACGGTCAGGGGAACCTGCACGCCGAGTCGATAACCGGCTACGATCCGCTGACCGGCAAGCCCGAGCGGACCGTGGACCTGGGCTTCTTGATCACGCGCGGCCACCACGCACGATGTTACCGCAGCAAGGCCACGGACAACTATTTGCTGTTGCCCAAACGGGCCGTCGAGTTTGTCGACCTGAAAGGTGGACAGCACTCACGTCACAACTGGGTGCGGGGAGGTTGCCGGTACGGGGTATTGCCCTGCAACGGCTTGCTGTACAGCACGCCGCACCCATGCTTCTGCTACGCCGGAGCGAAGATGGGTGGATTCCTTGCGCTTGCGGGGAAGCGCGAAAGTGGAAACCTGAAACTTGAAAGTCGAAACTCGGGAAGCCGGCTTCAGAAGGGACCGGCGTTTGGAGCGGTCAGCGATCAACAGTCAGCGGTCAGCGAAGATGATTGGGCAACGTATCGGCACGATGCGAAGCGAAGCGGTAGCACGGCGGCAGTCGTCGATCCGCAGGTTCGCCCCGTCTGGAAGGCTGAACTGGGCGGAAAGCTGACTCAGTGTGTTGTCGCTGGTGGACGTTTATTCGTGGCTCGCGTGGATGCCGGGCAGATCTGTTGTCTGGACGCGGCAACAGGTAGACCCGTTTGGGATTACGTTGCGGGCAGCCGCATCGACTCGGCGCCAACGGTCTACACCAAAAGCAGTCTAGTACTGTTCGGCTCAGCGGACGGCTGGGTGTACTGCTTGCGGGCATCAGACGGCCAGTTGGTCTGGCGATTTCGAGCGGCGCCGGAGGATCGTCGAGTGGTGGCCTTTGGGCAACTCGAATCGACTTGGCCTGTGCATGGAAGCGTACTGTTGATGAAGGACACGGTCTATTTCACCGCCGGCCGCTCCAGCTACTTGGACGGCGGGGTCTTCCTGTACGGGCTGGATCCGGTCACGGGCGAAAAGCGGTACGAGACCAAGCTGGATGGGCCTCCCACGGAGATGACGCAACTGGACGAGAACGCCTACGCCATGGAAGGCACCAAGTCGGATATCTTGGTCACCGACGGCAAACTGATTTACCTGTTCCACAACGCGTTCAACGCGCGACTAGAGAAGCAGCCGACTCCGATCAAGGGAGAACTGGGCGTGAGGAACTTGGGTGAGCGGGGCTTTGGCGAACATCTATTCTCCAACGCCGGTTTCTTGGACGACTCCGGCTTCAGCCGCAGCTATTGGATGCTCGGCGACACTTGGCCCGCTTTCAACTTCGCGCATCAATCGCCCAAGGCGGGGCAATTGGTCGTCTTCAACGACACGACTACTTACTCTGCCAAATGCTTCGCTCGGCGTAACATGCTCAGTCCCTTATTCTTCCCGGCAACGGACGGCTACTTCCTGGTCGCCGACAGCAACGAGACGCGACCGGTTTTGGTGCGCAGCGACGGCAAAGGAGGACCGGAATTCATGCAATGGCTGCCGCAAACAGGCGACCTTCAGACGTGCTGGAATCTGGGCGTCGGTTTCGCTCGGGCTGAACCGGCAAAATGGATGAACAACGTTCCGGTACGGATTCGAGCGATGGTCTGTACCGCGAATGCCTTGTTCGCTGCCGGACCGCCCGACGAATGTGACCCAGACGATTCAGCCGCGGCATTGGAGGGCAGGCGTGGTGCGATACTCATGGCAATGAACCCCAGCGACGGCGAGAAGCTATCCGAGTTTAGACTGGATTCAACCCCCATCTTCGACGGCATGTCCGCCGCTGTGGGTCGTTTGTATCTGTCCACCACAGACGGACAAGTCATATGCATGGCTGCTGCAGATTAGCTTTCAACCGCCAGACGGCATAGGTGACTGTCGATTCGACCGTTTTTTCGGCACACTGAACCGGAACAGTGTCAAGGCGTCGGAAACAGGCGTGTTCGGCAAATTCTTGACTGTGCGCTTCCACGCAGATACATTCAACGGTCTTGTTGGAAATCTGATACGTCGAAAAGGCGAAGTATCACATGGCCGAGATTCCTTCATTGACGATGGTCGAGCCGGCAGCCGCGCAGCGTCGCGCTGCGAGAGTTGTGGCTCGCAAGGGGACACGGCAGGATCTGGATTCCATCAGAACGGAACTCGACGAGATGCGCCGATCCTCTCGCGACAACGCCGATGCGTTGATGGAGGGGTACCAGAAGAATCTCGCCCAATTCGTTGGCATCGAGTGGACTGTCGCGCCGGATGCCGCGCAAGCGGCGTCCTATATCAAGCAGGTTGCTGGAGAGACGGATCTCGTTTCGATCAACAAGTCGACTGTCGTTGTGAACGAGCTTCGGCCCAGGCTGCAAGCCGAGGGTCTGCAGGCATACGTCCGCTACTTCAAGGAGTTCGATGCTTTCGAGAACAAGATCGAGGACTACTGGGAGCTGCCGGGAAGTCACGAGAAGGGTTTGGTCGAATCGTTCGACGTCGCCAAGACGTTCGCGCATCTGCAATCGGATCAGGTGCGAGACTACACCGCGGTGATCGGGGTCAATGCAGTCGCCGCTGACGACGGCTCGGTTTTCTTCTTGCAGCACATGTCCAACATTTCCAAGGATTTGGAGCAGGCGAAGAGGGTCGTGATGGTGGTCACGCCGGAGAAGGTCGTGAAAGACCGAGCGGCCGCGCTTCTGCAGACCAAGTCGATGGGAGTGTTTGGCCTTGAGAGTATCCTCCTCGGTCTGGGGCCGAAGGAAGTAGAGAAGCACGACTTCGAAGGACTGCCCACGGTCGCCGGTGATCGGGAACTCCATGTGCTGATTCTGGACAACGGCCGCACTGAGATACTCGCTGACGAATTCCAAGATCTCTTTCTGTGCATTGATTGTCGCGCGTGCTCGCGGCAGTGCCCGATCGGACAACACATGGACGTTGACGGCATGACTTGGACGCCGAAGAACTACCTCATGGGATTCTTGCAGGGTTGGATAGACAACACCGAAGCGTGCCTTCACTGTGGCTGCTGCCACATGGAATGCCCGATTGATATCGACGTTCCATCATTGATATGGCGAGCCCGGTTCGAGCACTATGCACAACACGGAAGGAGTTGGAAGAAGCGGCTGATGGATGGACCTGAGTTGCTGGCCAAAGTCGGCTCGACGACGGCGCCCGTCTCCAACTGGGCGAGCGGTCTTTCGGTATCGAAGCGGATCATGGAGAGAGTAGCAGGCGTTCATAGAAACGCTCCGCTGCCGACGTTCCATCGACGCACATTCAAGAAATGGGTAGACCGTCGTGACTGAAAAAGTCGTCTATTTCAGCGGCTGTTATGCCAACTACTTTGACCCGCAAATCGGCGTGGCCTTGGTCGAGGTCATGGAGGCAAATGGGATCGAGGTGCTGGTCGCCGAACCGAAATGTTGCGGCATACCGATGATGTCCAACGGAGATATTGAAGGGGCGAAAAAGAACTTCAATGAGATCGTACAGTCTCTCTCTCTGGTGGCCGCTCCGGACTTGGACATAATAACTACTTGCCCAAGCTGCAATCTCATGTTGAAGAAGGAGGGGTTGTCATTCTTCGATAGTGAAGAGGCCAGGTTTGTGTCGAGCCGCGTCTTCGATGCACCGGAGTATCTTGTTCGCTTGTTTCGCCAGGGTAGATTAGATACTGGGTTCAGGGAGACGCCGCTGGAGGTCATGTACCACAACCCCTGCCATCTGAAAGTACAGGGAATCCGAAGAGAATCGATCGCGCTTTTGGAGTTGATACCTGGAATTGTCGTGAGTAAAGTCGTAGATAGCTGCTGTGGGATGGGTGGCTCGTATGGCATGAAGGCGGTTCATTACGATATGTCAGTGACAATCGCGCGCAAGCTCTGGGGAGAGATCGAAGACGCTCAAGTGGACTGCGTAGCGACGGAATGCGGGACCTGCATGTTGCAGATAGAGGCTCGTCAGAGAGCGAAGAAGGCGGTTCATCCGATTGTGTTGATAAACGATGCCTATAAGAAATCCGACGAGACGCGAGAGCATTCATGAGACGCAACAGCTAGACTGGTTGTGGCGTGTCTCGTCTTGAAAGGAGGGCGTAGATGGCCGACAAGAACGAAGCTCTGTCCGGCGCCGACAGCTTGGCCAAGACCAGGACGTATGGCAAGTTCCGATGCCACAACCCAAGTTGCATGGCAAGAATCTCTGTGGAAGCCGGCGCAACGCAATGCAAGTGTGGGACTTGTGGTCTGGAGTGGCGAGTGTCTTGGATCGGGCCGAGTTTCCCGCGGATACGCGGGCCGGTGTGGGACGTGAATCAGAAGATCGCCCAAGAAGCCGCAGCAGCAAAGAAGAAAGAGTAGAAAATGGCCCTGAACCGAAAGATAGCTTACATAGATCTCACGTCGGGAACGGTCGAGACGAAGCCGATCCCGCTGGCGATACGCAAGAAATATCTTGGCGGTAGGGGACTCGATGCCTACCTGCTGTACAACCATACCGAAGCTGGTGTAGACCCGTTGGGTCCTGGCAACGCGCTCTTGATAAGTGCGGGCATACTGGGCGGAACACTGGCTTCTGCAACCGCACGTACACACGTCTGTGCTAAATCGCCGCTCACGGGATTCTTTGGCAGCACGAACATGGGCGGGTTCTTTGCGCCGGAATTGCGATGGGCTGGATTCGACCATCTGGTCATCAAAGGCAAGGCCGAGAAGCCCGTATACCTATTCGTCCACGATGGCGAGATCGAGATACGCGACGCTGCCAACGTGTGGGGCCTGAACGTGCACGAGGCCCAGCAGGCCATCAGGAAGGAACTCGGTGATGAAGACGTCAAATGCGCGGTGATCGGCCAGGCCGGTGAGAACCTGGTGCGGTACGCGAACGTGATGACGGGACTCAAGAACGCTGGCGGCAGAACGGGGATGGGAGCCGTCTTTGGCTCGAAGAACCTCAAGGCGGTAGCCGCCCGAGGCACCACGGACATCAACATTGCGCACCCAACTCAGGCCCTGGAGTACAACAAGAGATTCATTGACCAAATCACAAGCGCCAAAGCGAACAAGACCCAGGGAACGCTGGGAACTCCGTTCATCTGGGGCGCGACCAACTCGTGGGGAGGCGTGAGAGTCAGGAACTTCCAGTACAACCAGATGTTGTATGCAGACGACATCGAACCGGAGCGGATCGACGAGATTTGCGAGGAGACCATGGGGCCCTATCACATGGTCGGTTGCTTCGGCTGCCAAGTGCATTGCCGCGCTCAATACAAGATTCCCTCCGGCCCCTTCGCCGGGGACTACGATGAAGGCCCCGAGTACACGTCACAGGGTGCATTCGGCGGCGAGCCCGAATGCCGGAAGGTCGATACCATCCTGAACTGCAACCACATGGTGAACATGTGGGGCATCGACAATCTGGAGATCGGAAGCCTGATCTCCTGGGCGATGGAGTTATACGAAGAGGGTATCCTGACCGACGAGGACACGGACGGCCTCGATCTGCGATTTGGCAACGATGAAGCCCTGATGGGAATGGTGCGCCGCGTGGCCTTCCGCGATGGATGGCTCGGCGACACGTTGGCCGAAGGAGGGCTTCGAGCCGCCGAGAAAATCGGCAAAGGCGCCATCAAGTACCTGATCCACGTCAAGGGGCTCAGCAATCTGCACTCGGACGAGCGAGCCACGCCGGGGTTGGCACTTGGCATCGCCACGGGCTCCCGCGGTTCCGACCACTTAAGGAGCCGACCTGCCATCGACCTGTACCACTTGCCGCAGGAAATGCTGAGGAAAATATATAGCAACCCCGTCGAGTACGATGGCCCGTTGAGTTCCGAACACACGGAATACGTGGGCAAGCCGTGGCAGGTCTTCTGGCACGAGATGTGTTACATGGGAGTGGACTGCCTGGGCATCTGCAAGTACCACACCACGTTCCTCGGAGCGACCCTTCCGAACTTTGAAGACTGGCCCAAAGTGCTGTACTACAACACCGGATTGGAGCTAACGCCAAAGGAACTGTGGGCCGTTGCAGAAAGGTGCTACAACCTCGAGCGGCTGTTCAACATCAGGGAAGGACTAACTAGAGACCAAGATATGATCGTCGACCGGTACTTCGACGAACCGGCGCCTCGCGGGGCACCCGACGTCATCGGCTCGACGATCGACCGCGAGAGGTTCACGAAGATGATCGACGAATACTACGAGCACCATGGCTGGGACCAAGACGGCGTTCCCCGACAGGAAACGCTCGAGAGGCTCGGACTGGCCGAAGAGCCGTCCAAAACTCTCTGATCTGCCTGACAGGAGAAGAAAATGGCCAAAGTACTGATGGTAGACTTCGAGAAGTGCACCGGTTGCCGGCTGTGCGAGCTCGTTTGTTCCGTAAAACACGAAGGCGTATCCAACCCTTCCCGCAGTCGTCTCAAAATCGAGAAGTGGGAATGGGAAGGCCTGTACATCCCGATGACGTGCCAGCAATGCGAGGATGCTCCCTGCAAAGCGGTCTGTCCGGTCAAGGCCATCTCGCGCGATGAGCAACTGGGCCGGATGGTGGTGGACTACGAGCTGTGTATTGGCTGCCGGTCGTGTGTGGCCGTGTGTCCCTTCGGCGCGATGAACTTCGATGCCGTCGGCCGGAAGGTGATCAAGTGCGACCTCTGCGACGGGGAACCCACCTGCGTTTCGTTCTGCGACGTGAAAGCAATTGACTACGTCGAGGCCCACCAGCTAACCGTCTCGAAAAAGAGAGACGCGGCAAAGCGAATCTCCGAGGCACAGAAGACCGCCGCGACGTTGACCTAGGGGTGTGCACAGCGTGAGCGTCAAGGTAAGCCTGCACAGAACCCACCGGCAATTCACGGACGGACTCGAGACGGTCGAGGTGCGGGGTGAAACGGTAGGCGACTGTCTTGACGACTTGGCCGAGAGGTACCCCGGAATCGGCGAAGCGCTGTTCGAGAAACGGGGGAAGCTGAAGAACCACATCGAAGTCTTCCTCAACCTCCAGACCACGTATCCGAGAGAGCTGGCCGTGCCGGTAAAGGACGGAGACGAGATACACATCACCGCCATGCTGGCAGGCGGCTGATCGGATCGACTGACTGCCTACCAAACGCGAAGGGGCGGTGAAGACGACAACGGGCGAACATGGTTCGAAACAAGCAGGAGGAATGTGATCATGGTGTCTTCCGATTCTATAACACGACGTGGCGCGCTCAAACAGATCCTTGCCGGTGCGACAGCGGCCGGTCTTGGGCCAGTTGCGTATTGCGGCGAGCCAACCACGCACGGCGCCTTCGTGGAACGGCAACCGACCGGCGCGGAAATCTGGCAGGTTACCACCGAAGAAATGAGCCAGTCGAATATATATTGCGAGGTGCCTTACTGCTCGAGTGATTCGCGCTATTTCGTGTACGCCCGCACTAACCCAGAGCTGAAGGTGAACCGCACCGAATTTATGTCCGTCGAACTGGGCACGTGGAAGCAGCATCGGCTGGACACGGCCAGAAGTCTGTCCGGCTGTGCCATATCGCATGACGGGTTGTTCTATTACATCAGGCAAGCTGAAGATGGCGGCACCGTTCTGAAACGAGCCGACTTGGCCGACGGCACGACCGCCGAGGTCTACCGATTTCAAGATGGCCTTTCCATTCGCAGTCTGGGCACCGTATCCACGGACCGCCGCTACTATGCGGGCGGGACTATGACCGAACTGGGTTGGAAGATGTTCGACGTCGCGCTGGTGGACTTGGAAAAAGGCGAGCAGTCGATCCTGGACCGCGATCCGTACATCTTGAATCCCCATCCGCAGTTCGAGCCGGGCAAGGGGCGGACCTTGATGATCCAGCACAACCGCGGCGGCAAGTTCTCGGCCGACGGCAAGCTCGAACGTCTTGTGGGCCAGGAAGGTGCCACTTTGTATGTCTTGTCGGTGCCGGAGGGCAAACGCACGGAACTCAAAGTGGGCAAACCGTTCACAACACCATGCACGGGCCACGAAGCCTGGATTGCTGACACGGAGGAAATGCTGCTGTCGGTTTCAGCCAGCGGCGATTTCGCTCCGGAGAAAGGCAGCCTATTGGGTGTCCGTGCGGGACAACCGGCCCGAGTGGTAGGTCGCGGCTACCGATTCAACCACGTGGGCGTCAGCCGTTGTGGACGTTTGTATTGCTGCGACGATTGGAAAGCGCCTTTCCGAATCGTGATCGGCTCGACGAAGATCGACAAGTCGACTGTCCTATGCGAATCAAAGACCCAGCCCTCGCGCAGCCAAAGTACGCACCCGCACGCTTACCTGACGCCCGATCTGAAGTGGGTCATCTTCAACTCGAACCGCAGCGGCCCAGCCCACATCTACGCCGCCCGCGTGCCGGAAGATATGGTCGAGGATCTGTCGAGTTGACATTGCGTGAAATCGCTGCGTACTGGTGGAACCTGCACGGCTTGCCATTTGTGGCGTCGATCGGCAAATTGTCTTTTTCGGGGAGGAAGAGGAAAGGGTCGAAGAGGAATGGTGTGGGAATCGTCCGGCCCTTTTTCCGCTTCGCTGTAGTCAGTACCACCACCAAGTGAAATAGGTGTATGGCGAATGGTGGCTATCCCAGTATTCGGCCGTAGCGATATCGACACGGATCTGCCAGCGTTCGTGTGAAACGTCGTGCCAGAAAGCGAGTGCAGACAAGATAGCGGTCAGAATTATCAGAAAGGGCGCCAACCGACGCCGCTGAATCGCCAGTACGTACGCCACCGCCGATGCAAGCAGAAGGCCAAAGCATGGCCACGCCGTTTGGATGGCAAAATGCCAGCTCCAACCTCCAAGTGTTACAGCCGCCGTCCAGGCAATTGATCCAAAAAGGAAATGAGCGAACAGGACGGTCGCGCCAATGATTGCAGTAAGCGCGTACCATCGCGACCTGAACCTACCACTCCCTGACAGCATCGGTTCCTGCAGCAGGAACGGAACGAAAATCCCCTGCAGTATGGATGTACACAAGACGCCCGCAAATGAAGTGACGGACAGCATGTGGAGGACGGAAAACGCCCACGAATGCCGCTCCCACATCTGTTCAACTATGTAGTAACAGGCGTATGTGCAGAACACAACCAAGCCCCAGAATCGCCAATAAGCTCTCCCGGTTAGCCACCCTTTGCGAATCAGCCACTGACGCGTCGTTTCGGCATTCGCGTCGGCTGGATGGACCCGGATGACGTAGGGAAAAACCGCAACTGTTAGGCCCGCCGCAGACATGGCGACCATCGCTGCAACGGACCAGGAAAGCAGGCTGAAGATGGCCAAACTGGCCGGCATGCAAATCAGCACAGCAGAAACAAGGCCGTAGCCTATCTCGTGGACTGCATCTATAACGAATAACTCGCCACAATCCTGACACTCGTAGTGCCGAGCGCGGATAGACAACAGGACAGTCCGGCGAACAGGATGGCCGCAGGATGGGCAAACCGCACATGTAAACATGGGACTACGCGGTCGAACGCGGTTCTCAGGAAAGCGGACTTGCAGGAGCCGGCCAGTGCAAGATCTCGGCCGGACGCCTATCGCCATTCTACCCGCGCACATCTGGAGACGCCAGCAACAGGGATGGCTTCAGCCGAGGATGGGCCAAGACTTCGGGGCCCACCGGCTGGTTGTTGGGGCGACTTGGTGGGCCGCGAAGACTTGGCCCACCCTGCTACAAAGGCGCAGCGATGAATACTCGACTGGCACGTGGGGCAATGGACTCGAGCGTGGTGTTCCGGTTAGGGCCAAGATTGGCCGCCATGACTTGCGCACAATATGGACGTACCCATCGCCTGTAGACTAACGATAGCCTATCGAAAGGACAACTCCCGTGATGACGATGGACGTGAGTACGACCGCCACGGCGGGCGCGACGAAGACCCACGTAGCTTGCACGAAGGCGGACGTGGCAACCGCGCAAACTGCGATGACCACGACGAATGCTAAGATGGGATAGGCACTTTCAGCTTGGCGGCTGGCATTGCGAATCACGACCTCGCACAAAAATGAAACGACAATGAGGACGACCAAGGCGACTGACGCATCGAAAACAGCGCCAAAGACACTTGCCTTGGCGAGCGAACGGAGGCCCCAAGGAGTGCGAGGCAAGCCCTCCAGTCGACCAATGTACTTTGCCATTATTTCCGGATCTTCATTGAATTCGGGATGGCCCCAAATGTAGTTTGGGCCACGGTTTCCGGGGCTTGGCACGGGAGCTTCCTGGAAGTGAATTGGCCAACCGTGGCCGAATCTCAGAACGGTTGTCGAACCCGCGCCGAAGAAAAAATGGCACCGCGAATTGAGAAAGCCGAGCACGACAATCGCAACTAACATCGCTGCACATGTCAGTGGGTGAAATCGGTACCATTCCGAGTTGAACATGACCATGAGCACCGACGTTTGTCTGCAGTATGTTCCAACTACCGACACGGCATTGATTCCCAACGGTTGACACCACGGTCATTGGGTCGGGAGAATTGATGTGCCGTTCCGGATCGACTCTCTGAATGCGGACCTTTCCAGACAACTAGGAGAAGCTGCGATGCTACTTTGCCCTTATTGTAACAGATTGTGTGCAGCGGTGGTCGCTGTCGCGCCGTTTGTCCTTGCCTCTGTGGGAATCGTGGATTGCCGAAGTGCGGAGACGGTTCAGGCGAACTCGACGGAAGCTGCAGTGCCCGACGCCGGAGTGTCCGCAACGTTTTCTATTGTGGCGGCCGATCCCGAAACGGGCGTATGCGGCGCGGCCGTGGCCAGTAAGTATCCGGCAGTTGGCCGAGTGGTCCCTTACACTCGAGCCGGTGTGGGAGCGTTTTGTACGCAGCATTGGCACAATCCGGATTGGGGCGAACGAGCTTTGGACCTGCTGGAGGATGGCAAGAGCCCGGAAGAAGTCTTGGCGGAACTCCTGCGCGACGATCCGAGGCACGGGAAACGCCAATTGGCTATCGTCGATATGCAGGGGCGTGCTGTGAACCGCAACCCGAACGTTGCGGACCCGTCGGGGATCTACTGGGGTGGAATGACCGGACGCTTCTATGCCTGTCAGGGGAACACGCTGGTCGGGCGTGAAGTGATTACAGCAATGGCGAAAGGGTACGAGGAGACGAAGGGAAGCCTTGCCGATCGGTTGATGGCCGCGCTGGTCGCGGGTGATCAGGTCGGTGGGGATCATCGCGGACGTCTGGCCGCCGGAATCCGCGTCGCCAAGAAGGGTGTCGAGGGCTATTGGCTGGAGCTGTATGTCGACAGGAGCGATGACGCGGTCACAGAACTCGCGAGCAAGTACAAAGAACTGGAACACGAAGCCAGAGGAGGACGGGAGTAGCGACCCGTCGTAGTTGTGATTGACGAAAGGGAGCGTATACTGGGCCTTTCGGATTTGAACTTGATGACCAAGTAAGACGCCGCAGATAAGGAGTACACGACGATGCCGCGCCCAATAAGCAAAGTCGCACCGGGATGGTGGGACTACACGACGTTGGAGCAGGAGATTATTGACGATGCCGCCAAGCTGACCGCGAAGGCGTTGGCCAAACTCTCGCGGCCGGGATTCAAGGTCGTCATGTACGACACGTTGGAGGAATTCTATCTGGCCGAAGCGTTGGAATACATCAACGCTTGGCGGCAGTCTACCCCAGACAATCCAGTTGGGATCTGCGGGCCTATCGGTCCGACGGAACAACTTCCATTGGTCGCGCGACTGGTCAACGATTTGGGTCTTGACGTGCGCAGTGCCCATTTCTGGGGCATGGACGAATGGGTCGACGCCGAAAGCAATCCCGTGCCGGTGACGCATCCGCTGAGCTTTGCCAAGGCCGACATGGAGTTGTGCTTCAAGCGGATCGACCGCAAACTGCGGATGCCCAACTCAAACCTGCACTTTCCGGTCGGCGACCTTAATGTCTACTCCAAGAGCTACGACCACATCCGATGCGCTGTCATGCAAGGCGGGCAAGGCGAAGTGAAGCACTGGGCGTTCAACGATCCGCCCAAACGATCCGGCAAGTACAAAAGCGAACCGCCGCCGCCTGAGGTCTACCGCAAGCTGAAGACCCGTGTTACCGACTTGCACCCCATGACGATTATCCAAAATGCCCGCACGTCGGGCGGCGGTCACGTGTCGCTAGTACCGACCAGAGCGGCCACGGTCGGCCCGGTGGAGACGTGGAAAGCGGAGAAGGTCTCCATCTGGCAGGCAGGCTGCCACGACAATCCGTTTGGCATGCGGTTGACTACGTTGATGATCGCCAAAGGGATCGCCGACAGCGCCGTTCCCATGTCACTGTTGGCCGATCATCCCCACGTCCAATTCAGCTTCTACCGACACGGCATCGGCGCGGTCGGAGCTGAGATGCACTGAGCGGCCGACGTTCTGATTTGAACATCGGAAAGGGAGGGCGAGGCACCTGCCGAGCCGTGACGTCGCGAAAGATGTCGGCTCAGCGGGAGCTTCGCCCTCCCTGTTGTGCGAATGCGATGTGCTCTCAGCCCACGGGGCTGCCCGGTACGATCGGCACGTGGATTACGGTGGGACGGTCGGCCACAAGCGCTTCTTGCAGGGCCGGCACAAGGTCCACTTTGCTCTCGACTCGCACGCCACGGCAACCGAACCCTTCCGCGACCTGATCCAGGCGAGTGGGGCCGAGGGTGCTGTATAGCGGTTCGCCGTACCTTTGCACATGGCCACTGACCGATATGCCCCAGCGCTCGTCGTCGGCCACAACCGCGACGAATGGGAGCCCCTGTCGTGCGGCGCATTCCAGTTCCGCTACAGTGAACGTGAACGAGCCGTCGCCGGATAGGAGGATAACAGGACGTTCGGGATACAGAGCCCGTGCGGCTAAGGCTCCTGGAAGACCCCAGCCGATTACGCCGCTGGCTCCGCACGTGACCCAATGCCCTGGAGCTCGGTCCAGCAGCAATTGGTGATACCACTGACCGATGTTGCCACCGTCGACCAACATCACGGTGTCGTCGATCAGCACCTCGCCAATCGCCAACACGACATCGCGGGCATTGGTTCCGGCTGGCAACCTGTCGGCCGCTTCCAGGCATGTCTGGCGATAGGCGTCGCGTCGTTGGCGAGCCTCCATCAGCCAGTCAGTTGTTGGCGGACAATCCGCTTGCCGACAAGCTTCCACCAATTGCCCAAGCACGACGCCCGGTGCCGCATGGATGCTCAGTTGCGCCTCCAGCCCGCATCGCAACTGTTGTTCGTCCGAATGAATCCGGATCACCACCGCATCGGGTGATATGACGGGCGGCGAAAGCTGGCCGACTCGGTAGTCGAAGTCCGCACCGGCCATGATGATCAAGTCCGCATCCGGCAACAAACGCGCCCCGCCGGTCGCTGCGCCGATGACTCCCATGAACTCGTCAATCCGTTCCGGCACACTGCCGCGATCCCAAATGGGCAGCACCGTGGGCATTTGTTGTTGGCGAACGAAATCCATCAGTGCCTGTTCGCCGAGCGAATAGTAGACGCCGCTACCGGCCGCCAGTACCGGACGACTAGCCGATCGAATCAGTCGAACCGCCTCGTCGATCAAATCGGCTGGAGCGGCCGCCATGTGGCGCACCTCGCCCAAACGCGTGGTGGATCGCAGTACCTGCCCCGGGTCCACATCTGCCGAGGCCACGTCGATAGGCAGTGACAGATGCACCGGGCCGGGGCGACCGGTGGTCGCCGCGGTAAACGCCTCGTGCACGATCTGGGGCACTCGGTCCGGAACGTCGACCAAACGGGCATACTTGCAGATCGGCGCGGCCATGGGCACGGGGTTGAAATCCTGAAAGTCTCCCACGCCGAGTTTTGCCAGCGGTGTGATGCCGGTGATCAGAAGCATTGGCGCACCATCAAACCACGCGTTCAGTACGCCGGTCAGAGCATTTGCATGTGCAACTGCACCGCTGACCGCACACACGCCCACCGATCGCGTTAGTCGGCCCGTGACTTCGGCCATGTAAGATGCCGCCTGCTCGTTCCGTACGTCGATCATGCGCATGCCGGCTCGACGACAAGCCAGATAGAAAGGGTCCAGCCCGTGACCGTTCAACGTTGCGACGAACGGAACGCCGCGCGCCTGTAGTTCTTCCACCAATAGGTCCGCCGCCGTCATTGATAAGTCCTCCATTCGTTCCGCCGCATGGGTTTCTTTCGGGCAGGTCGCCTCCGGAGAGTTGCGGGCGACGATCAGGCTACGCTATTCTCACATCTTCGTGAGAGCGCGTCCAGTTTCTACGGCGATCTATCACCTACGAAGGTCGACTTTCGCCAGCGGTTCGTGTTCAATAGGAACTTGATCGTGACTCAACGGAGGGATCAGCAAATCATGGAGACAAAACCGATGAAGAAGCAGACTCTATCGACAACCGCGTTCCTTCAACTCGCCGTCATCACATTGCTGACGCACGCAATGGTCGACCGAGCATTGTCAGCAGAGACCGTGGCGGTGGGTGTTGCGGAAGTCGATATAACGCCCGAGACTCCGATACGGATGTACGGGTATGGGGCGAGAAAGACCGAATCGGAGGGAGTCGCTGGACGGTTGAGAGCGAAAGCGTTGGCATTTGGCAGCGACGAAGGTGGCGGTTTGGCTGTCATGCTGTGCGTCGATTGCGGAGCCGTACCGGACGACTTGCGAGAGAGGGTGTTCCAAAAGGTGACGGCCAAGAACCGCATCGCGCCAGAACGATTCGTGTTGTGCAACTCGCACAATCACTCGGGACCCAACCTGAAGGGCATGGGCTCGATCTCGGGAGAAGAACACGAACGGTTGGGCGACTATGCCCGTCAGTTAGAAAAGCGTTTGGTAGACGTGGTTCTCGAAGCCATCGATGCGCGCAAACCCGGTCAACTGGCCTTGGCACGAGGCACAGTTGGCTTCGCCGCCAACCGGCGCGTGTTGAAAGACGGCAAGTGGTCCGGGTTCGGTGCCGTCCCGGATGGAGCGGCAGACCATTGTCTTTCGTTGCTGAAAGTGACGCGCGACGACGGCACACTGGTCGCCTTGGTAGCGGGCTACGCGTGCCATTGCACGACGTTGCGGGGGAACTTCAAGCAGATCCACGGCGACTGGGCTGCTTGCGCTCAGCAATACATCGAGCAAGACCATCCGGGCGCGATGGCTCTGATAACGATCGGCTGCGGCGCCGACTCGGACCCCTGTCCGCACAGCACAGTTGCTCTGTGCGAACAACACGGCCGCGCATTGGCGGACGAGGTGAAGCGGCTCGTTGGCGATTCCTGGGAACCGATCGATCCCAGTCTGGCAGCGAAGCAGTCAATCCTGAAAGTGTCTTTTCTCGCCGCACCCGATCCGGAGAAATCCGGAGAAGAGCCGCGGTCCACGAAGCCCTTCCGCATCGTCACGTGGACGTTCGGCAGCGATCTGGCCATGGTATTCTTCTCGGACGAGGTGGTTGTCGATTACGCCTTGCGTCTGAAACGCGAATTGGATGCAAGCCGGCTGTGGATCAATGCCTACACGAACGACGTGTCGTGCTACATCGTGTCCAAGCGGCTGATCACCGAGGGCGGCTACGAAGTGAGAAACTCGTTGAGTTCGCGCGTCACCCGCGGGCAACCGGAGAAGCTGGAGCCGGCTATGGAAGACCGCATCGTCGACCGCGTCAAGTCGATGCTGCCGGACAGCTTCCACGCATCGACGAAATAGGCCTACGTCCACAAGACATACAGAGGCATGCACAATTCGTTGCCGTCCTGAATTCGTTGGGAACCTTCCGCTTTTCCCAGCGAATTCAGGACGGCAACGAACAGAACTGGCCGTCGCGAAGCCGGGCTTATTTTTCCTCGGTAAACTCGATCAGCGTCGAGTACGAATCGTCGTCTGGAGACGTCTTGGCATTCACGCGAACACGCGCGCCGTCCGGAATTGTCGCCTTCACTTGATACACGCGCTTGTCTTCCAGGCTGGGCACCAGATCGAGCCACGGTTCGTCGTCGACCGCAAGGCTGACGTCATGGGCGTCGTGCAATCGTACTTTGAAGAGTAATGGCTTGTTGGTCGCCAGCGGCGTGTACAGCGGGCTGTAGAGATGCCCTCGCATCCGGCCGAACCAGCCGTATGTTTCCGGGAAGGTCCTTGTGGTGCCTGAGGTCGACCGAAAATCCAGATCTGCTACCAGATCCATCGACTCTGTGTCGCCAAGCGGGCGGCAGTACAGCTTGACGCAATAGCGACCTGCGTTTGGGAACGTCACGAATACTCGACACGATCGATCCTCGCGCTGAACGAGCGTACGTCGTGGCAATTCCTGGTCGTCTGCCGTCAGCAGCTTGGCCATCATGTCGGCCTCGTGCGAGAACCGTATCAGAAACTGCACGGATTCCCCCGCGCGTGTAACTCGCGACAGCTTGGTCCCCAAACGGAGCCCGTGGTCAAAGAAAACACCCCGCAGATACGGCAGACTTCTGAACTGTTCGGCCGTCAGAGGCGCGGACAGCAGTTGCCATCGTGGCTCTTTCGGCAAGTGTGTGTAGACGAAATTCTCCGGATCCATAAACAGATAGGTCGTGCAATATTCCTTCTTGTACGATCTTCCGTCAACGTGTCCGGCGTCCCAGGTCACGTCCACCAGATACCAACGTTCGTTGATGTAGATCGCATTCCAGACATGGTTCTCTTGGTCCGTATCGGTGTTGCGGCCCGTGGCGAAACTGTATCCGCGACCGTAGCCGGAGATCGTTCGGCACGGTATCCCCGCCAGCGCACACATTTCCTCCATCAGGCTGCCGTAGCCATGACAGACACCGCGACGTTGCTTGAGCGTGCCGAGACCGGACGATTCGATCTCGTCGTAGGAGAAATACGCCTCCACGTCATACGCGATGTTATCCGCAACCCAGTCGTGCAGAATTTTCACTTTGTGGAAACCATCGCGTCCGCCCGCCGCGAGGAACCGCACCAATGATTCCAGGTGTTTGTCCGGGTCGTCAAATACTCCTCGCTGGATTGCGGCCGGGACTGCGCGTGCCCGTGGATCTAGCAAGCCGGTGCGATATTGCGCCGGTTCTCCAGCGGTGCTTGGGCCAGGTGTTCCCAAGACAAACAATAGGAAAGCAGAAAAGATTAGTAGGCGATCGGGCATATATGGAGGACCTATGGAGTGTCGATGCGTACGGCGTCATTCTATCGGCTCCGAAGCCTATACAACAACCGTCCAGACGTTCGGGACTTCGCGTCCTTTGCGACCTTCTGTTCAAGAGACTGATCTCGACCGCTGACTCAACCCTGTCCTACTCGTAGAACTCGTCCGGCTTCAATTCGCCGAACCGGACGGTTGCCGTCCCCCGAAGATGCTTGCGCAGCTCCAGGCAGAAATGGCACTTGCTGATGTAGCCGTTTGCGTCAGGCCGGAAGTCCGATGCCAGGTCACTCCACACGGCAAAAGGCCCCCCCTCCCACAGTCGCCAAAACACTGGATGAGTCTCCACAGAGATCCTGGGGTGGAGATCTTCAATGGATGCGACCGAAATACCCGGACAATGCCCCGAATACAGATTGCCGAAGGGGTCGATATGGAAATGATGTGTGCTGGCCAACGTTCCTTTGCACGAAGAGCCTTCGAAGGATTCGGCCGGAAGTCGGGGAATCCCCGACTGCAATCGCTCGGCGCATCGGCCGCTGGGGGTCAGGTAACCATGAACCTGCCAAAGCTCGCCGTTGTCCACACCGATCCCAAGCAGTTCGCAGCTCTGCTTCAACGTGTGGCGCCGGTCCTTGTCCAGCCCGCGATCCATTCTGGACAGCACATCAGGCGTCCAAATCAACACGCCACCGCGGCCGAACACATCCCACGCTGCGCGAACGGCAGCCTTGGTGTGCGACAGAGGCGTAAACTCGTTATGAAACAAGGACGCGCTAATCAGCACTCCATCCAGCCCCGCTCGCTGCAACCGTTCAAAGCCGTTTCGAGCCGTCTCTTCATCGCGACACCAGGACGCGTTGGTCTCCAGGTAATCTAGCGTCACATGGTGCTGCCGGGCTGACTGAATCGCGTAGACCAGCCGATCCCAGTTCAATGTCGCCTCCCCGCCTGCAAGATGCACGCCGCTCAGCCGCGGCTCGCGCGCCAGGGCGGCGAAAGTTGCATCGATCTGTTCTGCCGGAGCGAAATGCGGCTCGTGCCGCGGCGAGCACCGATACAGGCAGTGCTTGCACGCATTGGTACATCGATAAGTGAGCATCACGCCACCGGAAACCAACGGCGGAATGGTAGCAGACTGCTGGGCAATCATCGGCGGCTTGGAAATGGAGGAATCGAAGCGACTGGGCCACGTACACCTTACCTGCACCACAAGGATACTGCCAAGCCCACGTCCAGGGACGTGGGGACGTGGGCATGCAGATGCCGCTTCCCGGAAGACGGCGAACGCTTCGTGCAGCTATTTGCCCACCGCCCTAACCAAGACCTTTCCGACCAGGCAGCCGAACTGACCTTCGTCGACATGGACACCTTCCTGGCTACCTCCTGATGCTCACCGATGCACGGCCAGCACGGACACGGCGCGTGCAAGACGAGGGATCGCCCCGTAGTTCGCGGCCTGACAGGTCACCAACCTCGCGCCAGGACCGCCAAACAGCGGCCGGGATCCTGCCCCGTTGAATCAACATCTGCTCCTGGTACGATCAACTCGGTGGCTGGGAAATCAAATTTCCTATCCTCTATCCTTCATAAGGAAGTTCAACCATGACGCGAATCGCTGCTGCCGTTGCTGCAACTGTTGTCGCCGCATGTTTGCCGGGGGTGGGGTGGGCATCGGACCATGTGCTCACGATCACCGAGCCGGTTTTGCACCCGGAGGACGGGCCGCTTTTGGGTAACGGCGACCTGTCGGTCAGTGTGTACCAGACGCGGGACAAGATCGTCTGGCGATTCGGCAAGGGCGACGTGTGGGATCGGCGCCTCGACCGAAGCGAAGACCCGGTTGCCCCGCACATCAAGGAGATCGCTCACGGCATTGCGGGCGAAGGCTGGAAGTGTCCGCCGTACGGCACCGCGCCGCCTGTTGCTCTCCACGGAACTGACAACCCTGAGCGAATGAAGGAACTCTGCAAAGGTGCCCCGCCAAGTTATGTCAAACGGCCGTATCCCTGTCCGAAGCCGGTAGGCGAGCTGGCGCTCCATCTGCCGCCCGATTTGCCGCGGCTGTCCATTCGCCAAGAGCTTTCCATCGAGGAGGCGGTCCTTCGCGTTACCTGCTCGTCGGCGCTGGGCGTCGAGATCCGCTTGGAGTGCTTTATCCCGCCAAAGCCCAACGCCCTTGTCATGGACTGGGAAGTGGCGGGCTGGACCAAGGAGACGAAGATTGGGCACACCAAGCCGCCTGTTTGGTTCTCCCTTTACCGATGGGCGGATCCCCCGCTACGTGCCTTCGCCGAGCGGTACTTCGCCGAATACGGTCACGAGGCTTTCATCCGTTGGATGGATCACGCGAAAGTTGATCCGCTGCCTTCCCCAAAGACCCGGACGCTCGATGGCCGTTGGGCCGTGGAGCAGAGCTTCCCGCCTGCCCCCACATTTCCCAAGGGATTCTCCTACCTGATGGCCCCGTTTTGTTCACAAGCCGACGCGGTGCCGATCGACATGGCCAGCAACGGCGAGGCGCGACTCCGGCTGATGCCCGATTCGAAGAGCAGCAGCGGGCGGCTTGTCGTGCTCGTTTCCACCAGCAGCGACCCCGGCGGCGCCGAGGCCGAACTTCAGCGAGTGTCCGCGCTCGTTTCCGATTCGCTCGAGACGGTGCAACAGGCGTGGGAGGACGACTGTCGACGCGACGCGGCCGAGTTCTGGGCTCGCTCGGCCCTGGAGTGCGAGGACAAGCGTATCGAGACTCGTTGATGGCCATGCCCGCGCTTCGACACGGGGCCCTGGATCCGATGGGAGCTTACCGGGGGCTACGAAGGATCGTCGACCGCTGGCGACACCCAAACGGCCTGATTTGGGCGATGGCCATCGCCGACTATGGTCACGCCGGAGCATGGACGGAGACCTTGGGAATCTGTGGGCCGCTCGAGGAAATGATGCTCCAAAGCTACGGCCAAGTGATTCGGCTCTTCCCCCAATGGCCGAAAGACGTAGCCGCGCGGTTCACAACGTTCCGAGCCGAGGGCGCATTCCTGGTAAGCGCCGCTTGCTCTGACGGAGAGGTGATCGACGTGGAGGTATCGAGCGAAGCAGGCGGCCCGTGCCGATTCTACCCGCCGTGGGATGGGCTGCCCCGAGTCGAAACCGCCCAAGGGACACCCGTCCCGCTTGAGGAGTGGGCAGAGGGGATTCTCTCCTTCGATACCACGCCCGGCGCGAAGTACCGAATACTGCCCCCACAGCAACCTTGAAACTTACGACTCGTAGCACGTTCAACGGTTCGTTTTTCCTTGCCATCAGCCCTTCGACGGACTCCCCGGGTTCGTCCACATCGAGAACCAAGTAGAATGTACTCGGGGATGGAAGCTGAAGAGAGACGCGGCTCAGCAAAAGGACCGCTGTCCTGGTCGTTCGAAGGACTACATGGACCTGTCGGATTCTTCTTTTCTTCTCCTTGCCAACGCCACTGCGGTGCATGGCTTGGTTCGAGTTCCTATTCCTGCATATCCCCTGTACCTCATAGCTGTGCCTGTTCGGCGTGAAGTCTGGCGCCTAACAAGCCCGCCTGATTCGGCCCTCTCCGAATCTGACATTCCAGCAAAGTTCTAGCTGCCCTAAAGAGATTACCAAAGTCAACGATTCCGCCGGTAAGTGTAATTGTCGTCGGAACTCGGCCCAGAGCAGAGAAGAACTGACCTTCGAGAAACTTGAGCCACCGCTCTTCAAAGCGGCCAGAAGCCTTTGTCGGGTCCTGATGCGCAAGTTCTTCGTAGCCTCGATTGGCCAAAGCGAACCACGCTTCTTTCCTCGAAGCCGAGGAGTCTGTCACGAAGTCCCAGACGTTCCTTCCAAGCTTGGCGGTAAGCTGCGACTCCGGTACAAGGTGACCGGTATCATCGTACATTCCTATTCCAACGCCAGTCCCTACGCAAAAGTTGACTTGCGGAAACTCAGTGATACTCAAGCAAGTCCGAGATGCGAGCAGATGCGCATCACCGTCATTCAGAGTGAACACGCGATCCTCTGGCAATCCGAAGAGTCTCGAAATGCTCTGAAAATCGCGCTGATTCGGCAATCGGCCACTCTTGCTGAGCTTGTCTAGGCCGGCGAGAGAGAAGGAGAAGACAAAGCCCTCCGAAATCTCTTGTTCGAGCGTTGGAAGCCTTTCGCGAATCCAACGAGCTATATTATCGTCTTCCGAAACTCCCGGGTTGGAAAGACACTGAGGGTCTCCGTCGCCATCGCGGTACATGCAAGTCTTCAAGCCACCGCCACCCAGGTCAAAGCACCTTAACTTCATTCGGATAATCCTCGCTACTGCATCGTGGCGTCGGTCGAATGCGGTTCGTTGCCATCCCTCTCGATATGGCGAAACAATGAGTTGCCTCCCCTTTCCTCCTCCCCGAATGCGAGGACGAAGTCCGAAGTATCCGGCTCACGGCAACTCGTAGCAACGCTCACGAAATTACTTCCTCATTCCCCCAATCCGGCGCGTTGCCCGCTCCCCATCCGGCTCGCCCGGATGGCAGCATCAGATTCCCGGCCAATACGGCCGCGACACACACCCTGTCTCCTTCGGCCCCCGCGAGCTTGTCTCGTGGGTGAAGAAGATCCCTTCTCTCAGCAATCGTCACGGTTCTCGGCCTTCCTCACTCGCCGCCGGATGGCTTCCATGTTGTACTCGCCAAAGGTGCCCATGTAATAACTGTCCTTCCAGACTCGCTTCTGTCCCAAGGCGTACGCCAGATTGTTCTGAAACGATCCGGCAATCTCGGCTGGGCTCTGGCCGATGACACCCCTCAACGCTATGTGTAGATGGTCCGGCATAACCGACAGCCGCGACAAGAGATAGCCTTTCTTTGCGCCAATAGCTATCGACCGGTCACGCAACAATGCCAACACTTCGTAATCTGAAATGCATCCTCGCTCGACTACAACGAGCACCAGATGCAAGTTGTACCAATACCGTCCCCGAGCCGACTCTGCTGGTTGTGACAAATCGACGTCGGGGTTGTGTACCGTAAATTCCTGCATTCGCGTCTCGAAATGGGGATCGACGAAGCGTTCATTGATGACCTGCCGGGCGATGTATTGTTCGACGTTGTGACGGGTGTTTTCGCCGACCGAGCGAACTGCCACCTTGCGGCTGAACGAAATGGGGCTAGCGGCCGTTCGCATCGCGTGATCCAGGCGTCCCTTGGCGCGTCCCGCGAGCAGTACGGGCGACACGCACGGATTTGTGCTGAAGGTGAGTTTGACGGCATCGACGGTCCAGGTGCTTTCCAACAGCCGCAACCCGTCCTGTTCCCATACCGGTTTGAGTTCGTTCAGCGACTCCGGCCGCACGTGTTCGAATTGCCCCTGCGAGGGCCAACCTGTCCACGTATACCGAAGGTCAAACGCAGCCTTCGCGTTGGTTGGATCGTACAGTGGTTGCGACGATTGGGCGCTCATGGGCTTTTTTTGGCAGACGGAACTTATTCACCATCCGGACAAGCCGGATGGGGCCTCGTCGTAATATATCCTGTTTCTGGTTGGCCGGAAATCTTGTATTCCATCCGGACAAGCCGGATGGGGACACTTGAGGAACCTATTTCGTGAACGTTCCGAAGGTCAAGAAAAGTCATCGCGATCTCTTGTCATACGAACTGCATGAGCCTTTTCGGGTTCTCGACAAGAATGCCTTGAA
>CAZUAH010000014.1:0-62786 GCA_964617665.1 uncultured Pirellulaceae bacterium
CGGGCCTGGCGACGATAGTAGCAATAGTGCTGGCAGAGCAAGTGTTGAGGTTGATCAATGTAGACATTGTCGCCCAGCATGAGTAATGCGGCAGGCTTGACACTGCGGATCGTGTCCCACATGCGTTCCCACTGCGGCACGTATCCTGCGCCGCCGCCGAAAGCGACCGAGAATCGCCCGCCCTTGCCGGTTTCGGGGAATGTGGTGAGACGGGCGTTGGCGACATCGACAGTTTTGCCGTCGATCAGTACTTGGTATTCGTAACGTGTCGCGGGAGTTAGCCCGGTGAGCATAGCGATCGCCGCGAAGTCGCTAGCAGGTGCGGTGCTCGCCGTCTCCGAGAGCCGATCACCGATCTTCACTTGGACCTCGGCCGCCGTCGCTGTTCGTACCCAGAACGAAGCGCTGGTATCGGTCACCGAGCCAACCATCGGGCCGTGCAGCAGCGGGAGATCACCGTGTTCCGCCGCCCAGGCTTTGAAAGCATCCGTTTCGTATAGCGGAGCGAGCAGATCTCGCGGCCCGACAACCAATCTTGCGAACGGCAGGCCGGCGTCGAGCGCTTCGCCGGCCCACTTGACGGCGGTTGGAGTATCACCCTGATTCAGTGCGAGCATCATTCGAACGAAATGCGTCTCGGGATCATCTTTGTCCGCCTTGGCCAATGCCTTCTCGACCTTTTTGAAATCTGCTGCAGCGATGCCCTGCGTCGCATTGCGTTGAGGATCGTGTTGAGCGACGGCGAAATCGACGGAGCCTACACAGACAGCCAGGATCAAAACATGTGTAGAGTATTTCAACATTATTTCGTGCCTTTGCTGATTGGTATCGTTGCCAGAATATGACCGCCGTTAAACGAGAATGCCGGAAACCACAGTAACTGTCCTCATTGTGGCAGCGTTTCTTTAGTATCAATGATGCCCGCGGTGAGAATCTCAACATTGTTCCTAATCGGACAGTGCCGCTTGCCGGTGTACTTCTTCGACGATTCGTTTTTCGACGCCGGTGGCCCAGGGACTTGGTCGACCGTAGTAGATCATGGCGGTCGCTCCTTCGTAACCACCTTCGGCGAGTACACGTTCCGATGGAATGTAAGCCATCCCGTCGTTTGCGTAGGCCGCGACCCAGGTTGACCGGGAATCCAGTTCCGCTTTCAGACGTAGCGAATAATCGACAACAACTTCGCCGCCCAGAAATACCATCGTCGGCCCGTTGCCCAATTTCCAGGTCTGGACAGGGTAAGGATACGTTGGCGCGATTCGGCCATCGCGATTCAAGGCGGCAAGCAAGCTCTTCGCCCTCGCCACCAGATAGCGGTTGGTCGATTCGGACTCGGCCTCCAATTCCTCGCGTGACGGGATGTGGGCGAACGCCAGGTCGATTTCGGCGTAATGGCAGGCCAAACGGCCTTCGACGGAACGTGGCGAGTCGGCGCGGGCATCGTCCACGGCCTGGGCGATATCGCGGCCGTATTGCTGGGCAAATTCGACCTTGCGGCGGGGCAGTGGGTTCTGATCGCCACCGCAACCGGCCCAGACGATCGCTGTCGCCGAGGGGTGACGCTTTTCTATTTCGATCTGCGCGAAACCCGGCCAGTCGCCCGACCATTCGTAGGACGAAAGCACCGTAGCGTGACAGGCATAACCGCAAACGATGGCCTGAAGCTCACCCGCGTCGTCCGCAACGAACAGCACGGGTACGTCATGATCGTCCGGTCCTTTCAGCTTGCCGGCAGTTCGCAACTCGGGCACTTCGGCGGCGCGATTCTTTCGCCGGTTCGCTGCAAACGTCGCTCTACCCACACTCCAACTCAAACGGCACGGCGACAGATTCTCGATGGCTTGGCCGGCCACTGCCACCATCTTTCGTTCGAGCGATTTGTCGAACTCCTCTTTCAGCCTATGTTGTTCTTCATCGAACAAGAAATAAGCTCGACGACCAACCACAGGGCCCGAATGCGTGTGCGTGGCGCATATGGCGATCGACTTTCGTGGTAGTTCGTACTTGTCGGCAAGTTGCTCGCAAACGCGATTCGAGAGATCCCGGTAGGTGTTGCTGACCTCGATCGTGATCAACACGGCGCGCGTGCCATGCGGGTCCTCCAATGCAAGGGCTCTGCTCCACAATTCGGTCATCGTGCCGGTGGCCGGTTTGTTGCGGCTGGCGTAACCCATCATCCACATGGGCTTTTCGGGTGTGATTTTGATTTTGGCGACACCGGCCCTCCAGCCGACAGCATCAACTTGTGGTGTTGCGGCTGCCAGGGCAGTTACCGCGAGGGCTAGAAGCGATAATCTGATTTGCATGGTTTGTCCCCTTTGCGGCTGACGTCTGTCTCCACCGGCACTCACCATATTGCATGCTGCCGATGTGCGTGCGAGCCGACGGTTACGGTTTTGGGTTCTGTCCAGGAGCCTCAGGCACTTCCCCCGTCACCTGCTCGAGCGTCGCTGTTCCGCTCTTGCCGCGTTTGGCGACGTAGCGGACGGGCGCGGTCTTGGTCGGCTTGCCGTCGTCGTCCTTCTCCAGAATCAGTTCGCCGTTGGCCATGAACTCCTGGCGATCCTCACCGCGTATTCGTGTCCACCCCAGAAGGGTCCCGTCGTCGGCATAGTGGTACTCGTCACGCCAATCCTTGGGCAGATCCAGCAACGGGTCGACGTATCTGCCCTTGACCGCCGGGTCGGTATAGTCGACTGCCTGGATGCGGTGCTGGTCGTCGTAGACGCGTTTCGCGTTGTCCAGGTAATAAAAGCAGACGAAGCCCGGAGCCGAATAGTGCTGGCCGTTGTGGACAAAGACGCCGATGTCCACGCGGTTGGATTCCATCTTCGAGCCTTCAGTGATAGGACGGCGCTCGTGGTAGGGTACGATTAGCTCGACCTGCGAGCCGGCGTCGTCAAGCTTGTTGACCCGGATGCGAGAGACGTCGCCGCGCAGTACGACCCAATGGTAGGTTAGAGGTTTTCCGTCCAGATCCTTGCTCGCCTGGGCACTGACGACCATACGGCGCTCGTACTTGGTCGACTTGACCACTCGGGCGATGACACAAGGCGTGTCGAACATGCGTTCGCGTGGTGCGACGTCGAAGTAGTCGCGGCCGACGACCGCTTGATCTTCCTCGATCACTCTGAGTTGCACCACGGGCGGCAACGAATCAGGCGTCATGTCGTGGGCCAGCGTCACCATTCTTTCCATCTGAATTTGGCCGCCGTCGAAGACTGTGGGATGGGCCTTGCCGGTCAGGTAGTCGTCGGGCGTTTCGGCCGTCTTGTTGCTGCTGCGGAAGATCATCTGCACGGTGGCCATCAGCGCGCCGGATTTGGCCAGCTTCTGCTTGACCTCGGGCCGGAACGCCGCCAGTGTGGCGGCGACGGCGTTCATGAAAGCGCGGTCCGAGCCCGACGAGCCTTGCGAGATGATCATGTACGGCGTATTGGCCGCGAACACGTCGCCGTGGCCCTTGCCATCGACTTGCGGGTCGTGGTCGCGATGTTCGGGGTAGAAGTACATGTGATTGCCCATGTACTGCCGGTACAGCAGCCCAGCGCCGCGCGGGTTCGTCAGAGCGTTTCGAGCCTGGCTTCGCCAGAACGGCCCCGAAGTGAGGGCTGTTGACGAATTGCCGATCGTGATGCCGTTGTACAGAAACGATAGCTGCAGCCCATGGTGTACGCGGCGTTTGCGGGCTTCCTCAGAGAACTCGATACGTGTCAACTGAGGGAACGCCTTGAAGTTCATGTTCGAATGGTCGCTGTCGTGATTGTCGTACAGGTCGCCGTGGTTGCCGGCGGCGGTGCCCTCCTCGTACCACGTGCGCAAGAGGTCGCCGGCCTTGCCGAGCCCGACAGCGACTGGCTTGTCGACCGTAACCTCGCGGTCGAGTTTGAAGAGGGTATGGAACACGCCGAGCTTGGCGTTCCAGGCCGTATTACCCTCGCCGACCGATACTTGGCCGTCCTCGATCTCGGTCGGCGTGACCTGGTAACGCCAGCCTTCGGGCTTGGCCTCGAGCGGCTTGTCCGCCTTATCGACGATCTCCTTGAACCGATCATCCTCGCGCAAGCTTTTCAGATCCTCGTCGGCCTCTATGTGCTTGGCGTTACGGAAGCCGAGCTCGACGGACTTGTCCAGCGCGGCGAAGGCCTCATCCTTCCTGCCCAAACGAGCCACGACGCACGCGAGGTTGTAGTGGGAATTGGCGTTGTGCGGCACACGCTCGATCGATTGGCGGAGCACCTTTTCGGCCTGCTCGTACTCGCCACGGGCCAGCAACGTGGCAATCGCACGTGCAGACGCGGCTTGCCTGAACTGCAGCGAGGGCAAATCGAACACGCAGGGAGTTTCGGGCGTCGGCGTTTCGTCCGCGGCTCGAATTGGTGTGACTAGGGTAAGAAGGATCGAGAAGGCCAAGGCGGGGCGGATCAGGTAGGTCAACGCAACGCTCCTTGTGTGGATTGTCATTTTGGGAGGGCGAGGCCTTAGGTTGTACCACATTCCCCCAGCGTACCCGAGTGTCTTGTTTGGGCTTTCTTGATGTGGATGTGCGTTGAATTGTGAAGAGATGCGGCCATTGAGATGGTGAGATGAATCGACGGTGGAGAACTTGCGTCAACAAAGATGGCTACAAAGGCATTTGCATCGCAAGGACAGGGCCGACGATGAATCTGAAGTACCCGCCGAACGATGAGTTTTTTTCGCGTGTGTGCGACGATTTTGTTGTCACAATTCCACTCAACCGCCCCTAGCAAGCCCGTTCGCAGAGCTACCAGCACCTCGTTCGATTAGTCCGAAATCGTCCCTTTCGACGAATGGCGGGGCGTCTCATTTCGTTCGATTGTGGTTAAGGGGAACGACCGCCGAGGGGCATTCGTGGACTACTATCACGCTGGCAGGCGGGTTCTTTTTCAGGCGGCAAAGGCCGCAAACGCGGAATTTCCTGTCGGCAGGCTTGAAAACGGAACCCCTGGAGCACAAAATATCTTAGGAAAGTTCGATGTTTTGGACCTAGACCCTGCCTTCGGCCGAGTTAGAATTTATCCACCCACACAGTTCACCGTTCGCCCTGCGTATGCTTAGTTAGCATGCTACTTACCACCCCATAAAGCAAGGTTTGCGAACTGTTTCGGACACCGTTTTTGTGGGTTAATCGTTCCCGATCGGCAATTTGGCAGGTCTGGGTAGCGGGTCGGGAGGCGGTTTTTGTGCCCTGACCGCAATTTTTTACCAAATATCCACGTGTGGAAGATGGTCGAGAAAAGGGTGGTACAATTGGTTGCCTGCAGGATGCTCTCTAGCGCTGTGGTATGGCGAGATCTCGACTGTTTTTTTTGACGACGACCCGGCGGCGTCGCGGCGAGTCGCGACGGCCTCAGTTAGCTGTTTGACAATCCCGGTATGGCTTTAGCGTTTGTTCAACGGACTGTGATCACTTTCTGTCCTAGGACTAGCAACCGTACAAAGTGTTGGTGAGGAGTGCTGCGTTGTACGAAACGATAATTGATTTCGAAGATGGTACGACTCGATCCCCTGAGGATGACGAGAACCTGCAGGGTATTGCGATCGAGGAGGTCGAGGACGACGAAGAAGAGGAGGAGGATGTCGCCGAACCGGCTGCCGAGGTCGAAGCGGACCCACAGAAGGTGAAGGAAGCAGAGCAGGCACTGCTAGCAGCCGTCGAGGACAACGAATCTTGGTCCGACGACCCGGTTCGCATGTATTTGACGCAGATGGGTGAGATTCCGCTGCTGACCCGCCAGGAAGAAATCCGTCTCGCCAGAAAGATCGAGATCACTCGCCGGAAGTTCCGCGCCAAACTTCTGGAATGCGATTACGTCATACAGATGGCCTTCAAAACGCTCAAACGCGTCCACGAAGGCGAATTGCCCTTCGACCGTACGGTTCAAGTCTCGGTCACCGATCGCCTGGAAAAGGAACAGATACTCGGTCGTATTCCGCATAATCTGCGCACGCTGGAGGTTTTGCTCAAACGCAACAGGCACGACTACCGCACCGCTATGGGGAAATCAAGCGGTAGGAAACGTCGCCGAGAAGCATGGACTCGGCTTTCTCGTCGCCGACGTCGTGCGGTGCGTTTGGTCGAAGAGTTGGGGCTGCGAACTCAGAAGATCGAACAACTGATCCCAGTGCTGGAAGACTTCTCCGTCTGCGTCAACGAATTGAAGGATAAGATTCGGGCAACCAAACGAGATCGCTCGCTGGTCGTAGAACGCGACGAGTGGATTCGGGAGTACCGCGCTGTATTAAAGGCCACTCAGGAAACGCCAACTAGCTTGGCAAGCCGCGTGCGCTACCTGAAGCGGGTTTACTCCGAGTACCAGCAGGCCAAACGCGAATTGTCCGAAGGCAATCTGCGATTGGTGGTGTCGATCGCCAAGAAGTACCGCAACCGCGGCTTGAGCTTCCTGGATCTGATCCAAGAGGGAAACGCCGGTCTGATGCGCGCGGTCGATAAGTTTGAATACCGCCGCGGCTTCAAGTTCTGCACCTATGCCACGTGGTGGATTCGCCAGGCAATTACTCGGGCCGTGGCTGACCAGAGCCGCACGATACGTATTCCGGTGCACATGGTGGAAACCATGTCGCGAGTCCGAAACGTGTCGCGTCTGTTGCTGCAGGAAAAAGGACGTGAGCCTACGTTGGAAGAGGTGGCTCGTCGAGCGGAGACCACCGTCGAAGAGGCTCGGCGCGTGCTGGCCATGAGCCGCTATCCGATCAGCCTGGATCGCCCCGTGGGCAACAGCGAGGACAGCCATTTCGGCGACCTGCTGCCGGACGGCACCGCTGAAAGCCCCGCCACAGGTGCATCGCAGGAAATGCTACGAGGCCGCATCAACAAGGTGCTCAAGACGCTGAGTTACCGCGAACGCGAGATCATCAAGCTGCGGTACGGCTTAGGCGACGGCTATAGCTACACGCTGGAAGAGGTGGGACACATCTTCAAGGTGACCCGCGAACGCATCCGGCAAATCGAAGCCAAGGCGGTGCGAAAGCTACAGCAGCCCAGCCGCAGCCAAGAACTAGTCGGGTTCCTCGACTGAGTTTCTCGCCGCAACTGCATCAATCGTGGGACGGATTTCCAAATCCGTCCCACGCTCTTTTCTGTCACAGCAGGATCAGAGTTCTGCTTCACGAGGAAGCGTGCTCCGGTCGATTCAGCACGTGTCGAACCACCACTTGCCTCCACAGCGCATACAGTGGCGATGCCACTACGAAATAGAAGAAAATGATGGGTATGGCCAGTTCCTTGACAGCGAACACGATGACGATGGCAAAAATCAATTTGACCAGGTACTGGAAGCTATGACGTCCGCGTACCAACAGGTTGAAGAAGTGCGGATAGCGTACTCGCGAAACCATCAAACACGCAACGATCAAGGTCATGCCTGGCAGGATGGTTTTGATGAGGAACTCGCCCAACTGTCGCGCCGAATCGGCCGTGCCGGGATCGGACCACTGGACGAGCCCCGGGCCGATGAACATCAACGAAGCCACCATTCCCGCCGCCGCTGGCGACGGCAGACCGCAAAACGACTCGTGGGACGAATCCTCGTCGGTCGTCACATTGAAACGTGCCAACCGCAGCACCGTGCACAGAACATATAGCGTTGCGATCACCCACAGCACTCGCGGATGGAACAGCGGATGGAACACCCGGGAGAACGTCAACATCAGAAACGCGGGCGCCACACCAAACGTGATCGCATCCGCGAGACTGTCCAGTTGAGCGCCGAAGGGACTGGCCTGCTTGGTCAGCCGCGCAACGGGACCGTCCAAGGCGTCGAACAACATCCCCGCAAAGATCAAGACGGCAGCGATATAAAAGGGCTCCGCTACGTCGGTTTCGGGGCCTACCTTGGCCGCATAGGTAATACATCCGAACCCGCACGCCACGTTGCCCAGCGTGAGAAGTGATGGAAAGACGGCCACCATTTTTTGCCGCTTTGACTTCCTCGGCGATGCGGTATCTGATTGGCTAGATGTCTCATGCATGTGCGATCTCTCTGACCGTGTTGCCATCCCTCAAGTTATCGCTGGTGTCTCATTCTCCGGCTCGGCGCTGCAACACGCCATCACTGACTTGCCGGCCCGAACACAGTTCCCCACGCGGACATCACACCAGATCGGGCTCGCGAGGCAGCACTAATTCGGTACGCGACCCAATCTGATCATACCGAATTGTGCACCAGTTTCCAGGTCCTCGCCCAGAAATCCGGTAGACGATTCTGCGAGCGATCGCGCCGGTGATCTGGCGGACTATCACGCGCCAACGCGGCGGAGCATCTTCTACCACGCGCACCGCCATCTGCTCATTACTCTTACGCGGATTTGGGACGCATGGCGGCTAAGATAGCTTCCCACGGTAGTAAGCTAGTCCGATTACGCGAGCTGCGAACGGTTCATGCGTACGTTGAAGACGCTCAAGAAGCTGCCAGTCTTCACGCAGGGCCCGCTAATGTGGTCGTCATGGGGGAGCTCTTCGACTTCGACGACCGTTCCATCAGCTCGATTTCAAGCCGTTCGGTCGTTGCCGACGTTTGGCACGCACAATTCTTAGAGCGCGTATGGCGTAACTGTAGCGTGTTCGTCGCCGTTTGGACCCATGAATTACAGCGCCGGAGACGCTACACGTACGTGCGACTCGCACTAGTCGACGCCTGCGTCAGGAGATGTACCTGTTTTCGCAGAGGCACCGTTGCGTAGGTGATGGGCCACGGCAGGCGGAAGGTTCAAGAACACGGTGTCGCGGTCGTGTTCATATTCCTTCAAGTAGTTGTTGACAACGCGGCCGACACGGGCAAGTCGCCGACGTACTCTCCTCGGAGAAACCACCGTCTTGACCCGACGAATCGCCAGATACTCGAAGAAGCTCAACGTCCCGCCAGGCCGCAACAGCCGCATCAGTCGCCGTAAAAGGGAACTGACCAAATCTGTGGGGAAGTTGTTCAACGGCAGGCCGCTAATGATGTAGTCGTAGGGTTCCTCGGACGGCAAGTCCTGAACCGGCATATGAAAGATCTCGGTTTGGTCGGCGATCTTCTGAAAGTCCGGTTCCGATGCAAACCGGCCACGCATCAGATCGACAAACCGTTCGTTCAACTCGACGATGTCCAAACGGTCGCCCGGTCCAACATGACGCACAATCTCGCGAGTCACCGCCCCCGTGCCCGGACCAACCTCCAGTATCCGGGCAGCAACGTCATGTCGGCTAAGTGGTCGGGAGAGTGCCCTTGCTAGCCCGCGGCTACTGGGCGCAATAGCACCCGTAGTCTCGAAGGTGCGGCGATACTCGCTGAGAAAAGTCACATAGTCTGATAGAGGTTTAGGCATGGACTACCAATCTAGTGCCGCCAGCCAAATGAAGCAAGGAGCGACACGGATTGTCTTGTCGTTCGCTCCCGACGGCGGTCAGAACGCCCCCAGCCTAAGGGCCTTTTCCATCAACATCTAACGTGCGGAGCAATTCGATGCGGTCGAACATCGCTTCGCCGCCCATTGTGGTCGGGGCAATGCCGGTGAGCATGAAGCTGCCGAAATCTTCCCAGAGGTCACGGGTGACGGTCGTCCATTCCTTCGGTGCCTCTGGCGAGACTTCCCACGCCCACTCCAACGAGTATCAATATTACTGTGGTATCGATCTGCCTGCCAGAATACTTCACCTGGGTGTCCTCAATCGCCCCGGCGAGAACCTTTTCCAGCGACCGACTGAGCGGTAATCCGGTGGGAACGGATTCTAGCGGCTCACCGCCTCGAAACGGTTGTGACCGCGATTCTTGCGCGCCTTGTACGGATCAAACACGCGGCCGTTCATGGCGATGTACACGCCCGGGTGAAGGAACTGGGCGGCGGCCATCGCAAAGCCGATATTGAATGCCGCGTCACTGATGCGATGGCAGGCTGGCTGCATCGCGCCGACCAGCACGATCACCTTGCCGGGGATGCCCCGAAGCTCCTTCGCCGTTGTGACCATCGTGTCCGTGCCGTGAGTGACGACGATGTGGTCTGATTCGTCCCGAGCAACGGCCTCACGAATCCTTTCCCGATCCCGGTCGGTCAGATCGAGGCTATCTTTGAGAAGCAGAGAACGAACCTGGAGGTCGAGAGTGACGTTGGCCTCCCGGAGAAAGTCCGCAATCTGCGGCTCTCCCACCTGGTACTCGCTAAGCTGATCGTGGTAGAGCTTATCGATCGTGCCGCCGGTGGTCAGAATACTGATCTTCATCGTGTTGTGTCGTTCTACTTCACTCTCAAGTCCGCCCGAGCATCTACGCGCTTCCACTGCGGGCGGCCTTTTCTTGCAGGATCGTGACCAACGTGGGGTCGACCGGGAACATGCCTTCGAGGGTGATGCGGCCGAGATTGCGGATCGTTTCTTCGGCGCTGCGGCCCAGTAGCCCGTCGTCGTCGGCCAGCCCGAAGCCCTCAATGGCCATGAATGCGGCTCGCATGGCCGCATCCACGCCGGAGACGGTCTTCATGGTGCAGCCGGGTTTCGCGCCGTCGCAGATCAACCCGCTAAGATCGCCAACGACGTTATTGACGGCGGCTGTGATCTTCGGCAGATTGATCCCTTCGTGCTGGTAGACGATCGCAGCAGCAGCCGCGACGGCCGCCGCGACCGCGCAACCACAGACGACCGACAGTTCGCCGACGAAGCACTTCACGTAGGCATTCAAGACGTGCGCTACCGCAATGCTCTCCAGGATACGGGGCTCGGCGATGCCGCGTTCCTGCCCAACCAGATACGGCACCAGGATGGCAAGCACGCCCTGGTTGCCCGAACCGCCGGAGGTCATCACTGGGGCGGGGATGCCAGCCATGCGCGCGTCGACCGCGGCGGCCACCTTGAGTTTCACGCGGTAGAAGAGGTCTTCGGCCAGCACCCCGATCTCGAGCATATGGCGAAGTTGAGCGGCCGCCCCGTGCAGCGAGTTGCCGCGAGCCGCCATGGCCAGATTCATCGTGACGCCATCACTCAAGAATCGCCGATCCTTCTCGTCCACGCGGACGGCCGCTTCGAGTATCTGGCGGAGCGACGTGGCTCGCAAAGCCTCGCGGTACGAGGTAGAGTTTGCCGATGCTTCTTTGGGCCCGCGACGCTGGGTCACTTGGCCGTCCACTGCAACGCACTCGATGTTGGCGTGCCCTTCGCTCAGCACGCAGCATGCCGAATGCCCGCCACCGCACACCGTTGCTTCCACACGAATGTCGGTGGCGTCCGCCAGGCTTGCGTAGGAGTATGCGCCGCTGTCGATCAGCGTCTTGGCTCGAGAGACGTGCTCGGGCGTAACGTCCTGTAATAGCCCAAGGCGCGCGGCGGAACGGGCCAGCATCGCTCCCATCGCTGCGGCGATCAGATTGCCCTTAGCTCCGCCGCTGTGAGGGACGACGACCGCCGCGCCGTTCTTGTACGTCCCCATGTCGACCTTCAAGTCGAGGTGCTCCGCCGGAGCACCGAGTTGCTCGGCCGCCACGGCCGCCGCGTAGGCGCACGCCACCGGCTCGGTGCATCCCACGGCCGGGTACACCTCGTTCTTGAAGACTTCTTTCAGTAGGTTCATGGATAGGTCCAATAAGTCTTCAGTCCCATCAAGAGCATCTGGATAGCCACGGTGGCCAATAGCATCCCCATCAGCCGCTGCACGGCAGTCAGGCCGCGTGGACCGAGGACGCGGCGAAACCAACACGCGGCCAGCAGGATGAGGCCGGTTACGGTCCAGGCCAGAAGCAGCGCAAACAACCAGGCCGAGAGACGGTTCGGCTCGCGGGCCGCCAGGATGAGCACCGTCGCGATGGCCGACGGCCCTGCGATCAACGGAATAGCCAACGGCACGACAAAGGGTTCCCCCTCGGGTTCTTTGGCGAGGAGCTCGCCGGGTGCTGCGAAGATCATTCTCAACGCAATCAGGAACAGGATCACGCCACCGGAGATACTCAGTGCCGGCTCTGTTACCTGTAGCAAATCAAGGATGCATCGCCCTGCAAGCAGGAAGACCACAAGGACTGCCAGAGCGATGAGCAATTCGCGCACGAGAATCGCTCTCGCCCGGCGCGGTTCGAACTCGCCCAGCACGATGCCAAATACCGGCATGTTACCCAGCGGGTCCATCACCAGCAGCAGCAATACAGTGGCAGACAGGATGGTCATTGTGTCTTCCGCTCGAAGAACCTGTTAGGCGATCGGCAGATTCAATCGTCCCCTCTCCCATGCCCCGAGCAGCGGGAATAGCAGAGGAGAGGAATAGGGTGAGGGGTAAATCTTCATCTGCCGCTCGCCTTAGGTCTCGACAATCGCGGCGTGGATGATATTGGGATCGTTAGAAAACGCGGTCAGCGTCTCGTCGGACGGCTTCCGACTGAGGGTGACGTAGCAGACGGCTGCGTGAGCGCCGCGAAAGATCTTGTTCTCCATCTGCTCGACGTTGATGCCCTCATCACGCAGGCGGTCGAGCATGCCGGCCAGCACACCCACTTGGTCCAGGTGTCGCACGACGAGACTGCAGTTGGCGTGCACCTCGCAACGTGGGGCCATGTTCACGCAGTTGGTAGCTTGCCCCGTGGAGATGTAATCGCCAAGAATCCTCATGGCCAGCTCCGCAGTCTCATCCTGGGCCTGCTGGGTCGAAGCGCCGATATGATGCGTGCCGATCCAGTTAGGCACGTTGCGGAGCGGAAGACCGAAGGACTCGTCCGCCGCGCCCGGCTCGTCGGCGTAGACGTCCAGTCCAGCTCGGATCCGCTCGGCTTCGAGAGCATTGATCAGGGCGTTGGGGTCCACTATGTTGCCGCGCGACGTGTTGATCAGGATCGCGCCGGGCTTCATGGCGTCGATAAACTCCGCACCAACCAATCCCTCGGTCTCCGGTGCGCGCGCCACGTGCAGCGAGACCACGTCGGCCTGACGAGCGACCTCAAGCGGCGATTCACAAAATCCTACATTCAACTCGGCCGCCATTTCAGGTGTCAAGCTGCGCGACCAGGCGATGACTTTCATCTCAAATGCCTTGGCGCGGGCAATGAGAAGCCGGCCTATTGCGCCGACGCCGATCACGCCGAGGGTTTTGCCCTTGATGCCGTCAGCTTTGGCGTAGAGTTTCTTGGCCCACACTCCGGCCCGCAGGTCGGCCGTATTGTCGGGAATGCGGCGGTCGACAGCCAGTATCAGCCCCATGGCCAATTCGGCTACGGCTGCGGAGTTGGTGCCGGGACAATTGGCGACATAAATGCCGCGCTCGGCCGCATGGTCGGTGTCGATGTTGTCTACGCCGGCCCCGGCGCGGATAATCAGCGACAGCGCGGACGCCGCATCGATTACCTCGGAGGTTACCTTTGTGGAGCGCACGACTAGGACGTCCGCATCCGCCTGAGCGACTGCGCCAGCCAGCTCGGCTCCTTTCAAGCCCGTTTGAACAACCACGCTGGCACCCATGCGCTTGACACTTTCCGCACACGAATCTGGCAACTTGTCCGCAATGAATACGTTCACGGTAGATCTCCCTCCTTCATTGTCTCTCTTCGATCTCTGCCGGGACCTTCTCGTCGTCCGCCGCGTCCTTCTCGTCCGGCAGCGGACCGAGCAGCTTGGCCAACTCTTCGCCCAACCTTGCCCCGCGGGGGTTCAAAGTGACCACTTTCCCGTCCTGGCCAATTAGAGCGAGCATCGGAATGGCGTATACGCCATAGCGCGTACTCATCGACTTCAACTCTTGCGACTCGTCGGCCGCATGATCCCACAACACAATCCACGGGTGTTCGTGCTTTTCGAGGTAATTCTTCAACGGTTCGCGAGTCCGATCCGTACTGATGCTGATCACCTCGAAACCGCGGTCGTGGTAGGCGTCGTAGTTTTTTTGGATATTGGGGATTTCCATCAGGCACGGCCCGCACCAGGTTGCCCAGAAATCGACCAGGACCACCTTGCCCTCGTACTTGCTCCAATCGAGCTTGTCCCCGTCGAGGGTAACGCCCTCCAACGGCATTTCGTTGCCGACCAGCGTGAGCCGTCTGGCAACCCCTTCCAATCGCAAGCTGTACGCGGCAGTCGTCTTGTCCTTCGAGGCTGCAAACAGCTTGCCAAACTCTTGACAAATCTCGCCGGCTTTCTCGGCTTCGCCGCGCCGCTCCAGCGCGCTTGCCGCCGCCATGACCAGTCTGAAATCTTCCTTCTGAATATCGCCTTCGGTGAGGAACGCCCGGATTCCCTGGACCAGTTCCTCCGCCCTTTCGACGGAAGCCCCGCTCAGATCCGACAAGCCGAATTGGAGGACCGTGCGCTGGGCGACCCGAACCAAATGGTCCAAGCCAGCCTTCTTCAGTTCTTCGGGTATCGCCTCCACCTTCGCAAGTGCTTCTTCCGACACTTCCGTGTCGCTTGTTCCTGCCGCCAGCTTGCGAAGCGACGCGACTTTCCCCTGCATGGCTTCCTCTGCCTGTGCCGGCGTGGGCTTGGTAGCCAGAACCTTGTCTGCCGCCGCCACGATCGATTCGGTGCTCCTCCTTAGAGCTTCCTCCCGCTCCTGATCATTCTGCACCTTCGGACGGTAACGCCAAACCTTCATCATGTGACGCAGCAGTTCGGCAGGTGTGCCGTCCGGCACCGCGTAGGGATCGTCCGCCTGCTCTTGGATGGCCGCGATCGGCTTCTTCGGAGTCGATTCGCCCGAAGCAAGTTCTTTCGCCTTGAAGCAGACGACGTATTTTCGATTCGGATCGCACTCGCGGGGATTGGGGACGAGGATGAAGTCGTCGGTCACCACCGGGTCGAGGTCCTCGGCGGCCACGATCTCGACGTCCTTGATCCGCCGGGGCAGGAACTGGACAATCGGCCGCCAGCCGCGTTCCGAACCGTTCGTGTTGACCGGCTTGAACGAATCCTCGCCGCGGTTGGGCGTCATCGTCAGCGTGAAAACGCCATCCTTGATCTCCAGTTTCTGGCTGTAGTACTTTGGCATCTCGGCCATCTTGGCCGACCATTTCGGATCGCCGTAGAATGCGACCACGTCCAGATCGCCACGCAGCCGCTGTTGGGTGCGGGCGTCGGTTGCCGAGTCGTTCATCCGCTGGACCAAAGCATGATGGTTGGCCAGAAACGCTTCGGCGAAGGTGTAGCGGCCGGGCTGTTCGACAAAGTAATCAAGGCACCCCCACCCGCCATAGCCGTATCCGGTCGGGATCGTGTAGCCGAGCATCTGCGTCACTCCCGCTGAGTTCATCCAGGCCAAGGCCATCGCATCGCGATCCTTGACGTGTCCCATCAGGCAATTGCCGATCGGCAAATAGACCTTCGGATTTGGGGAGTCGATGGGATGTTTGGCCTGTTGCGTATCCAAACCATAGAGCCGTCCGTCTGCGCACCGAAACTGGCCGCTGCGAAAGCGGAAGCCGATTTGCCAGTCACGTTCGGTCGCGTGGCCCGAGGTGATCATCAGGTCCGCCTTGTAGTCGTTGAGCAAGTCAACGAGAGGTTTGGTCGTATCGTCGGGGCCTTTCAACTCTTCGGCCTTGCCGCCGGGCTCCTTCTTGACGTGCTTGTTCTTAACCAGTTCGTCGTACCACTGACCTTCGGTGACCATCTCGGTCGCGAACTCCGTGCCCGAGGCGACTTTCTTCACAACCAACGGCTCGCTATGACTTGCGATCGCCAGCGCGTTGTCCGCGTCGTAGCCGGTGAGAATGCCCCAGAACGTGTCGGTGTATGGATCGTCATCGAGCTTACGGGTCAGTTGGTGAACCTGGGCGACGAACTTCCGCCCGGCGTCTTCCGGTTTGGCTACGAAGCAGGTGTAGCGGGGAAACTCCTGTTTGAGCGTGTCGAGCAACTCGTCGACCGACGCGTCGTACGTGATAATCGACGCGTTGTGCTTATTCTTCAGCGCAGCGACCACCTTCTGCCACTGGGCATCCTCCGCAGTCGACTTCTTTACCACCACGGCGTAAGAAGCTTCCGGCGACGTTGTTTCGGCAGCGGCAGAGGGCCTCCCTGCGGCAATGACAGCAGTAACAAGCAGAAGTGCCAGAGAAAAACGAGCAGTGCAAGTCATGGAATCGTATCCTCGCAAGGGATGAAAGAAGGGGTGAGTTATCAGGTGCATGTGCCAGGCAGGCTCTACGTGGGCCTCATCGTCCTACGCTGAAAACGCTTTGCGCAACAGCGCCAAGCTTTTGGGGATGGCCGTTTGGGCGTCCTCGCGGCCCTCGTATTCCAGCGACACATAGCCGCGGTATTTGTGCTTGCGCAAGATGCCGGCAATGCGTTCGTAATCGAGGTCGAGCGTATACCAGGTGCCGCCGCCGAAGTACGTCTTCGCCTGAACGAAGACGGTCTTCGGGGCGATCCTCTCCAGTCTTTCGTACGGGTCTTCTAGGAAGTTGCCCGTGTCCATGGTGACCTGAAGCCACGGCGAATCGATGACGTCGATGATCCGGAGCACGCCTTGCGGCGTGAGCCCGAGTCCCCAGTGGTTTTCCAGGCCGAGGACCACGCCGCAGCGTTCGGCAGCGGGCAGGCATTTCTCCAGGCTTTCGATGACCCAGGGAAAGGCGTCTTCGTCAGTGTAACCGTCAAGGGGCGGCTCGGTGCCGCGGTTCTTCATCAACTCGTCGAAATTCTTGCTGGTTCCCCATCGCCCCGTGTTGACGCGGATCGTAGGGATGCCCAGCTTGTAGGCCAACTCGATGCTGGCGATGGTTTTGGCAACGTTGGCTTTGCGATCCTCGGCCTTGGGCGAAACGAAATCCTGGTGTGTCGACATGCCGCACAGGCTGAGCCCGGCGACAAAAGCTTGACGCTTGAGCGACTGGAGGTAGGCATCATCTCTTTGGTGCATCTGAATTTCGAGGATTTCGACTGCGTCGAAGCCCATCTCGCCAGCCAAGGCGATGCAATCCTCTATCTTCAGTTTCGCGGCGCGGTAACGCCAAAACGAATAGGTCGAAACGGCGATGGGGTTGCTGAGCCGCGCACCCGATTCGGGTGTGGAGGCTGCCGGCTCGGTCTGTGCGGTCGAGCCAGATGAGGCCCATAGGCCAGTGGCGGCGGCAGCCGAGCCGATCAGAAACTTGCGGCGGTCATTCATCATAGGGGTCCCCCTCACTCTTGCGAGATTTCTTGCTTTATCGTTGCGCCCCGATACTGGCTCATTGATCTTTCGTTGGAGAAGCCCGGCCTCCCATCCTGTAACGATCGCATCCGGCGGCTACTCTTTCTGTCCCTTGATGATTACCTTACACGATGCGCCAGGCTCACATACGGGCTTCATGATCATCAGGAAGTCATCCGGCTCACCGGATCGCGGCCTTCCTCGATGATCACGACCACAAAACTGCCGCCAGCCAACTCTTGGTGAAGCCGAGTTGTGGTGAAATACATGTTGCCGGGAATATGGTGGCCTGGCCGTATCATGATTTTGCTGATCAGATGCTCCGCGCCGGCCTTGATGCGTCGGCACCACGTGGCGGTAACCGTAGCATTGCCGCACGGCCTCCTGCAGATGATAGAAATTCCGGCTTCCGGCATACGCCTCGTCGCCAAGCATCAGGCCGGCCCACTGCCGGTCGCTCATGGCGCTGGTACCGCTATCGGTAAGCAGGTCGATGTACACGTCCTCCGAGCGAAGCAAGAACGTGTTGTACCCGGCCTCGGCCAAGGCCCGTTTGCGCTCGGTGGCCCCGATCAAGCGAAGCGGCTCGACCATCTTGATCTTCCACGGTTCGGCCCATGAACGACGGCCGCACTGCTGCCCCACGGTTTGAATGCTCATCGTTTCTTGCTCGAGTCTGGACAATGTCCGCCCGCGCGGCGGTTCGTCTTTTTCTGGAGGTTGGAGGCGGGATCACCGCTCAGCGGCAGTACCGTGGTCGACTTCACTTCGTTCAACGCGATACTCGTATGCACCCGTGCGATGCCGGGGACCGGTGTAAGCTGCTCGACGACGAACCGGTCGAGATCCTTGCGGTTCCGAATGACCACCTTCAGAAGATAGTCGTACTCGCCGGTCACGTGGTAGCACTCCAGCACCTGGGGCATCCTTTCCAAGGCTTCCCTGACCTCCTGATATTGCTGCGGCTGATGCCGTTCGAGACACAAGTGAACGAAGCAGAGCATGTCATAGCCAACCTTCTCGCCATCGAGCAGGGCCGTGTACTGGCGGATCACTCCATCTCTTTCCAGCCGTCGTACACGGGCATGGACGGCAGGCGGCGACAAGTGCACTCTCCGCGCCAGATCGGCATTGCTGATGCGACCATTGGCCTGCAGCTCTCGCAGGATCGCCAAGTCAAATTTGTCGGCATCCAACTTAGATGTCGATTGTTTCGCCATGTCTATCACCAGTCAATGATTCTTCTGTCAATAAACGGAATTGCCGAAGTATATTCTGCACTACTTGTCGCTAGCCATCAATACTTCATGCGGTGGAGATCGCCTGCATTCCTCTGCCGAAGAAAAGACGGTTTGTTCCTTGTAGTGCGCAGAGACGAGGACGAAATCAGCATCTTTGGCCTCCGCTTCGCAGCCACGCCGGAGGCGATCACCGAGCTACGGATTTGCTTTATCGTCGTCCAGTGTGCGGAGCAGTTCAATGCGATCGAAAATCGCATTGCCGCCCATTGTGGTTGGGGCGATGCCGGTCAGGGTGAAACTGCCGAAATCTTTCCAGAGGTCCCGGGTGACGGTCGTCCATTCCTTCGGTGCTTCTGGCGAGACCTCGCACGCGGCCCAGCCCGTGGTGTTCTTGCCGCTGTAGTATCGCCATATTGGCTTCTCGGCTGGTGGCCACTTGCCGCCGCCGGCCAGTTCGATCATCACGCCCTCGCCGCCACACGATTTCCAGGCGAAGCGGAGGTACCGAAACTCGCCCGGCTGCGGGTCCTCGGCGATGCGATACTCCCAGCCGGGTATGCGCAACGACCAGCGTTGCGGCGGTGTGACGCGCAGAGCCACATCGCCAGAGAAACGGTCGGCGGTTTCAATGGTCACACGGCCATCGCCTTGATCCAGTTGGCTCGCGAATTCGCGATCTTCGTCGAACAACGTGACTTTGGCTGGAAGCTCTGGCCCGACAGCTACGCGCAGGTAGGCAAGCAAGTCGGCGACATCTTGCGGGGATGCTTCCTTTTCCAGGTTCTCGGGCATCATCGAGATCGACGACGCGGCCATCTCGTCGATGTCTTTGCGCAAGATTGTGTCTTCTTTGGCTTCCTCGCGCCGAAGCGTGACACTGGTAGCCGTCTCGGCGGCCAAGACACCCGTGAAGATCCGGCCTGCTTCCGTCACGACCGTGTAGTTATTGAAGCCCGCTGTGATTTGGCTGCTGGGATCCAGCACGTCCGCGACCAGCGTCTCGTCGCTGCGACGTGTAATGGACGAGAGTTCCGGGCCGACTGTATATCCTTTGTCCTGAAGACGGTGACACTTGCCACACTGTTTCTCGAAAACGGCTTTGCCGTGTTTGCCATCTCGCGATTTGGCCAATGCCGTCACATAGCGGGAAATGATCTCTTTGCGGTCTTTCCGAACCGCTTGATCGACCAGCAATGCCTTCGCCCGGTCTCGGATTCCTTTGTCCTGACTCTCTCGCAACTGTTCGCGGCGCGCGCTATCGAGACTCCATCGCGGAATGGCAGAACGCTCGATCGCGGCGAGCAGCGCGGACAGACGATCCTGCTGACGGAAGACGGCCTCCATCGCTGCGTCTTGGAGCTTCGGCGTCTTGGCCTGCCAGCCATCAAGCAGCAGCGGTCCAACGCGCGAGTCGTCGACCGCCGCCAGAGCCTCCACGGCGGCAAGTTGTAAGTCCAGCGGCTGTCGCGCTTCCATTAGCTCGCCCACCACCGGTGCCACCATATCGAACGGAGCACCAGCCAGTAACGCAATGGCGGCGATACGTTCCTCGAGCTTGCGGCTGTCGTCCAAGGCGGTTTTCCCTGCTGCGGCCAATGCCGCTTGCATCTCCTGCGATTCCTGAAGTCGTACCAGCCCGGCCGCTTTGAGCGCCAGCCGACGCACTTCGGCCGATCGACTGATCAACAAGACGCGCAGCGCCTTCTGGCCATCGACAGATGCCAGCATCTTGGATTTGCCTTGTCCCAGTCCTTCGATCAGCCCTTCCAGACAGTTGCACTGGAGAGCCGCATCGTCGTCCGCATCCAACCTTGCGAGGGCCGTCAACAGTCCAGCGATCTCTTCGTCTCGATGCCGAGCGCCGACGATCGATCCAAGCGGATTGAGCAGCGCCCGGCTGTGTCCCGACGTCTCGTCTGCGCCGAGGATTGTCGCCAGCAACTTGCCGGCCGACTCCGCCGACGAACTCAGGATGGCCGCCCGCATCCAAGAATCGTCCCCGTGACGCGCCGCCAACTTAGCGAGCGTTTCGGCCGCCTCGGTTGTTTCCAATCCGCCCAACGTGAGGGCCAACTGCAGACGCACGCGTGGATGGTCATCGGTGGCCATCCGGTAGAGACGGTTGGCCACCGACGGTCGTTCGCTCAGCCAACGTTCCGCCAGTACCAGCGCGTGTATGCGGACGGCAAAATGGTCGTCTCCCAACGCTCGCTCGACGATCTCCGGTGGCAAGCTGTTCAAACCGTCCAGCGTGTGGATGGCGTGCAGCCGAGCCTGGGGCGTCTTTCCTGCGGCAGCCAAGTCCTCAACCGCCGGTGCAACACTCTGGTCCCGGCGCTCGACGAGCAATCGTTGGGCGGTGCTACGGTACCAAGCGTTCGCGCTGGAGAGTGCAGCAATCAACTCGGGCGTAGAGGCCGTCGCCAAGTCGGATGCCCGGTGATCGGGACTCCCTTCCGGCACGATTTTCCAGATTCGTCCGTAGTCTGCACCGCCGATCAGAGATTCCACATAAAGCTGCTGCAGGAATCTGGGGATGGCCGAATAGTCTTCGATGATCGCCCGATACATGTCCACGACGTACAGTGCCCCGTCGGGACCGGTTTCCAGATTGACCGGCCGGAACCACGTGTCGATCGACGTGAGGAACTCTGTCTTTTCGTCCGTGGTCCGGCGTCTTGCGGCATACATGCAGCCGTTAGGCTCCAACAAGCAGCGGTGGATCAGGTTCTGTGCGTTGTCCACGCTGAAATGGTTCCCGCGGAATTCCGGCGGGAAGCGATCGCCGCGGTAGATCGCTTGGCCGCTGGCCGCGGTAAAATACCCGTTGGCCGTCGCTTCGACCACGCCGTAGAACTTCAGCCACTCCGGATCCTTGCTCCGCGCAAGACGCCAGGGGTGAGGGTGGCTGGTCGGGTACACGTGCGCCGGATGCCCATAGGTGGAGATGTTCACAAGGGGATTCGGCGCCGCGTAGAATGGGTTCCGAGCCAAGTAACGATGCGGTAAAGGGGCCACTTGCAGAGCGTGTTGCTGGTTGGTGACCAAGAAGCGATCGCCCCAATCGTTCATTGCCAAGCCAAAACCGCTGCTGCTCCCGCTTGTCGGTTCGATCGCACTGCCGTCGGCGCGGAAGCGAAAGGAAGTGGCTCCGATTCGCACGTCATCCGAAAGATGTGGACCACGAATCGTCCCGCCGCTTCGAATCGCACCGGCGGCGTAGATCCAATTGTCCGGGCCCCAGCGCGGATTGCTGACCCGCGACCACATATCGTAGATCCCGAACCCGGTATACAGGGTCTCCTTCGTGTCCGCTTCGCCATCACCATCGCGATCGGCCAGGTAAATGATGTCGGGGGCACAAAGCGCAATCACTCCGTCGCGCGCAGCGACAACGCCGTAGCAGGCAGGCAGACGGTCGGCCCAGACGACACTGCGATCCACGCGCCCGTCGCCGTCGGTGTCCTCGAGCAGTTTCACAGTTCCGTACTGCTCTTCTTCGGCCTCCTTCAGTGCCTCTGGTGTAGCCGGGATGCGTCGAACGGCCTTGTCCAGCGTGCCGCTCTTGTTCAGTTCGAGAATGTCCAGGTAGCCTTCCAGGTTGTAGCCGTGGATCTCACAAACAAAGATCCTGCCGCGCGCATCAAAAGCGATGGCCACGGGATCGGCCAGATGCGGTTCAGCGGCTACCAACTCCATACGAAAGCCAGACACGAGTTGGAAACGCGCGACGCTCTCTTCCGGCGTCAGCGCACGTGGGGCATCCGTCGCAAGCTCGATTTCGCCAGCCAGCGAGAAGGTCGCCAGGAGCAGGACGCACACCACTAACGACACAACTGCCCCGACCGTACGGACGACTTTACTCATTACCCAAATCCTCCTAACGCAAGCAAGTAAGTCCCGTCTGCCGGACGGGACCCCGAGCTATCGACGCCGAGCGCTGGATCCTACTTGAATCGCAGAGAATACAGGTCGGCGTCTTCCATTTCAAAACGTAGGCGGATTGGCTTGTCCGCCAATTGGCTCACGTCGCTTCCGTTCTTCCACTTGACAATGTGCGAAATCTGATCGCCAACGATGTGCGGACAGTCGTCCAGCGTATGTCCCGAAATTGGATTGCCGTCAGCATCTTGGGCTTCCACATGGATCGCGCCGCCTGCGCTGGTCGAGTAGTTGATCTCCAACTCCTTACCCGAGAACCGAAGCGGTTTGGTCAACAGTTCGCCGCCGGCCCACGGAGCATTGACCGAGATGAATCCGTCGAGCCGCAACACGTAGCGTCGGTCGTCCAACACAAAGATCGACATTTCGGTCGAACTGGTCGGCAGCACGTGCCACGCGGCGTAGTTTGAACGATTGCCCCACGCGGCTGGCTCGAGGCCGGGGCGGATCAATGCTTCCATGAAGGCGCGATCGTACGAGTTCCCGCCGCGCGATGACATGAATACGATATCGGTCGTGCTGCCTCGGTTTGCTTGGAAGCGGGTCGGCAAGGCGATGTAGATATGCGGCGCCCGAAAGTACGGATGCGTCCCGTTAGTGTAGAGGTGTTCGCCCGGAGCGTTCGCGTTCATCGAAACCGGCTCGTTCCAGTGGCTGAAGTCATTCGAAGTCGACCGCCTGATGCTCCGCAATCCTTTTTCGATTGAACGAAAGTAGCAGCAGTAGCATTGCTCGGACTCGGACCAGAAAGCGACATTCTGCGAGTCGAAACTGCCCCAGTCTTCGGGAATGACCGGCTCGTCCTGCAGCGGTTTCCAGTGGATCGCGTCGGCTGATACGAAAGCCCTCAAACCACCCGGACCGTACTTCGGTCGGAGGTCCTGTGCCCAGGTCGGATATCGCAAACCGCCGAGCGCTTTGTACCGTTCCTCTTTCGGCACGTCAGGGCGTGTGTCGATGAAGGGGCTGAAGTTGTGGTTGACAAGAAACTGGTCGGCCAGCATCACGTTGCCCCGCGGATAGCGTTCCACCTTGTGGAGGCCCAAATCCGGCTCGGTCCAATTCAGCCCATCGCGACTTTCGGCGTACAGCGTGACTTCGCCAAGGTGGTACACGTCCCAGCCGTCGTTTCGCCAATGAGTCCCGGCCTTCTTGTCACCGCGGTAGTACTGACGGAAGAGATCGCCGTCCTTCATCAGCGTCGAGTAGTGTCCACTCGGACGCGGCGACTCACCGGACGGCGCAAGTCGCGGTTCGTGCAGCTTCAGCCGGGCGTCGGTCAGACGTTCAATCAGAAAATGATCGACAAACAACTCGCGGCGCGAACCGATGTCGCGGATTTCGCCTGCTTCGTCAGCACCTGATGACGGCCCCACCGCGAGGGGCAACAGAATAGCCAACAGCCAAACCTGCGAAAGAGACGGTCGTGTGATCATGATTTGTCCATTCCTGTACTACTCGGTGAGCCCCAACGCACCAATTGTCGCTCACCATGTACCTCGCGCCAACTTGGCCGGACGTAATCGAGCAGAGGAAAGGACACCACGAGATGCCGATGCGGAACGGATCGACTACAATGGTCCCCAAGGTCGAAAGTGGAGGATGAGGCAGGATGGCTGTTCGTAGCGCAACAGTTCTCATTTGTCGGGTAGCGTGTTGCTGCATCGCGGTTTTCGTATTGGTTCGTGGCGACGGGCGGACACAAGCTGCGGAGGCAACGAAGTACGTCGACGCTGTTCGGGCGTACTACGACAACATCCTTCAGCACGGCCGCGATCGGTATGGTCATCCGACACCGTTGTTTGCCGACGGAATCGACATCAAAGGCAAACAGGCACTCGCCACGGACGATGGCGTAGTGATCTGCAACTTTGCGTTTCAGCAATACCTGCTGCGCGGACTAACCGGCCTGTGGGACTACACGGGCGATCCGAAGTATCGAGCCGCCGCTGCCAAGGCCACGGCTTACGTTCTTGAGCACTTGGTCAACGACAAGTCGAATCTCATCCACTGGGGCGGTCACGCGTTTTGGGACTTGCGGATGGACGAACCCGCCTTCTCGCCTCACGATAGCCACGAACTGAAATGCGTGTTTCCCTTTTACGAGTTGTTCTACGAGGTCGATCCCGATCGCGCGGAGCGTTACATCGAGGCTGTGTGGAAAGCCCACGTCGATTTGAGCGACAACTCGTTCTTGTTCGGCCGTCACGCCAGGATGAACGCCGATATTTCGCAACCGAGGCGCATACGACCCGGCGAGCTGGCGTTCTCGAACACAGGCGCCGACCTGATCTACGCCGCGGCGTTTCTGCATCGAAAGACGGCAGATCCGATGTGGCTTTCTCGCGCGGTTGGGATGGCAGAGAAGATACAAGCTCTGAGTGATTCGCGCACTGGGCTGAGCCCGGAAATCTTGGACGTATCGCGCGAGCCGGATTTCTGTCGCCGAGTCGATTCCGAGCAACTCGGAGTGGAACGAAGCCGCGAGCACACGGGGCGGCTGGGAGGTCGAGCGCGGCAGTATGCCTTGGCCCAGTTGGCTGCATCACGGGTACTTCCGGACGAATCGGGACGCCGGTTAGTCGACTGGACGGTTGCGGACATGCTGGCCTACGCGGGTCACGGGTACGACAAGCAAGATGGTGGATTCTTCGGCATGCTGCGCACCGCAACGGGCGAACGGATTCGGTTTTCCGAAGTGACGTGGTCGCGAGGGTTCTATTTCCCGCCCTGCAAGTTCCAGAAGAACCTGGGTTTGCCGATTTTGTTCCACGCCTATGCTCGCGCACACCGAGTTCGTAACGACGAGCGACTGCTGCAAACAGCCACTACCTGTCTTGATTTGCTCGGCATGAAAGCTGGAAGCGCTGCCGTCGATCTGGCTAGCGTACCGGAAGGCATGCGCAACTCGGACATGGCGGCGCAGTTGATACAGGGGCTGTTGGAGTTGCACGAAGCGACGCACGACCGCTGGTATTTGGACACTTCTCGGGAGATAGCAGATCAGAGTTTGCGGCTTTTCTTCAACGGCGACTTCTTCGTGGCTTGGCCGGGCGAGTTTCAGCGGAGCCCGGTGAACTTGGCGCTCCCGCTGGCGCTGCTGCGGCTGGCAGCCGCGCTTGAGCAGAAATCGGTCGACGTGCCCCTCGACCCCGGTGGGCTGGGGATGGAACCGATTTGGAACTACTGTATCAGTTACATCGACGGCGACTTCGACCTACGCTGGCAGTGGGGCAAGCACTTCACCGATCTGCACACTCCAGATGCCCAGATCGAATGCCGAATTGGCGACCGGAGCCCGCATGTTCCGGACGGAAGTTGGGATCACGCTGGCATCTGGCGACTCGGCGGTAAGTGGAGCAAGCACGACAACGTGCTTGATGAGAAGCGAGGCATCGTGTTCGAGCCGCTCTGTGACTTCATTCCCCGTGAGATGACGAAGCTGGACGATGGAGAACTGCAGGTCGAGCATTGGTCTTATGGCCGCGGCGATCCGCCGTATCTGGGTGTCCGCAGCCAATACAAACTCGTGTCACCGCATAGTCTCGACTGGACGCTGGAAGTGACGCCGCTCGAAGCCGGCTACGGCGATCTCGAGCTGGACGCGACCGTCTACTTGGCTTGTGGCGCTTCGGCAAAGGACCGGCATGTGCGCGGGAATGGTGGCGAGTCGATCCACTGCTGCCGGATAGACGATTCGATCCTCGCGTTTCTGTTCCAGTCGAACGCCCCAGTCAGGTTCGAGGCGATCGGCCCGAGCGATGAGCATGCTGGCGGCCTGCGAAGGATTCGCTGGCACATCCGCGAGGCACAGAAAGGACAGTTCTACCATCTGCGAGTCCGAATTGGCTTGTTGCCTGCGTCGACACGTAATATCGAGAAAGTACCATGTTTTCAGACAAACAACAGCGAGAACTGAACGGTTAATAGACGATTGGGAGAATCATACATGAGTGACAATCAGCGTACGGGAAGCAACGGCATTTCACGTCGTGGCTTGCTCCAGGGGGCTTGCGCAGCAGCCGTGGGTTCGGGAATCACAGCCAGCCTTGCGGCGCGGACGGCCGTTCACAACGGGGCGAGCGAGACGTTGCGGATTGGGCTGATCGGGTGTGGCTCTCGCGGGACCGGCGCGGCGGCAAACGCTATGAAGGCGGATGAAGACGTCAGGCTTGTGGCCATGGCCGACATGTTTGACGATAGGCTTCAAGCCAGCCGCAAACGTCTTGCAGCGGTTGGTGGCGAGAGCTTCGCCGTTGACGACGATCGTTGCTTCAGTGGTTTCGATGGCTACAGGCAACTGCTGGAAAGCGGCGTCGATGTGGTCATACTGGGCACGCCACCGCATTTTCGACCAGATCATCTGAAGGCGGCCATCGAGGCAGGCAAGCACGTCTTTGCTGAAAAGCCAGTGGCAGTCGATGCTCCTGGCGTGCGTTCGGTGATAACGACATGCGAAGCGGCCCGAGAGAAAGGCCTGTCGATCGTTTCCGGTCTGATGCTTCGGTATAGCACCGCGATGCGGGAGATGATGGGGCGGATCCACGACGGTGGGATCGGTCAGATCACTGCCCTGCAGGCCAACTATAACATCGGAGGACTGTGGCTCCGCGTTCGCCAGGACGACTGGAGCGACATGGAATGGCAGCTTCGCAACTGGTACTACTTCACGTGGCTGTCGGGCGATCACAACGTGGAACAACACGTCCACGGACTCGACCTCATGTCCTGGGCCATGCAAAACCAATACCCAAAACAGTGCTTCGGACTCGGGGGACGACAGGCGCGGACCGCTCCGCAGTACGGCCACATTTTCGATCACCACGCCGTTTGTTACGAGTTCGAGAGCGAGGTGCGCTGCTTCAGTTACTGCCGGCAGCAACCGAGTACGGCCGCCGATACGTCGCACTTGGTCTTTGGGCAGACCGGCACGGCCAACTTGTCAAAACACACAACCACCGGCGAAACAACGTGGCGCTACAGCCAAGCGCGCGGCGGCCCGCGCGACATCCCGTACCAACAGGAGCAGGACGCACTGTTCGCCAGCATCCGTTCGGGTGAACCGATCAACAACGGCGAGTACATGGCCAAAAGCACGTTGATGGCTATCATGGGCCGCATGGCAACGTACACTGGCCAGGTCGTCACGTGGGACGAGGCATGGAATTCCGAAGAAGATCTAACGCCACCCGCCTACGAGTTTGGCCCACTGCCCGTTCCGCCTGTCGCCATTCCCGGGGTGACAAAACTCCGTTGACGCCGTTTGTGCATCGCGATCTTGAACGGCATGCAGGCGTTGAAACGCCTGCTTACGGTCGTGCCGTCGCTACGCGACAGAATTGAATCACAAAGGAACTCGGAGATAGCGATGCGAGGTGGAACTTGGATGACGTGTTTGGCGTTCGCGGGGTTCTTGACTCTGTCTTGCGTTGCCTTTACCAGTGCCGCTGAACCCCGGACCCCTCTTTGCGAATCGCATCAGCAGATCCTGGCGGAGCTGGAATCGCGATGGTGGGGATGGCGCAGCGAATCGGCCCCAATCGTTCCTGCGCCCAAATGGTGGAACTCTCTGAAGCAGGTTTGGGAGCTTTCCTCACAACAGGAAGTCGTGATCGCCACTGCGTCAAATCCTTCGCCTCAAGAATCGTACATCGCCGAGATGCTTCGATGGGAATTGACCGGCAGATACGGCATTCCGTGCCGTGTGGCCGGGAGTGCAGAGAAGCTTGAAAGGGCCAATACGGCCATCTTGTTGGGCACGCGTGAAAGCAACGCTCGAGTGGCCAAGCTCTGTCAGATGGATGAAAAGGATGCCGCCACACTGGACCGACCGGAAAGCTACTTGATCGACTTTGTCGAGGATCAGGCCTCCGGCCAACGCTGCATCCTGATCGCCGGCGGCGATGCCGTTGGCTGCATCCACGGCGGGTATTCGCTGATGCAATTGATTGATTCGGATTCTAGCAAGGTGACGATCAGGGCCTGCCGCGTTCGTGACTATCCTTCGGTGGCCGTTCGTTCGCTTCGCGGCGTGGGCGAATCGTTGGGGATGAAGCTGCAAGTGCACACGGATTCTCGTTACCTGGAACGCAGGGTCACGGGCGACGAGGTTCATCCGGACGAGTTGATGCTTCCGTGCTTGGACCGGCTGGCGCGAAATCGGATCAATTGCTACCACATCCTCTCCGGTCTGGCGAACGGTCCGAAGCTGCCGGAGCGTATGCAACACTTGGTGGAAGAATCGCATCGGCGCGGAATCAAGGTGGTCGGCGGTTTCCGGCCTGTCGGAGCCCAGCAAGGCGACCGGAGCACGTTTCCGTGCTATTGCGACGAACAACACGTCGAGATCGTGCTGGGCCACGTGCGCCAATACATCGACGCCGGCTGCGACTTCATCTACTTCATGGCCGACGACTACTATTCCGACAAGCTCTCAGGCCACTGCGAAAAGTGCATTGCCCGTTTCGGCGATCTGGCTGGCGAACAGCAATTCATGCTGCACCAAATCGTGGAACTGGCCAACGAGATGGGGATGGAAAATCGCCAGATCCTCTTCTGCCCGACACACTACGACGCGCGATCGCAACGGGATGTGGACTACCTGAAGACCTTCAACGACGATCCGAAGCTGAAGGGAATTCAGTTGACGTTCACGTATCTGACCGAGGACGTTATCGAGGAGCGGGAACGGTCGCTGCCCAACTTGACGTACGCCTTATTCTATAACGGTCCTCGCTGGCTGGCGTACTACTACCGCCAGTCACCTAACACGCGTGGCGTTTTGGCTAACTCTGCGCGAAACGCAATGTACTTCCCTATCTACTATGGCTGGCACGCCGCTCAGTACAGCCCAACGCAAGGTTGGTTCGTCAACACGACTGATGCAGTCCGGCGGAACTTCCACGAGGTGATCCCCAGCTACACAAAGGACACCACACTGCTGGGCAATATCGCCAACTACAGCGATTCGATCTTCAAGGGACCGATTGAGTACGCCCTGTGGGGCCACTATTGCTGGAACCCGGAAACGCATGACACCAAGCAGAGCGAAGTGGCCGTGGGTGATTTCCTCTTCGGCCCAGAGAGCGGTGAAACGCTTGCGCAATTGAATCGATTGCTTGTCGACTTGACCCGCGTCGTCTACGAGGATGTGACACCGCCAAAGGGATTCCTCGATACGCTCGACGATCGTTTCGAGCTGGCCAGAATTCTCCATCGATGTTTGGGGGAAGACTACGAGGCCTACTCGAACTCCGTCGCACCGGACTACATCCCGGCCACGCAGCATTTCCATGCCAAGCTTGGCATCGAGGACATTGGACAGTACATCGCGAAGATAGGGCATGTCGTCGAGCTTCGCGGACTGCTCACGGGCAAGCCGAATGCGACGCCGTCTCCACGGTATGCGGGTGTAGTTTTCCCGTCCGACAGCAACGACTCCTTTTTCGTATCCGGTGGATGCCAAGGAGGGAACCTGACCGGCTGTCTGAACGACCTGTGGACATACCACGTCGCCGAAAACCGTTGGGGCAAGATGGATGTGCCGACCGGCATGATGTCGCGTCGATGTGGCCATACGACGGTGACGATCGGCAAGAAGGTCTTCTTCTTCGGTGGAACCAGCGAGAGTTTCGTCAGAGTCCACAATTCGCTGCACGAATTCGACATCTCGAAGGGGACCTTCCGCGAAATCACCGAGATCCAAGGCGGCCCACCACCGGAACGACTGGTCCATGCCGCTTGCGCCGACTGTCGAGGCCGAATGTGGATCTTCGGCGGGCTGACCACGGATCGCAAGGCGTTGGACGACCTATGGTGCTACCATGCTGGCGAGGGTCGTTGGGAGAAGGTCGACGATGCTCAGGGCGACTTGCCCGGGCCTCGATACGGCACACGATTGGCCTGCGTAGGGGACAGCTTGTATCTGTTCGGTGGCAGCAAAGAAAGAGGGCCGACGCTGAATGACCTGTACCGGTTTCAACCGGAACGGCAACGGTGGACACGGCTCGAAGAAAGCTCAGGCGAGCGGCCGAGCCCGCGGTATGCTCCTGCGTTCATCGCCATCGGCAAACGTATCTACTTGTTTGGCGGAGGCGATGGCAATGGCGGATACCTGAACGACCTCTACACTTACGATCCGTCAGCCGATCGGTGGGAGAAGCTCGCGCCGAAGGGCGAGATGCCCACACCGCGAGGATGTCCCCTTCCACTCGGCATGGACGAGAATCGAATCTACCTGTTCAGCGGAGCCCAATCAGCGGCTCAGTTCGGTAGTTGGATCAACGGCGACTTGCATGCCTACGACATTCAAGAAAACACCTTCAAGAAGCTCCGTTCCGGAATCGCTTGGTGAGGACGTAACCACAAAGTCCAGCGGTCGACTTTCCTGGCGTACATCAGAAAACGGACATCTCGGATTCAGAAGCCTTGCAGGACTGCCGTCCGCCTGTGATAGTCTAGCTGGACAACATGCGATCCGCGTGAACGACATGAACGGCTCGAATCACCGATGGACCATGGAGAGACGAACAGTGAAATCGCCATTTACCTCGAACGAAGGAGTTTCGGCCTCGCGAGCCAAACGGTCTGGCGTGAAGCGAATCGTCGGTTGTCTTCTGCTTCTGTCTTGCGCAGTTGCCGTTGCTAGTTCGGCTGAACGGTTGCCGAACATCGTCGTGATTCTCACTGACGATCAGGGTTACGCGGACATCAGTTTGAACCCGCAACATCCGACGGAGGTCTCGACACCGCACATGGATGCCCTGGCAAAGGATGGTGTGGTTTTCACGCAGGGCTACACCAGCGGAGCGGTCTGCTCGCCCACGCGGGCCGGACTGATGCTGGGACGTTATCAACAGCGCGTCGGCGTCTATTCGGCGGGGGACGGCGGACGCGGTTTTGACCCGGCAATCCCTGTTTTTCCGTCGTTTCTGCCAAAGCAGTACGTGTCGACGGCGATCGGCAAGTGGCATTTGGGGCTGGATGAAGACTATCCCAAACTGAAATGGCATGCCCTGAATCGCGGGTTCGACGAGTGTTATAAGTTCATGGGCCGCGGTGGTCACGACTACTTCAATCTGCGGTCCGACGTCGAAGGCAAGTTCCTGCACCCGATCTACCGCAATAAGCAACGAATCAACGACGAGGGCTATTTGACCAACCGCCTGAGCGAGGAAGCGGTTACCTTTATCGAGCGGAATAAATCGCAGCCGTTCTTCCTTTATCTCGCGTACAACGCGGTTCACGCCCCGCCGCAAGCACCGCAGGCCGACATCGACACGTACCGAAAACGCTTTCCCGAAATCAGCAAAGAACGCGCGATCCTGATGGCCATGTTGGAGCATCTGGATGACGGCGTGGGCGACGTTGTGGGCAAGCTGAAACAGGAAGGACTGTTCGACAATACGCTGCTGTTCTTTCTGACCGATAACGGCGGTTCAAAGGCGATGCAAGCGGATAACACTCCGTTACGCGGCTTCAAGGGAAGTCTTGAGGAAGGCGGAATCCGCACGCCCTTCATCGTCACTTGGCCAGCCAGATTCTCTGGCGGTCGGACGATCGGCACGCCAGTGATCTCGCTGGACATCCTTCCCACAGCACTCGACGCGGTTGGCGGTCTGCCGGCGGACAACAGTTTCGACGGCAAGAGCCTCCTACCGCTGCTGACCAGCGAGACCCAGACGCATCACGAGACGCTTTTTTGGTGCAAGGAAGGCGGCCAGTGGGCCGTCCGCCGAGGCGACTGGAAGCTGCGATCTATACCGGGCCAGATCGAGCTGTTCAATCTGGCCGAGGACCCGTCCGAACAACGGAACCTGGCAACCACTCAAGCAGAAATTGTCGAGACGCTCCGTAGCGTCTTCGACGCCTGGATCGAACAAATGGCCGATCCGCTTTCCGGTGACCCAAAACCCGGTGACGCCGTGCCAGAAAGCGATGATCTGACGGACCGTGAAAAGAGGCGATTGCAGAAACGCGCGGTGCGCAAACAGCAACGCAGCCCTGCCGGAACGAGTAAGCCGTGATTAGTGGACGGACAAGGACGATGAATAGCCGCCAGCGCGTAATCCGGGCGATCGAGATGACCGGCCCGGATCGGACGCCGATAATGCACGATGCACTGCCAGGGGCTTTTGTCCGTTACGGCGAGGCTTTGGAAGGTCTTTACCGCCGATATCCCGATGACGTTGTCAATGTGGGTAGCGCCACGTACGGCGAGTTCGGGCCGGAGATTGGCACACCCAGCCGCGATTCGTGGGGAAGTCATTGGGTACGGCACAACGACGAGCATAAGGGGCAGGTCACCTTCCACCCTCTGGCGGATTGGAACGATTTGGACCGGTACGAGCCGCCTGACACTGCCACGGACGAGATAATGGCGGCGGTGGTGCGGCGAATCGAAGAGAACGCCGGGGACAAATACACAATTGCCGACGGCGACACGCTTTGGCAGCGGATGTACTACTTGCGTGGCTTTCAGGAGGCCAACGAAGACCTGCTGATCGAGCCAGAACGTGCGGCCCGGCTTCGCGATATGATCCTGGAAGTCATCCTCCGGCGGCTCGACCGTCTGGTCGGACTCGATGGGCTGGACGGGGTGCATTTTCGTGACGACTGGGGCACTCAAACGGCGTTATTGATTCGACCCGAACTGTGGCGTGAGTTCTTCAAGCCGGCCTACGCGAAAATGTTCGATGTGGTCCGGCAAACCGGCAAGCACGTCTGGTTTCACAGCGATGGCGTGATCGAAACGATCATTCCCGATCTCATCCAGACCGGCGTCCACGTGCTCAATCCACAATGCAACTGCATGTCGCGTGAGCGGCTCAGCTCGCTGGTAGCCCGAAACGTCTGTCTGCTGGGCGATTTGGACCGCCAGTGGACGCTCCCCAGCGGAACGCCCGAGGAGGTGCGGGCAGCCGTGCGAGCCGACGTGGACACGTACGGCTGCCATCAAGGAGGACTGATCCTCCGCGGCGAAATTGCCGGTGATGTGCCGCTGGAGAACGTTGAAGCCATGCTTGATGAAATGACGCACTACGAAGTCCCGTAAAGGAATTCCCATGACTCCTCGCCAACGTATTCTGGCGGCCTTGAACCACGAGCCGCCTGACCGCACGCCAACCGATGGCTGGTTTCACCACGAGGTGATTGACTCGCTCAAGCAGCATTACCAGACCGACGATTGGTCGGATGTGCTTGCGGAATTGGGAATCGAAGGTTGGGCCGAACTCAGCCCAGAGATTGCCTCGGGGGGCCGCGCTGAACAAGACAGCTTGCTGCCCGGACACGCCTCTGGACAGCCGGCGGTTTGGCTCGATGAACATACTTACGAAGACGTTTGGGGAGCCCGCTTCCGCATGGGCGACGACGGGCGTTATCGGCAGTGGTTAAGTGGACCGCTCGAGCATGCCGAAACGCTGGATGATATTGCCAGCTATGCGATGCTTCGGGAGGCACAGATCCTCGAACCGGAGGACTATCCCCAGCAGGTTGCAGACCTGAAACAGCAGGAGTTGTTTGTCACAGGCGACCTGGAGAACCCGTTTCGGCGGTTGTGGAATCTGCGCGGTTTCGAAAACGCCCTGATGGACTACCTGGCGAATCAGGAAATCCTGGAAGCCGTCTATGATTCCCTGTACCAACTGTACACCAACGCGGCCCTGCGCATGACCCGAGCCGGCGTTGACATGATCAAGATCGTGGGCGACATCGCCATGCAAGACCGCGTCATCATGGGGCCGGACTTGTGGCGGCAATTTGACAAGCCGCGCATGGGCGGGCTGATTGAAGCTTGTCGGCAAGTCAGGCCGGATATCGTGTTCTTCTTCCACAGCGACGGCAAGCTAACTGACCTGGTGGACGATTTGGTGGAGATAGGTATCAATGTCCTAAACCCAATCCAACCGGAATGCATGGACCCGGTGGAAGTCAAACGGCGTTGGGGCGATCGGATCACGTTGCACGGGTGCATCAGCCTTCAGCGAACGCTTCCCTTTGGCTCAACGGATGATGTACGTCGCGAGGTCGAAGATTTGATTCGTACGTGCGGGATGGACGGCGGTTTGATCCTGATGCCATCCAACGTCATTCAGCCGGACACATCCGTCGAGAACATCATCGCCTGCTATCATGCGGCTCGTGATTTCGACGTTCGTTAGGTTGGCCTCCGTTGGGGCGTGTCCCCGCGGAGCCGAGTTCAAAACCAGCACGTTCTCGGCGCACACTGCACCTCCCATCCCGACTCGCGCAACCGTCCGTGAACCCTCTCGCCCGTAGACTGTTCCATTGGCATCAGATCCAACAAGGTCATGACTCAATGGCCGGCGATTCGACAGCCAGCAAGACAAACGAATCCCAATCACAATCAAGCACTTCCAAGGCCCGAGTTGGATCGTATGGTCCATCATCCACACCCAGTCATCGGCCTTTTCTTTTTCGCAACTGAGTTCAAGCAGTCCAACTCGCAGCAGCCACAGGCGGCCAGAATTGGCACAAGGTGTCCGCTCCACGTAGGGAAGATACGAACCGACCAACTTCAGCACTGCTGATGCACTTCGCATACTTGTTGCTGCGCCGATTACCATTTGAAGAAACAGAGCAATCACTCCGACAGAGAAGCAATGACGAGCCGGAAGAACCTGGAAATTTGCAATGCCTTCCCCCGGCTGGCCGGGGATCATATCCCGTCGCCCCTGGGTCGGCGGCATTTTTGTCCCTCCACGTCCCGTTGAAGTCGTTGTACTTCCGACTCCAGTTCCTTGGCTTGTGTCCTCCAATTAGCTCGACTCTGCTCAACCGCACGGATCTGGTTCTTCGCCAACTTCAATTCCGCTCTAACCTGCTTACACTTCTCCTTCCAGTTGTCTCGACTTCGCTTAAAGAAACCCAACAACAACTTCGGCCTGCTCCTGTACGTCGTTCCATCAATCGTTGCTTGCATAGCTGTGTTCCTTCATCAGCCAAAAGCTGAAACCAAGGGAAAATACGTAATGAAACAAAAACCGAATATTTGACAAACACCAATTTCCCAAGAAGATGAAGTCAAATTTAGCAGGCCAGACTCAGCCTGACCTACCGGATTGCAGATCTGTTAGAGTGCCCTATATCGTATCGAGAACACCGTTAACGTAGCCGATCGATTCGGCCAAGCCGGGCAGTGGGTCGGTTGCGTGTTCTTCGTACTCGAACGCGAGGTAGCCGGAGTATCCGATCTTGACCAGCGTGCGCAGCAGTACCGGTATGTCGATGATACCACGGCCGCACGGCGTCGAATGTCCGCTCTTGGCCGCTTCCGTGACGTCCTTGATATGGAAGTCCAACATGCGATCGGCGCATTTCTCGGTCTCGGCAATGGCGTCCTCGCCATATCGCACTGTATGGCCTACGTCGTGGCAGAAGCCGATTCGCTTGTCCAGGTCCTTGATCTTGTCGTACGAGGTCAGAGGCGTCGGGAAATGCTTGTCGCCGGGCCCGTGATTGTGAATGCAGACCTGGATGTCGTACTCCTTCACCTTCTCGTTGATCAGCGGCAGCGTTTCCGCAGTCGGAGCTGCAACGATTTTCACCATGCCGGCCGCCTTCGCATACTCGAATGCCTGGTTTACCTGCTCGTCGCTCTTCATCCCGATCACACCACCGCCGTAGAGCAGAATCCCGGCTTCCTTGACCTTCTCGACAGCCGCCGCGATTTCGTCAGGCGTTGCATCCAGCGGCAAATGGAACGATTTCAGGCAGATTGCTTCCAGCCCGACCCGCTTGGTCATTTCCAGCGTCTCGTCAAGGTTGAACTTGCGAAGGGTATAGGAGGCTAGTGCAAGTTTCAGAGGCCGTTCGCGTCTTTCTGTGGTTGCTTCCGCTGCGTCTGCGGTGGCCGTCGTCCCTTCGCCGCCTAGGCACGCCAGAGTTGCCGCCGTACCGGCACCAGCGAGTTTCAGAAAACTGCGTCTTGTTGTGTTCGTGTCGTTCTTCATGGTGTACACCGTCCTTTGCCTATCGGATGTCAGGAATTGGGATCAAAACTCTGCCGTTCGCGACGATCGGATCAAGGCCACGTCACTCGGGCTGAGCCTACGCGGCCCGATACAGGGTGTCAAGATTGCAGATCGCCGAACTGATCTTGTATCGACGGAACGTGGCGAGATACGATACGCCGGTGCGGCGGTACTTGCGTGCCCGTCTGGAGTACTCTTGACAGTGGGAGGTCGAGCAAATGGCAAGACGATTTCTGACAGTGATCGCTTTCCTTTTCGTGCAAGGAAATGCGCTAGTAGACGATGCGCATGGAAAGGACTATCTCCTGCGCGTCGACTTCGTCGAAGTCGCGTGCGACGGTGGCTTGAGTGCGGATGACTGCATGAAGAATATGACTGCGACAGCGGTTGTTTTGACGGTCGAACCTGGCGCGGAATTCTACGAGAAGAAACGCGCCAGTCTGCATGAACTAGAACTCATGGGGAAGATTGAAGGGATCGACAACAATATGGTGCGGATATCGGATTGCACGCTGCAATGCGATATCAATGACGAGTTTGGCGAGCCATCGCGTATGACCAGGACCAGTATTGAAGGCACCTACACCGTCAACCACCTTCACCGTCTTTGCGGTAGCGCATGGACACGCACACTGGCAGATGGGACAAGCAGGCGGTGGGTCAGCGTGTTCTTCATCACCGCGCTGGAATGGCCAGACGATGCACAGCGGCAGCGCAAGATAGTGGCATCGTTTGAGCGGCATCGTGCCGAGATGGTCAAAGAGGAGATCCTGGATTTCCGCGAACAGAAGGCCGCCAAGCAAAAGGCCGGGGCGAGCATGGTGGCACAGATAAGGTCCCACCTCGCCGCTGGTGAAACGCAAGTCGCTGCACGGCTCATGGGGATAGCCCGACAGCATTTCTTCAGATCCGATGCCCCCGACGACGTAGATCAGCTTCAGCAGCAAATCGACCAAGCGTTGCCCGAGCGTGCGCATAGGCGACACTTGGACGGGACCAAACAGTAGCGCCGTGCGCCCACTTCCATAGCATGGGCCCCCGGCCTGTGATGGCCGCCACGGGCCGGGGGCCTATGTTACCTTTGGTTACGGCTGGATGCAGCGGTGCGTTTGTTGCTCGGTTGGCCGAGACTTCCTATGCTGAAGCGCGTCGATTATGCGCATCTGCCGAGTTCACGCGTAGCCTTCACAACCTGACCCGCAGCAGGAGCAGACAATGGATACCCATTGGACAAACGAACGCAGTTCCGGATGGCTTTTCGCATTGGCGGTCCCGATGATGGGCTTGCTGGCCTCGCCACAGGCTCCGACAGCCAGTGGTGCCGAGCCCGATCGCCCCAACATCATCTTTATGATGGCCGACGACCTCGGATATGGGGATCTTGGCTGTTACGGCCAGAAGCACATCCAGACGCCGAACATCGACCGTTTGGCCGCCGAAGGCACTCGGTTCACGCAGGTGTATGCCGGCTCGACGGTGTGCGCTCCAAGCCGCAGTGTTCTGGTGACCGGCCTGCACACCGGTCACACGACCGTGCGTGGCAATTTCGGGAAAGGAGGCGTCAAAGGACTGGGCGGCGGAAGCGGACGCGTGCCTTTGCGCGACGAAGACATTACGGTGGCCGAGGTGCTGAAACAGGCAGGCTACGCGACCGGTATGACGGGCAAATGGGGCTTGGGCGAGCCGAACACCACCGGCCAGCCCAACCGACAAGGGTTTGACGAGTGGTTCGGATACCTGAACCAGCGCCGCGCCCATACCTATTACCCCACCTTCATTTGGCGCAATCAGGACAAGCACCTTCTTCCTGGCAACGAAGGCGGCAACAAGGAGACGTATACCCACGATCTGTTCACGCAGTTTGCGCTGGATTTCATTCAGCAGAACAAGGATCGGCCCTTCTTCCTCTATCTGCCTTGGTGCATCCCTCACGCGAAGTACGAAATCCCCAGCGTCGAACCGTATGCGGACCGTGAGTGGCCCGGCGATGCGAAGGTCCACGCGGCGATGGTCACTCGTATGGATCGGGACGTCGGGCGTATCATGTCGCTGCTGGACGAGTTGAAGATCGGGCAGCGAACGATCGTCTTCTTCTGTTCGGACAACGGGGCAGCGAAGCGTTGGGAGGGTATCTTCGATTCATCCGGACCACTGCGAGGGCACAAACGCGATATGTACGAAGGCGGTATCCGCACTCCGATGATCGTGCGCTGGCCGGGCAAGGTTCCTGCCGGCCAGACCAGCGATGCAGTATGGTATTTCGCCGACTTCCTGCCCACTGCGGCCGAACTGGCAGGCGTCGAATCGCCTCCTGGAATCGACGGCGTCAGCGTCGTCCCCAGTCTGATGGGCCGGCCACAGCCGCAGTTGGCCGACAGAATGCTCTACTGGGAGTTCTTCGAACGAGGCTTCCAGCAAGCCGTGCGAAGGGGACCCTGGAAGGCCGTTCGCCGAAGCAACAGCGATTCGATCGAGTTGTACAACCTAGACGACGATCCCAGCGAAACGCAGAACATAGCCGGCCAGCACGCGCAAATCGTCGCGAAACTCGAATACGCCCTCAGGACGGCTCGCACCGAGTCGCCGAACTGGCCATTGCTATCGAAGAAGAAGCAGTAACAATACTCACTGGTATCACGTCAAATCGTGTCTGACAGGTAGACGTGGACTTGTTCCAGCTTACTCGTCGTCTTCGATTTGCCGTACCGTAATCGCCAGCTCCAACAACTCAAAGGAGTCCGATCATGTTGCGAGTCGCTATGACAACGGTTTTGCTAGCAGCTATCATACTAAGCGGTCAGCTCTACGGCCAAGGTGTCGTCGAAACGACCGTACCGACAGAAGCGCCGCTAACGTATGCCTTTCCTACGCCGGTTATGGGAAGTTGGGCTGGCCCTATGTCTATGTATGGGGTAGGCGGCCATGTTCCCAATGATCCGATAGGGATGCTCGCCATGCCGCAGTTCGGGAAAGAACTTGAGTTGGTGGACGATCAGGTCGAGAAGATACGCGAACTGCAACAGGAGATGCAGAAACAGATTGGCGAGATCTTCCGCAACGCAGCAAACGTTAGCGGCGGCAACGTGGGGCAGATGATGCAGGAGGCGCAGAAGGTCGTCCGCGAGAGAACCGAAGAGAAGCTGGCCAAGGTCCTGCTGCCGCACCAGGTGCAGCGTCTGAAGCAGTTGAAGCTTCAGATGGAGTTGCGTAATCGTGGCCTGAACGCCCTGGCCGGCGACCAACTGTCCGGTGCGCTGGGATTGACCGGCGAGCAGAAACAGCAATTGATGGAGAAACAACGCGAAGCCCAACAGAAGCTACAGGAGCGAATTCAGCAAATGCGCGACCAACTGCAAAAGGAAGTGATCGAAGACGTGCTGAAGCCCGGTCAATTGCAGAAGTTGGAAAAGCTGACCGGCGAGAAGTACAAAGTGAAGAAGCCCGATTACAGCTCTATGTACTCTCGATATCGTCCGGCCGCCAAAGAGAAGAAACCAGCAGCCAAAGAGAAGAAAAAGGAATAGCGGTGACTCGCACCAACGCGATCTCGCCCAGCGAAATGCCGACCGTCAAGACCAAGACGACCTACCTGGAAATGCACAGCTCGCCGAGCTCGGTCGCTTCGCCACCTTGCGACGGCATCGAGGTCGCGAAAGCCGACAAGCCTAGCACCGAATTCTACCGGCACTTGTATCGTACGGTGGGCGAGCAGTTTCATTGGGTAGACCGACTGGTAATGCCTGCCGACGAATTGCGGGCCACGATCCAGGATGACCGAGTCGAAATCTATGTGCTTTCTGTTGACGGCGAGACGGCCGGGTATTCGGAACTGGATCATCGCCAGGCAGGCGAAATCGAGTTGACATATTTCGGGTTGTTTCCGCAGTTTGTCGGCAAGGGACTCGGCAAATACTTCCTCGACTGGTCTCTACGAAAAGCCTGGTCGTACCAACCGCGACGAGTTTGGGTCCACACATGCGACCTGGATCATCCCGCCGCACTTCCCACCTACCTGAAAGCCGGGTTCGTGATTTACGACGAGAAGATCATCGACCAGCCTATTCCCGACGACATGACGTGAGAACGGACGTGCCGGGTGGGACGTCGACGCTTTCGCGAAACTCACCTAGCAAAGTGAAACCCGGTCCGGGACGTACTTCACAGGTAATCGCATTGTCCGTCGGGTTGTGGACGACAAACGCTGCCCTGTCGGCGCGAGTATCCACCAGTGTCAGACAGACGTCCGCATGGTCGCTTGTTAACAGGTTGCCGATGAAGATGTCCTTGTCGCCCATTACCGTGTCGATCTGCAGAAAACCTGTTCCGTCCTCAAGTACGGGGAAATGGCGGATCTCGTTGTCCAGCGTTTTGGTCTTTCGCACCGTGTACCGCTGGTTCATGTCGTTGACGACCCATTCGGCGATTTCGAATGTGTTCCGACCCGGATACCAGATACCTGCGTGCCAGCGCGGGTTGAGCCCTTCGATTCTTGCGGGAAGGTTCAATGGCAGATTGGCTTCTGTGACGGTGCCGGCAAAACCATGACCCTGGGCCTTCAGTTTTAGAATGAAGGCGTTGCCGGTGACAGAGCCGATTCTTGGATCTATGCGATACGCGGTCTTTCCACATAGACCGAGGCTGTCACGGACGTGGATCACAAAACGATCGTCCGGTGGCGGATCCAGTCTGCTGACGACGCCAAGGTAGCGATAGGTCAGCCTTTCGCCGGCCTTCACCGAGCGGTTACCATCGGCCAGCACGCCTCGAAAGTTGTGCCAACCGCTTCCGCCATAGAATGCGTGATACTTCAAACCTTCTTCCAGAGCGATCATTCCGACCGAACCGCGATATGCTTGAGGAAACATGGCTGCATAACCTCCGACCGGCAATTGGCCAGAGAACGACCGGTGCGTTTCGGACAGCGTGCCGGAAATCAACGTGCCATCTTTGACTGTCGCGGTCAGACGATCGCATCCTTGTCTGCCGTTGAACCTCATCACTTCCGGACGTTCGAGCGAGAAATCCTCTTTCGCCGTAAACTCACCTTCCACCAATGCGACCAGCGGTCCGTCTTGCCAAGGAGTGAACAGCGTGTGCCGCACCTTGCCGGAGATGGACTCGTTGGGAACCGCACGCTCCGGGATGTCGGTGCGGTCGGGATTCCCGCTGGCCGTCAGCGGGTAATGGTCGTCGATGAAGCAATCCACGATCGTGCCAAAGCGGCATGCAAGCTGCGGATAGAACTCGACGGCGGGGCGAATGCCCTCCTGAAGTCCTCCCCAAGTGGGCAGACCAATGTAACGGAAATCCCTGGCGGCAAGATAGTTCTCGATTCCTCGCACGTTCTGCAGGTGCTCGGGCGGTCCCCACCATTTGCCGCGAGGCATCGTGTTGATGTTGTCCGAGCAGCGAGGAAAGCTGTTCTCTTGAATTGCGGTCCAGGCTCCCCACCCGATCGCTTGTTTCCCGTCGTTGTCGGTCGCGTGGACGATCAGTTCGTATTGCTTGTCGTGAAAATGGTCGATGCTGCTCTCGAATTCGGGCTCGCCACCGGGCAGGAACCGCCGCCAGGGTCGCGGTGAATCGCTGTTCAGTATCTTCACTTCGCGCAGGCCAGCGGTCGAGCTGGCCTTGACGTGAACGCGGATCCGGTCTTGAGTTGCAAAGGCCAAATCGCTGGTCGCGAAATTCAGAATCCGTGTATCCTCGATGATCGGTCCGTTGGACACGAACGAAGAGCGGCAATGGACGTAGTTGCCTTTGTACTTGGCAATGTGACCGCTAAGTGCATCAACCATGTTGCCGTCGAACCAGCGCACATAGGTCTGATAGCCGCTGGTTCGGGCACGTTTGACCTTTTCGGGCGAGGTCACCAGATGCACCGCCACCGGGCTGAGTCCATACCTCATCTTCTCCAGCCGCAGATAGGTGTCGACGGAATCATCAACCAGTTTGCCGTCCTCGTAGGTGTATAGGCTGATGACTTTGAAATTCCCCTGAAAGGCGGCCTTTTCTGGATTGCTGTGCGAGGTAATCAGCACGACCGGCGGCCACTGACAGCCGCGTGACAGCGCGTTGTTGATCTTGATGCGGCCGGGATATTTCTGGCTCGACCAGCCGTCTTCCGGCCACCGGAGCCGATCCGAGAACGTGACCCAAGAGTTGCCGGATTCGTCCAGGTAGGCAAAGCCAGGATACGCTTTGAAGGTCTCGGTACTCTGTTGCTTACAGATGGCTTGCAGCCGTACAAATTCCTCTTGGGCCAATTGATCCAGGTCTTCCGTGAACGCAATGAAGTCGTAACCCACTTCTTTGGCTGCTTGAATGAACTCTTCCGGTGTTCCCTGTCCACTGCTCAGCGACGACTTCGCGCCGATCAAGCCAACGAAGCAGCGGGGCGGGTATGCGCCTTTGGCCTTTAGCCTGTCCCAATCCTTCCAGCCGGGCGGACGTTGCGATTCGCTCTTGGGTTTCCGGGGCACTGTATACCCGCCGAACGTGTCTCTCGAAGGTTCGGCAAGGTACGTCATCAGATTCGCGATCAGCCGCGCCGCATCGCCACGCATCCCCGACGACTCGCCGTCCATGGTTAGGCCCCGACCCCAGAGGATGTGATAGCCGTCTTGCCATATGCAAGTGGAATTGACTGGCCAGACGGCAATTCGTCCTTTGCCGAAGTCCCGCACGGCCAATAGTGGAGGCTCGGAACCATAGGTGCCGGGCGACGGCGGAGGCGGCTGACCGCCCTTCACTGTGCGAAGAGATTTGGTGGTCGCCTTGCCACGTAACAGGATCGTCCAGTCTTTGCCGGCTTTGATCGGCGACGTGGAATCGGAGTACATGTGGTGATAAGTCGTATAGAAGATCCCCTTCACGCCTTCGGTTGCCGGATGACGAGTCACGTTGTCCGTCCAAGAAAGTTCGTAACCGGATTCCAGTTTGACTTTGTGTTCGTCATCGACGACCTGTTCGCCAAGGATCTGGATATCACACGGCGCGAGCCACTGGTTAGCCGCATCAATGTCCTTGCCGAACTGCCAGCCTTGTACACGCATCACCAACAGTCCGCCTCCTTGCTTCACGTATTCCAGCAGAAGCTGCTTTTTCTGCTCCACCATCTCGTCGAGCCCCGGCGACGTGCCCGGCATGTACACATGAGGAATCACCACGACGTTGAACTGATTCAAATACTCCGTCGTCAAGCCGGATGCATACGGGGCGATGCCCACCTCGAAACCTAGGTCCTTGAGCCGCGTCCGCAATTTCGGATCGGGCAAGGCGAAATGATTCATGCGGGGTGACGACTTCGGTTGCCCCTCTTCGGCCTGATGCATCAGCACAAGATAAGCCGGCGTCTTGCCCTGGGGCCCGACCGTGTCGGCAGCACCGACTTCCTCCGCGCGCAAGCCAATTATGGCGACACCAAGCGTGACTGCCAGCCCAGCCAATAGTGCGCAATCCGTGAAACGACCTTGCTTGCTCATCTTCTATCTCCGGCGAGGGTAGTCTGTTGACACGGCGACTGTTATTGTATGCTCCAGACTACGCCCTACAAAATCTGCTCGGCGAACGAAACCACTTGAAAGGAGCGAAGATGTCAACGTTTTCGTTGTTGATGGTCGTGATTCAAGCTGCGGGGATCGCAACAGCTTCTGCGGATCAGCAATTCGAACAGCTTGCTGCACGTTATGTGGATGAGTTCCCGGCATTGTCGCCCGTGTCGGCCACCAGCTTGGGCGACCATCGTTTCGATAGCCAATTGAATGAAGTGAGCGAAGAAGCGCGGGCTCGGCAGCGAGCGTTTTGCCGCAGGTATTTGGAGCAACTGCGGAAGATCGACGCGGTCAAGTTGTCTCGCGCGAACCAAGTGGACTATGCGCTGTTGGAACATGATCTGGAAGGCTCGCTGTGGCGACTGGATACTCTGCAGGAATGGGCCTGGAACCCGTTGGCGTATACTGGGCTATCAGGTGGCGCAATCTACAGTCTGATGGCCCGAGATTTCGCTCCAATCGAGAAACGTCTTGGGCATGTAGCCGATCGCCTTGAGCAGTTCCCTCGGTTGTTTCGCCAAGTCCGTGAGTCGCTCGATCCGAAACGAGTACCGAAGATTCACGCCGAAACGGCCGTGAAGCAGAATCTCGGTGTGTTGAGCATCTTGGACAACTATGTCAGCCCCAACCTGGGCAAACTTCCCAAAGATCAACGCGAGCGTTTGGAGCGAGCGATGGCAACGGCCAAAGAAGTCGTGGAAGAGCATCAGAAATGGTTGGAATCTGAGCTATTGCCCAACGCCGCCGGGGATTTTCGGATAGGTCGCGAGTTGTACGATCAGAAGCTCGCATTCACGCTCAAGACACCGCTTGCCCGGCCTCAGTTGCGGGAGCGGGCCGAGCAGGAAATGGTCCGCGTGCGTGACGAGATGTATGGCATCTCGCAGCAGGTCTACAAGGAGAAATTCCCGCACACAGAATTCCCCGCTGAACCGTCGCCCGCGTACAAGCAGGCCATCATTCGCGCTTGCCTGGAAATGGCCTACCTGGACACGCCGGCCGCGGACAAAGTTGTCGAGACCGCCAAATGGTCGTTAGAGCAGACCACGAAATTTGCACGCAAGAAGGACCTGTTGACTCTGCCGCCGGACCCCGTAGAGATCATCATCATGCCCGAATTCCAGCGTGGTGTATCGCTGGCGTACTGCGATTCGCCCGGCCCGCTGGACGTCGGCTTGAAGACGTTCTACGCCGTGGCTCCGCTCCCTGAGGACTGGAGCGACGAGCAGATACAGTCGTTCCTGCGCGAGTACAATGTGCGGTCCATTCACGATCTGACTATGCACGAAGCCATGCCCGGACACTTTGTCCAACTTGCCCACTCGAATCGATACCCGGGCAAGCTGCGGGCCGTACTTTCGTCAGGCGTGTTCATCGAAGGCTGGGCCATCTATTCGGAACGGATGATGATCGACGAGGGTTTTCTGAATGGCGACCCGCTGATGCGATTGATCAATTTGAAGTGGTACTTGCGCGGGATCGGCAACGCGATTATCGATCAGGCGATCCACGCTGGGGACATGACGCGTGACGAGGCAATGAGACTGATGATGGAAGACACGTTTCAAGAAGAACGCGAGGCTGCGGCCAAATGGGTGCGCGCTCAACTAACCTCGACGCAGCTTTCGACCTACTTCGTCGGCACGTTGGAGCACTTCGACCTGAGACGCGACATCGAACGCGCGTGGGGCGCGGATTTCGACTTAAAGACGTATCACGACAAGGTCCTGTCCTATGGCTCGCCGCCGACGCAGTACGTCCGGGCCTTGGTACTGGACGGGGAGATTCCACGTTTACGCTGACGCGTTCAACTGGCCGAATTCCGGAGACAATACGCATGAATGTGAACATCTCGCGCTGCGGCGCCGTGGCTGGTCTTCTGCTGATACTGTCCGCAGATGCTGCCACGGCCGAGTTGCGTCTTCCTGCTGTTATCTCGGACGGGATGATTCTGCAGCAGGACCACGCGAATTCTCTTTGGGGATGGGCAAAGCCTGGCGAGAAAGTCGTTGCGACTGTCGCGGGTCACACCGTATCTGGCAGAGCGGGGCAAGACGGACGCTGGCAGGTTTCGCTTCCACCGTTTACCGCCAGTTCTGAGCCGATCGAAATCCACTTGCGGACATCGTCGGGATCCGAACGGATCATTCGTGATGTATTGGTCGGCGAAGTCTGGTTCTGCACCGGACCGTCCAACATCTTTTGGCCTGTGAAACGCTGTGACAACGCGGAACAGGAGATTGCCGCCGCCAAGTATCCGGAGATCCGCTTCTTCACCGTCAAGCTGAATTTGGCCGACGAGCCTCAAGACGATTGTGTGGGCAACTGGTTTGCTTGCAGTCCTCGGACCGTGGGTGACGTCTCGGGCATTGGCTACTTCTTCGCGCGCCGAATTCACAAAGAAAAGGACGTTCCAGTCGGCGTATTGCAGAGCTTCTTGGGCGGAACACGGGTCGAAGCGTGGACAAGCAAGGAGGCACTTGATTCGCAGCCTGCGTTGCGTCCGATCGTTCGGTGGTGGAAAGACGCGATTGCCAGCTTCGACACGGACCAAGCAATGGCAGACTACCAGCGCGAGTTGAAACGCTGGAAGCAAGTGGCCGCCGATGCTGAGAAGCAAGGCAGAAAGCCGCCGCTCCGTCCCACCAGACCGGAAGACCCGCGCACGTCGCGACATCGGCCAGCTTGTCTGTACAACGGAATGGTCGCGCCGTTGATCCCCTTCGGTATTCGTGGCGTGATTTCCTACCAGGGGCTAGGAAACCTCTACTGGGCAGAACACAGTCAAGTTCTTCTGTCGACGATGATCCGGGATTGGCGTTCCCGTTGGGAGCAAGGACCGTTTCCCTTCGGGATGGTACAGCCAGCCCCGTTTCCCTGTGACCGATGGCCAAAGCAGCACAAGGATGCGTACTCTCTACAACGTGAATCCCAACTGCTTGTCTTGGACGAGCTTCCCAATACAGGCGTCGCGCCGACCATGGATATTGGCGACCTGGGCGAATTGCACTTCACCAACAAACAGGACGTCGGCAAACGGTTGGCTAACTGGGCATTGGCAACGGTCTACGGAAAAGATGTGCCGTACGCCGGACCGCTCTACGAGTGGATGGCAATCGAAGGCAGCAAAATCCGGATTCGATTCAAGCACACCGCAAAGGGGCTGGCGACCAGCGACGGCCGTGCACCAACGCATTTCACCATTGCCGGTGAGAACAAGATATTCCATCCTGCGGAGGCGGTGATCGAAGGAAACACGGTTCTGGTCCACAGCAAAGACGCGGACAAGCCAACCGCCGTCCGTTTCGCCTGGAGCGACACAGCGATTCCGAACCTGGTCAACAGCGACGGGCTGCCTGCGTCTCTTTTCCGAACGGACGTACCCACGCCTTGACGAAGCGTGACCAAGGCCGTTATTGCGCAGTTTCCACCTGCGCCGTCTCCTGCAACGCGTACAGCCGGTTCATGGTGCCGACGTACAGCGTGCCGTTGTCGGCAACGCATGTGCTGATGACAGGGGCGTCCAGTCGGACGTAGCTGATTACCCGTTTCTCCTTCCCTGCGGCCAGGACCCAGAATTCGCCGCGGCGCGTGCCGATGTAGACCTTGCCGTCGGCTACCAGCGTGGATGCCCACATGTCGCGGCCAGCGTCGTGGACCCAATACGGTTGCCCCGTCTGGGTGTCGACGCAATGTACCTTGCCGCCACAATCGGCCACGTAGACTAGACCGTCGTGGACGGAGGGCGTCGAGCAGCAATGACGCTCGACCGGATAGGACCAGATCAGCCCGCTTTCGGTGATGTCGCCCGTTTTGGTAGCGTCAACACACTTGAGCCACGCCTCGTTCTTGCCCCACCAAATGTCGCCGCCGTGCGTCACATAGATTCGGTCCTTGTGGAAAACCGGCATGCTCTTAATGTTGCTGGGGCTTTCGCGCCGATTGCGGATGTAGCGATGGACGTTTTCCTTGGGTGCCGTCGGATCACAGTCAAACCGCCAAACGCGCTGTAACGCCTCGATCCTGCGTGCGGGGCGCGCGTCATCGGGCCGCAGAGCATCAAACGCATAGACCACCCCGTCACCGCCGGCGAAGAAAATCAGCCGTCGATCATTGACTACGCCCAAAGCCGGCGACGACCATGTGCTATGAAAGATGCGAGGGCCGATGTCCTCGCGGTCTCGCGCCAACAACCGGCCAGTGGCCTTTTCGACAACCACCAGGCTGGGCGCATTGGGCTTGTCCACACCATCGTGTCGACTGGTCAGTCCGTTGCTCGTGTTCACATAGAGAAATGGCCCGTCCAGGAGAATCGAACAGTTGGCCGAGTCATGGGGACGCACGCCCGCAGCGGACCGCAGGTCCAACAGCCAGAGGATGTCGGCATCCAACGGTCCGACTTCCATCGCGGGCTGGTCCCGCGGCGACATATGGCGGCCTTCGTCCAGATAGGGCCCGTCGTTCCCGTTGGACAGCCCGTGCAGGTCCAGGCAGACTACTTCGTCCCGATTCGTCACGGTGTACACACGATCGCCTTCGATCGTTGGCGGCGAACACATGCCGGCGCGTGGCCAGTCGAGGTAGATGTCGCCTTCGAGCTTCGGCACCACCAATTGCCAAGTTAGGCTGCCGTCGGTTTCGTTGAAGCACATGGTCACTCCACGATCGCCACGATGGCGCGGGTCGCGAGGCTGTTCGTTGTTCGTGCCAATCAGCACCTTGCCTTCGGCAACTGTCGGGGTCGAGTAGCATTCCGTGCCGATCGGTACGGACCACTTGACGTTCCGGCCCGTTTCCGGGTCGAAGCCGTCAGGCAAACCCGTCTCGTCCGATACCATATTCCGCGAAAAACGCTCGCCCCATTGAGGTCGGTCATCGGCGGAAACGGCGGTCGCACCCGTCAAAAGGATACAGAAACCGACTAGAATGCTTCGTTGTCTATGAGATCGTCTGGGCATATCAAGTCCTCAACCGAAAGCTCTCCATTCATCCCGTGGCTTACCGTGCCGCAGGCAGTGGACGGCCTTCGATCTTAACTGGGTAACTTCTGAATGTCACGTGGCGCTATGGTGGTGTTGGCGTCTGCCTCTTACGGTGACCACTTCGGTTTCATAGACACGGATTCTTCTCGAGTGAGGCGTTCTTTTCGTTTAGACGAAGGACCTTTCCACCTACTATTGCGTTGAGCACGCACTCCCGCTTGCGGGAGTGGGAACCAGAGAAAAGTTCCCGCAATGACGGAGTTCTGCTACTATGCAGAGGAAGCTACTTTCCCTCTGTCGACGTCTCGTACCGAGGATACATACCGATGAGTAATCAACTCTCTCGCCGTACACTTCTGCGTCACGCCGTGGCTGGGGCGGCGTTGGGCATCGGGCATACCTCGCTTGCCGCAACTGGCCTACAGACGCGTGCTTCCGCAGGCGAAGGGACGACGGATGCCTCACGCGTCGAATCGCTGGTTCGGCTTCTGGAGGTAACGCCGCGAGATCAAGTCGTGGAAAAGGTCGGGGGGGAAATCAAGAAAGGTGCCAGCTATCTTGATGTGCTCGCGGCGTTGCTATTGGCGGGAGTGCAACATGTGCAGCCTCGGCCGTCGGTGGGCTACAAATTCCACACGGTTCTGGCCGTCATTTCGTACCATCTGATCGGCGATGGGCTTCCGGAACGTGATCGCTGGCTTCCGGTCTTCTGGGGAATCGACTATTTCAAAGCCGCTCAGGCAAGTGACGTGTCTGAAGGTGATTGGCGATTGAGCGCCGTCGACGAGGCCGCGATGCCATCCGCCGACATGGCTGGGACGGCACTTGTCCACGCGATGCAGCGTTGGGATGAACCGGCTGCCGACGCGGCGGCCGCCGCGGTCGCTCGGCACCTCAAGCCCAAGTCGGCTTTCGAGCTGTTCTGTCCACTTGGCGCGCGCGATTTTCGTTCGATCGGTCACAAAGCCATTTTCGTTATGTGCGCGCAGCGGACATTGGACCTGGTCGGTTGGCACCACGCCGAGCCCGTACTCAGAAGCTTGGCTTACGCTTTGCTGATGCACGAGGGTGGTAATCCGGCCGATCGAAACGACCTGGCGGATCTACCTTGGCGGAGAAACGAAAAGTTGGGGGGCAAGATTCGAGGGGACTGGAAGGACGGACGTCTGAGCCTGGAAGCGACGACCGAACTGCTGGGCGTCCTGCGGAGCGGCTCCTACGAAGACGCAGCCGACGCTGTGATCGAACGGCTGAATCACGGCGCGTCGCCAACGTCTGTTTGGGATGCCATCTTCTGCGGTGCGGCAGAACTGCAATTGCGTCTGCCCAACATTGTGGCACTGCACGCTGTCACCACAACGCGTGCCATCTATCACGCTTACCAGATCACCGTCCAGGACCGAACACGGCGGCTGTTGTTGCTGCAGAACGCCGCGATGCTGCCCATGTTTCGCGACGGTGCAGGGCAGCGCGGACGTCTGCAAGACGCCCCGATTGACGAGTTGGAGCCCATTGCACCGGAGAGTTCGGACGAAGCTGCGATCAAGGAAACCGTCGACGCGCTGGGGGGACAGAGACGCGTGGCGGCTCAGAAAATGCTCGGCTATCTCCAGTCCGGACGTCCGGCAGAACCACTGGTCGAGAGAATCCGCGAACTGGTCGCTCTGAAAGGTAATGGCACGCACGACTTCAAATTCACATCTGCGGCGTTGGAGAGTTTCAACCATCTCTCCGAGGCATGGCGAGCCCGATATCTCGCATGTGGAGCGATGCACTTCAGCGGACCGGACGAACGGGATCACGCGGTTGTCCAACGAACGCGTACGGCACTGGCCGGCTGAACCGCCACGAATACTTGCGGCGCTAGGGCGACAAATACCAAGCTCGTGGCCACTACGGTGCATCCAGTCATCCTACGGATTGCGACCGAACGTCATGATGGTTATGTCGTCGCTCTGCGGGTAACCGTTGGCGTGACGGCGTACATCCTCCAGCAGAAGCTTGCCCAACTGCTCGGCCTCGGGCGGCGACTTCTTGACGATCTCCATTACGCGTTCAATTCCATAGAGTTCCTGTTGCGGATTCATAGCCTCGTCGACTCCGTCCGTCATTATCAGGATCACGTCGCCCGGCTCCAGTTGGCACGTTTGGGCTTCGTAGGCATAATCTGGGAACATGCCGATTGCTGTTCCGGAAAGCTCTTTGTCGAACTGTTCGATCGTCCCGTCCGCTCGTCGAATGATCGGTGGCATGTGCCCCGCGTTCGACAGAACCACCTCGTGGTTCTTGGTATCCACGAATGCGAGGACGTACGTGACAAAGCGGTCCCCGGCCCCGCTGTCGCACATGTGATCGTTGATAGCGTTAATCGCTTCGACAACGTCGTGCACGTGACGGACGGTGCTCTGCACGCAGCTACCCATGCGGGTCATGATCAGCGCTCCGGGCACCCCCTTGCCAGATACATCGCCAAACGACAGGCAGACTTTATCATCGGGCAGTTCGAAGAAATCGTATAAGTCTCCCCCGACAGCCCGTGCCGAATCGTAGGAGGCATAGAATTGATAGCCTTCGACCGTGGGCATCTCGTCGGGCAAGAGAGCACGCTGCACTTCTCTGGCGATTTCCATATCGGCGTCCTGCTTCTGCTTTTCAGCAAAGGCTTGAGCCAGCCGTGCATTTTCGTAGGACAGAGCCGCTTGGCCGGCAACCGTCATCAAGATGTCCAGGTCGTTGTCGGTAAACTGCCCCAGCGCGCTTTGGGAGTCGATGCTGAGGATCCCCAGAACCTCGTCGTCCAGTCCTAGCAGCGGCACGCACATCATCGAGCGAATCTTGAGATCGGCGATCGACTCACTGCCACTGAATTCTTCATCCGTGGCGGCGTCCGCCGAGAGGATGCCGGCCTTATCCGACAACACCTTCTTGACGATTGTGCGGCTGAGCCGCACAGTGCTGTCTTCGTCCTCTCGCCGATGCCGCATAGCGCGGGGCACCATCTCCCCCGACTCCTCGTCCTTCAGCAGGATGCAACCTCGATCGGCGTACATGAAGACATTGAAAAGACTGTCCAGGATCTTGGGCAGCAGGGCCGCCAAATCGACCGTGCCGGCCAGAGCGTTGCTGATTTCGAGAACCGCTTTCAGTTTGGCTTCGGGGTTGACATCCAAGGACCCAAAACGTCCCGCGCCGGTCACTTGCCCAGTGATGGTTGCCTCGCCCGCCTCGTCGATGTCTACTTGTGCGGCGCCCAGGTCCAGTGTGGCCAGTTGCGCGCCGGCAACCGTAGCAGACAGCTGTTTGGTGGCTGCGGCTTGCTGTTTGGCCGGGTCTTGAAAGCTGGCATGCGCGTTGCCAAACCTGATTGCGTCGTCGTGTTTCAGCTTGACGCGTCCCTCGACCCGTTCATCGTTCACGAAGGTTCCGTTGCGGCTGCCGATGTCCTCGATCGCGAACTCGCCACCTTCCCCGTGAATCATGGCGTGTCGCCCGGACACACTGCGCTCGCTGATTGTGACGGGACAGTCCGGATGACGTCCGATCTGAGTCTGCCTTTCCTTCAACTCGAAGTCTGTCTTATCGTCCTCAATCACGACGACTAATGTTGCCATGGCTGTTCCCATCTGGTGAGGCGTTAAGCTATATGTTGACCCAGGCCAGTGTACACTATTTCCCCAATTTGTTCATCGAGGCGGTTGATGCTCATTGACACCATCCGTTAATCGCCGCAAGGCCATGTCTCGCCTATTCGCGTTCCCACGCGTATCGAGTTCTCGGACTGCGGACCCTAAGTCGGCAATTCTGGCCAATATGCCTGCTGAAATCAATCTCTGTGTTCGACGAAGAAGACGAAAATGCCAACCACCGCACGCGTCCTGGTAGATGCTGTTGTGATACGTGGCTTGGCTCTTGTCATTCAGCAGTGCCATTGCGCGTCTGGGTACAGGATCCCATGACTTACGTTGATGGGAAACGAGCCGGCCCGTCATCACGATTTTCGGTAGCGAGGGCATTTTGCATTACAGCGATTGGACCATATGCCACGTTGACGGCGTACCGTATTGATCCCAGCGGTGCATCCATCGAGAATCCGCACGACGAAGCCGTCCGAATGGCTCGCACCGACCACTCTTTCTGGTGTAGTGAGCGTTTTCGGTAGCCTTTTCGGTGTTGAACAATGTATCATACTGGCAGTAGCTTCTTCCAAAGCGACGAGTTGATCTGAGTGCCGGACAAGAAGGAAACTGGTGCGGCGCATCATTTCGAATTCGTTGTTGGCCGGCCATTGGGGGAGATAGCGTCATGGCCGAAGACTCTGACAATCGTTCGACAGACGATGTCGAAGCGTTGCGGGCACGAATCGCCCAACTGCGGACTTTGCTCGGTGAAGAGCAAGCGAAACGCGAACAGGCAGAAGAAGCCCTGCAAGAGGACTGTTCGGACCGCGACGCGCATCTACGCGACCAGACGACACCAGACCCGACAGAGCCTGAGCGCAGGGTCCAGGAAGAGATCCGAAAGCGAAGACGAGTCAAAGTCGCTCTGCGGGATTCCGAAGCGCTCTATCATTCGCTTGTCGAGAATCTGCCCATCTGTGTGTACCGAATCGATATTGAGGGGCGCGTGACTTTCGGCAACTCGGCGTATTTGAAAGACTTGGGCCGCTCGCTCGATGAACTGCTCGGCAAGACCGTGTACGATATGTTCCCTGAGGAGCAGGCGACGAAATACGACGCTGACGACCGAAGCGTGATCGAAACGGGCGAGCCCTTTCGCGATGTCGAAGAGCATTACGTCCGTGGCGAGAAGATGTACGTGGAAGTCCTGAAATCTCCAGTCCACGACCACGAAGGACAGACGGTCGGCGTCCAAGGGCTGTATTGGGACGTCACGGCACGATGGCGTGCCGAAGAACAGCTGCAAAAGACGCTCGCGGAATTGGAACGATCAAACACGGACCTGCATCAATTTGCCGGAGCGGCTTCACACGATTTGCACGCCCCGTTGCGACGTATCGTTACACTAGCCGAGCTTATCCGAGACGAATGGGAAACCCGACTCGATGCCGCGACACAGCAATACTTGGAATTCATCGTGTCGAACGCCGAGCAGATGCAGGAACTGATCCACGGCCTCTTGGCCCACTCTCGTGTGGGCGCGTTGGATGAACCACTGGAGCAAGTCGATTGCGATGCGGCTCTCCGAAAGGCACTGAGCAATCTTGCGGATTCAGTACGCGAAAGTGGTGCGAAGGTAGACGTCGGACACTTGCCGCAAGTCATGGCCAATAAGGTCGAGCTGACGCAGCTCTTTCAGAACCTGATCGCCAATGCCATCAAGTATCGTGGCGAAGAGCCGCCACGCGTGGACATACACGCCGAAGGCCGCGAAGACGATTGGCTGTTTCGCGTTGCGGACAACGGCATCGGCATCGCACCAGAACACCACGAACAAGTATTTGAGGCGTTTCGCCGACTGCACGGAGACGAACGGTATCCGGGGACAGGGATCGGTCTGGCGACGTGCAAGAAGATCGTCGAGCGTCTGGACGGCCGCATCTGGGTCGAATCGGAAGTGGGACGAGGCAGCACATTCCTGTTTACCCTGCCGAGACGAGGACTTCCGGCAAGCTGAGTCTGGGCTCTCCCGGGAACTCGTGGGGCATACCGCGGCTGTCCTCCGGCAAAGAATGTCGCCGGTACTCTCCGGGCTCAGTCCTCGACGGTCACCTTGATCGGTATGTCCTGTCGCAGGAAACGACACGTTCCGCCCTTGTCTTCGCAGACATAGTACAAGACGTAGCCGGCAAGTTTCGATGGGCCGATTGAATTGTCTGGTGCCCGGATCTCAAACTCGAATCGCCGCGGCTTGGAGCTTTCCGTTTCGTCGCTTTGAGACGCGACAGATAGCCGAGGTTGCGTTTGCCAGCCGGGAGGTGGATCAACCCAGAGTCTGACTGGCTCGGCCTCGTTGTTCCAGTGGGCCTCCAGCTTTTCGTTGGGGCGGAGTGTCACGTGAACGCGAGCGGATCCACCGGGTCCCACGTGCGGCGGGACCACGGCTGTTTCGATCAAGATCAAGCCATCTGTGTCGCGTGCGACCCGACCATTTGGATCCGGCGACGTGACTTCCTGCGGTTCGGTCTGGAAAGTGCGAGTTGGACCAGCTAATTCAGAGGTAGTGGGTAAGACCCTCAACTCGATGGGCTGTTCGCCACGCTCTCGAATGTCGCGAGTGGCCGCCTCCATCCAATCGTAGAATGGGTACGGCTTGTTCAGTCGCGGTCCGTACTGCTCGACGCGCCGTCGCCAGATGTATTGATTGGGATTGATCGCTCGCGCCTTTGTCCAATGCTCAACTGCCGTCCGGAAATCCCCAGGCTTCCGCTGCGAGGATTCGTTGCGCATGCGATAGCAGACCCCCAGTCGGAAATGGGACGCTCCGTCGTTCGGATTGGCATTGATCGCTTGCGTGTAGGCATTGATGCCGTCGTTGATCTTGGCGGGGCCCTCCCAGAGCACAACCGCGTCGCCCAGTTCACGCCATGCATCGGCCGAATTGCTTCCTTCTGCGCGGCGACGCACGTTCGCCAGATCGGGACGAGTCGCCTTCTGGGGTTCGGCCGGTGTTGTTGCGTCGTCGGATGCGAGAGTTTTGTCTAAGAATTCCTTTTCAAGCGTCTTCAGGTCGGCACGGAGGCTGTGCACGATACCGTGCTCGTCGATGGCCACGTCGATCGGCACTCCTCGCACACCCATCAAGTTGATCGGATCGTGTAGGATCGGCCAGTCCAATTTGTGCCATTGGGCGAACAGTCGGCAGCGCTCTGAGTGCTGCTCCTGTGCAATTCCGATTACCACGAGTCTCCCCTGGCGGACCCACTCTTGTGTCTTTGCGTTCCAGGCCGGCACGGCCCGTCGACACCCGCTTCACCAGGAAGAGAAGTGGATCAACAAGACTTTCTGGCCGCGAAACTGCGACAACGACACGGGCTCGCCGTCCGCCAAGCTGGGCAATGTGAAATCAGGATGTGGCTGGCCCACGCGCGGCGAGTAGCCTTCGGTATGGGCCGGCGCGGCAAGAGTGCCGAACCATCCGCAAGTTAGTGTCAGCAGCAACAGATTTCGCATTGATTCGCTCATATTCGCACACGGCACAACTTGTGCCCTTTGAAGGGTGAGAATCACAGTGACGATTGTAGCCGCGGTGACGGCTGATCGGCGACGATCCGGTAAGCCTTCTCACCTGCCTTGAATGGCGGGTCCAACTCGACTCGAACCTTCCTGGCCTTAGGCAGCACCTTTCCATCGGGATCGAAGTACTGATAGTACGTCGAACGATACGGCGCGTTGGCGTCCACCCACGTCACCAAAGTCTCCCACTCGTCCTTGCTAAACGAAACGTCTTTCTGGTGTACTTCATCGTTCAGAAGCGAGAGTACCAACCGACTTTGATGAGAACCGAATTGCTTGGGTTGAGTCACCTCCGGACCGCTCATGTGATTCGACAGGCATAGAAGACCCCCCGGGTTGTATATGCGTTTCTTGACCGTTTCGTACAAGATGCCTTCGGCTTTCTCCAGGTTGGGCATCTCTTCGTCCGCCTCCCGGTACCCTTCACCCAACGGAGTCGGCATGTCCTTCGTAATGCCGAACAGAGACCGGTAGGACTGCACAAAGCCGTGAGGATCGCGCACGTCCGTGAACTCAAGACCCTTATCCGGATCTTCCGCGCCATGACACTGAACACAGTGTCGGTCGAAGATCGGCTGAATCATCTTCTCGTAGTCGATGATAGCCACATCGCCCCACGGTGGCGGCTTGGGCGTCGAAGGTTCTCGTCCCAACGCAAGCCTACTCATCGTCGAGCTTCCTCGGGGAACATGCTGCTTGGTCTCATGGCAACCAACACACCCGCGGAATTCACCCGGCTTGAACTCGATATGGCTGCGCATCCGCCGGATTTCCATCATGTTCTCGTCCAGCGCCTGAAAGTACACCGCTACACCGACCGGCACCTTGAAATACGCCGATCCATCCTCTTCCACTGGCACGGTGCCGATTACCCGCGTGGGCGACCAGGTCCAATAGCCGAAGTTCCGCGAATGCTGGGTGCCCGGCGTCCAGCGTATCGAACCGGTGTTGTCGTCCTTGTTGAAGAACCATTGCAGCCGCTCGGAGATCCGGAGATGCCGAACCGTCCCCGGCTCGACGCCCGGCATGTCGCGATTCACGTCATCCAGATAGCAGATCGCATAGTTCGAATCCGGATCCACGTTGGAGGGCGACATCGGCGGCCTCGGACGCTTACGCACCGGCATCGGGCACAGCGTGTCCATAACCGGATCACGGTGGATCAACTCTTTGTTTCCCCATACGTCGATGTAGTAGGCCGCATGACTCATCTTTGCCGGTGCGTGATTAGCATACGAAACAAGAAATGCCTTTTCCGATAACGGCCAGGGCGTCGCGTACAATCCTCCACGGTCCGGCACACCGCCTTCGGCGACTGTGGGACATGATCCGAGTCCACCTTCAAGCGGACTGACCGATGGTGTCACGTAGTGCAGGCCCGTGGTATCGTTGAGCCCGGTGGTTGGATCGACCACGGCAACCGCACCTTCCGGCGGAGCGTGGTGGCCAGTTGCGATCACTACCAGCTTCTGGCTACCGGGAATGGAACGCGGCTCGCGCACCGACTGGGGTTCATTGAAGTGAGTCTTGAACAGCCCGTCGTTCATCGTTCCATCAGGACGAATGGTCCACAACGCGTGGGGCCATTGCCAGAATCGTTCCTGATAATCCCATCGCATGTATCCGATCAGCCCGTTGTCCAGGCAGTGCGGGTACCTGTCCACGTCCTTGTTGTATGTCAACCGTTCAACCCAACTGCCGTCGGCTGAAACGCGGAAGAGGTTCGGCAGGCCGAAGTCGCTGTACGCCAACGGCGCCGCCCCGCATTGCGAAGCACCGCATCCACGGTCGGACGAAAAGACGACGTCGCCATTGGGCAAATAGGCGGGCTCACGATCGCAGTAGAGCGGGTCGTCCGTCAGTTGGCGCAATCCGGTCCCATCCAAGTTGATTTCGTAAAGATGTGTCGGTTCGCTGCCGTTTTCCCAGAAGACACCATCCTCGTGGCCAACAACGTGGTCAAACACGGTGACCCTGGAACCGTTTCTCCATCGCACGCTTCCCCAACCGTAATCCCCACGCCCCCAGTGCGGCTGACGCACAAAGGCAAACACCAGTTTGTCGGCGTCCCACCACAGATCCATGTCCTGCACGTGGCCCGGCCCCAGTTGGTCGGCGATCACGGGCCGCACCGGGTTTGCTGGTCCCATGCCAGCCTGAACGATAACATCGCCGCCCGGCGCCCGCTCTTTCGGGCGAGCATGATTTTGGACGAGAGAGTCAGGATGGTTCCCTCCGATCCTGGCGTTAGCCTTGAAGAAGACCACCTCTTTGAAATCCGTATCAGGGCTTGCCAGTACCACGTCCCGCGCGGCGCGACGGACTTCCATCCACCACTTCCGATTGTCGGCAAGATCTGCCGCGGAGTCTTGACCCGCTAGATGCTCGTGTACCCGCCTCAAGGTCTTCAGTGCAGCGACGACTTGCTTTCGCCGCTCCTCTACACCGCGCAACCGAGCATAAGACGCCAAACCCTCCGCTCGCTTCACGATGCCTTGAGCCGACGTGGTAAGAATTGGCGTTGTCCGGTGCACACCGAGAGCGAACGCCTGAAGTACGAAATCGCACGCCAAAGACGTCTCGGGGGTCAGTGCGAGACATTTCGCCAACCAGGCAGGCATATTAGGCCCACGTTGCTCGCCCTGGTCGGCATCTCGGACGGCAATCAGGGCCCAGGCGGCGATACCCCGCACGAATGGATCGTCGTGGTCAAGCAACGCCGTACCCTTCTCGGCGAATTGTTGCCAGCCGGCATCGTCCGTCAACCGTCGGCCGCCGACGCGAGCGGCAATTGCATAAAGCAACTCGGCGCCAACGGTCGCCGCCTCGACGGAATCCTCTGCGGCCAATGCGTCCAGCACTGCTGCCGCGTTCGTAGACGACGCAGCCAAGACATCTGCCAGATGTTTGATCTCGGCTTCGGCGTTCTGTTTCCCGAAGGCCACTAGAATCGAACGCGCCACACCATTTGCCCCCCGGCCCTTCAAGAGTTGTTGGTACTTTCCTTGAGCCCAGAGGGGCGCCGCCAGGGCCGCCAAGTTCAACAGTGCCAGCGTCACCATGGTTGTTGCATTGGAACGACTAATCATGTGCACCAGCCTCCTTTAAGACACTTCCAAACCTGAATGTAGCTGTGCACTCCTGGGAAAACAAGCGAATGTTGCCTTGCTGTGGTCAACATCGAGTGGGGAGGCTCCTGCATTCCAGGCCGAGACGTTCGCCCGTGCACGAACGAGTCACTTGCTTGGGCTCGGTCGCCAATCGCGCACGCTGCGAATGACGCGAACGCGGTCGCCGGCGTCCAGCTTCTCGTACACTTGCTGCGTCCATTTGTAGGCTTCCGGCATTTTCCCAACAAACGTAATGGTGCGCGGATACGCGAGTGCCAAATTGTGAGGCAGGTCGCCGATGCGCAGCACGCCTAGAAACTCGGGCGTTTGTGGATCCTCGTGGCTGGTGGGGCAATCGGCCAGCACGACCTCAGTGATTCGAGGGTCCAGTATCGCGGCGTAGATGGCCAAAGACGCTGTGTAGCCCTGACCAAACACCGCCACCGGTCCGGTCACTGGCTCTTGCCGCAGCAGTGCAATGGCGGCCAGCAGATCGCTGACCTGACGCTCGGGGAGTGTTTCGCCCAGCAGCGGGTAAGTTCGCCGAGCCGTCCACAGATAACCAGGGCCGACCGATGTTGCCCCAGTGTTGCGCACCTCGACGGCAGCGGTCGCGAACTCCGCACCGATGCGAGGCCGGGAAGAACCGCCGCCTGCGAAGGTGCTGCGCGCGTCCGGCTGCACCGCGCAGACCATCGTGGGAATGGGCCATTCGGCCTCTTTCAGTCGCTTGGTTCTTACACTGATCGTCATTCCGTCAAAGCTGTCGAATTCGTATGTGGCGAACGTGTTGCCACTCTTGTCGCCGCCGTCCGATCGGAATTCTCGCTGACGAGGAGGGCGGTCCGGCAGAGTGTATCGAAAGGTAATCTCCCGCAGTCGTTTGAGTGCGTCTTTTTGGTGTGCAAGCCACGCCGCCTTGTCGGTGATCGTCGGCAACTCTGGGCGCTGTACCAGCAGTTGGTCAATCCGACTCATCTCATCCTTCTCCGGCAAGTTGCCGCCGAAGACCAGCAGGTTTTCCTCCGGCTCGACAAAGTCCGTAATGTCATCCGTGACCGGCGCCGGATCGTTCTTCAGATGTGTGTTGAACCAGGTGAAGATCGCTTGGCGAAGCTTTGGTGTATAGCCATGGGGCGTCAGGTCTTCGACCAGATCGAAGTTGCCGCCGGCTCCTAGCGCCGCGTACTGGTGCCGAACACGGTGAGCCACGTCGCGGTACCCGTATGGACGCCACAAGATATCTTCGGAGCCGGACGCAATCAGAAACGATCGGGGAGCGATCAAGGCGCCAATGTCGGCCCAGCACCACCGATAGTAGTTGATCCAGAATGCGCAGTCGCAGTGGCCGTCGGTGGCTCGGTCCGTAACAACGTGTTCGATGCTGCCGGACTGGCAAACCGGAACCACGACCTTGACCCGCTCGTCCGCAGCTCCCAGACACCAGGAGATGACGCCGCCACCGCTCAGCCCTGTGACTCCCATCCGATCGGCGTCGACATCGGATCGCGTCTCCAAGTAATCGAGTGCTCGCATGGCGTTCCACACTTCCGCTCCCGCCGGTGTGTAGCCACGACTCGGCCAGTCCCAATTCTCTTCCCGGTAGGTCCCGTGGTGAAATTCCTGGGACTCGCCCAATTGGATCGGGTCCAGTACCAACGCCACATATCCGTGTTGGCCAAACCATCGCGGGTTCGCCTGGTAGGGCGCATTCACCTTGCCCTTGCTGTGGCCGCATAAATACAGAACTGCAGGCAGGCGTCCCTCGATCTTGGCCGGACGATATATGTTGCCGATCACGTAAGCTCCAGGAAGACTCTGCAGGTGGATCTTCTCGACTACGTAGTCCCCTCGATCCAGCGTGCCAGTAATCGTCGCCTTCAATGGAGTGCGCGGCGGCAACGGCGACAGCCCAAGCATCTCGCGCCACATTTCCCGCCGCTGCGTTACAGTCGCCTTCCATTCCGCCTGCGAAAGCGGTACGGCCAGGGACGAACTCGATATCTGGCGAGCCTCCTCCCGAGCAGCACCGTAGAACGTGGACCATTGCCCGCGTGCCGTGTACGTCAACGCCCCGCTTCCGCACAACAGGCTGATGCAGATGATCCGTTGGATGTGTGTCATGTTTGATCTCCAAACCAGAAGGCATTTCGATGCTGAGATATGGGAGGGCGACGCTCCTGCGGAGCCGAATCGGCCCTTCCGTCCACAAAACGCAAGGCTCGGCAGGAGCCTCGCCCTCCCACCTACACCACCGCTTCAAATAGATCCTTACCGTCAATCGAACATTGATCAGAAATGCCAAGACCAGCAGCCCACGTTACGTCACCGGTCTTTGCAAAGCCTCTTGAGCAAACCAAGAGCCGTTTCCACGATCTTCTCGCCGCCACCAGGTGCCAATCGACTGCTGACGACCTCGTATCCGCCATTGACGTAATCCTCTCGTCGCGGAACGTATCCGATGTTGTCGTTGGCCAGTGTAATGACAACTGTGTGCGCAAACGGCGATTTCTGTTTGATGTCCATTCCCAACTCGTAGAACAGCTCGCAGGGCAATGCGACCAGCGCCACGTCGCCCACGCAGATCGCCTGAATGCGAACCGATATCGTCTTCTGTTTGCGTCCGGCGACCTCCAACGCTCGTAGTGCCCAAACTCGCTCGAGCACGAAGTCGACATTCGGTGGATTGGGGACCTTGACGATCTCCCGTGCCTTGGCCAATTCCTCCTCGGTGAAGGTCTTGAGCGGCACTTCGATCACCTTGATCAAGCCGTCGATCCGATCGACATCCACGGGCTTGGCGAACGTCGTCACTTTCAGTACCTCTCCGGCCAACATTGTGCCGATGCGCTCGGCTTCGGCGAAACTGCGCTGGGGATCTTCGCTGTGAACGTCCCAGTGGTTGATGTTTCCGCAAGCCCCCGTGGTGTGCAGAGTGAGCATCCCTGGCCCCATCACACGCCCGAGAGTCGAGGACAGATAATGGGGAAAGTCCGCGGAGATGGAAGTTCCCCCAACCGTATCCAAGTGGAGCGCGTAGTTCACCACGACGGCAACTGGTGAACCATCGGGCCGCGAAACCATGAGAACCGGTACGGACGGGTCGATCCCGCCGGCTGGCCGCACAATGTCCGGATTCAGCTTGCCGGGATTCGTTCGAAGCGTGCCGTCTTTCATCCAGAAACGTCGGTGATAGGGCAACCGCTTCTCCTCGCCCACGCCGAACGCAACCCGGGCCGGCACCATACGGCCAGCCGCCATTTGAACGGTGTCGGCAATCTTCTCCACAAGCCACTCGTCGTAGCTTGCCGAGTGCCGAGGGCCGGTATGGGCGTGTGTGACAGTCAGGATCAGATGCTCGGGCGTGATGCCTGTGCGTTTCTCAACCAGGGCTTTCGCCTTATCCGCAACCGCTCCCGGCAACTCGATCAGATCGCATGTGACTAGTCCGACCGTCTTGCCCGATTGACGGAACAGGATCGCTTTCGCCATCAAATCGTCATGAACTCCATCCGCCTCGCGATCGAAGTAGTAGCCTGCCATTGGACTACGCAGAATCGGCGTGATGACTGTCTCCGCCGTACCAACCGTCAGTTCGGCACTTATGTGAAGCTGCTGATTATGTGGAGTTGAGTTCAGTTATCCCACCAT
>CAZUAH010000015.1:0-8675 GCA_964617665.1 uncultured Pirellulaceae bacterium
CGAGCTTAGCCTCACAACCGCCTGCACCGCGCCAACGGAATTTTAGTGCGGTGGGTCAGGATCTTGCGAGCCGAAGCAGCGGTTTTATCGAACCCAGCCCAGCAAGTATCATAATGATCAACCCAAGCGCGCTAGGGACCAACCACAGCCACCAGACGATTCCCAGTGGTATTCCCAAGAATTGCGGACAACGCCGTAGGCAATACTCAAGCGGAGGAGCGGGAAACACTATAAGACATATGACGGTGACGCCCAGCAAGACCGTGACCGTGGCCCAGCGATCGGTGCCTGCGCTCTCCACATCTATCCTGTGGCGAAATTCGATTGTATCTCGCTTACCGTCGAATGCCCACCGCCTTGTTGGCATTGGGCGGCTTGACGCAACTCGCCACACATCGGCCGGTTCCGTTATCTGCAGATGATCGGGACCGGGCTGGGGCTTTGGCTCCTCAAGCCCCAGTCGAGTAGCGATTTCCGTCTGTTTCGCCTCGTAGGCAGCTAGTGAGACGCTTGGGGCGCGCTGTGCAGGCTGCGTTACGTGCCATTGAGTCGCCCTGCCGAGAGATGCAGTCAGGCGTTGCGCCCACGGGCGATACCAATGCGAAATCTGGACCGAATCGCTATCTGTCACCGTGTCAACGGCAGCTTCGATGAGGGCAGCAGTCTTGTCCAGTCGGAGCGATTCGTGAGACAGCGGATCGAGAATAGACTCATCCGGGAGAAGTTTGATGTCGCCCGTGCTTGGGCCACGCACCGTCCAAAGCGTTTCCTCGACCGGGACGCCATCTAGTTGGGGAGACTGAATGATCGCCGTTCGTTGCCGCCACTGCGCCGGCTGCAAAATTCCGGTAAAGAGAACCTGAACCTGCTGAGGCAATTGGCGGGGCCCAAGCCGCAACCGCCATCGATTTCCTTTCATGCGGTCGAGCTGTGCTGGTAGATTGCCGACCGTAACGTGGACCAGTTCATAACCGACGGGTAAGGCGAGAACGCATTCCGGAAGTCCCGCGGGTTCTAAATCGAACGTCGCCAGTCCCAATATGCCGCCATCATCGCTTACATCCGCGTGTACGTCTGCCAAGTGTACGCTGGCCTCAATTCCCGACTCTGCCTGCACATCCGTGATTGTGGCTCGAAAACGATCGCCCACAACATAGGAGACAAACGATTTGAGATTGGGTTGATACCCGCTCGGCAATGGTGCCTCCTGCACGCCGCTCGTTTCCCAGGCAATCTGCTGACGCTGTACGTGGGTTGGCGCGACCAGATATCGATCTGCTTGAACTACGTCCAATGGGACGATATCCGGTGCCCGAATTTGCTCGCCGGCTGATGCAGACAATGCTCCGCGGACGCGAACACGATACCTCTTGTCTATGGCCTGGGGAGGTCGAATCACTAATTGGCGGCGGTTCTGGTCGGGTACCTCGACAATCTCCAACTCAGCTTCAGGATCCAGCTCGAACGGTTCGCTCCATTCGGGCGGCGCCTCCAAACGAATCGCATCGATAATACCTCTCGCGGCCCGAAAGTCGCAATCTGCTTCGGCTTGCCAGACACCGTCTTTCCGATCCATCGTGATGACCAATCGAGCGGCTATTTCGGGACGGTTCGGCCTCAGTCTTGCCTGAATCGTCGTCGGCCGAGACGAGCTATCTGGGACCTCTAGAGCCGCAACTAGACGCCCCCAATCCTCACGACGTGTTCCCAATTTGGCCCCGGCGACATCGGCGAACCCGCCCTTGTTGACAAGATCGACTTGCACCTGTGATTGGCGGTACAGATCAACGTAATCAGCGGTCAGCGTAACGTCCGTCAAGGTGATGCGTGGGAGCCTGAAATTCGCGCTGTTTGGTCGAATTGGTATCTCGCCCAGCAATTGCAGGTGATGCGTCTCAGTGATCGGGCCGTCTAGCCTGACGATCACTCCTTCTCTGTCGTCGTGGTACCAGCTCACAGCTCGTTCCGTTTCGCCCTCGACGACCGAAACGCTTGTCACTTGCACCAACCGCGGCGCCAGTATTCGGTGCTGGAATCGGTTGCCACCAGCGATTTCGATGTCGGCGTCGAGTTGAATCTCGGCCTTGCTCCGACCAACGGACACACCTAAACGCTGTGCAGCCGTTATCGGCGGTTTGCGCGGCCAGGTCGTCAACATCCAATCGGGCTGGCCTTTGTGCTCTTGAGTTACGAGCTGCGGAGCGACCTGTTGAGCGACCTCGGACTGTCGCCACGCCGCGGTGAACTCCTGGCTGCTTGGCGAAGCGTCGGTAGGTTTCGGTGGTTTGAATTCCAGGTCATCATCAACCGAAACGGCAAGCCAACGACGTTCCGTGCGGTCGGCAACCGCCTCTAGACGCGGAATACGCACATTGCCAACACCCCAGCTTCCAGTCAGCACGAACGAGACATCGAAAGCCACTTCTCGGCCAAGGGGCGGTTTGATGTCGAACCAGATCGTCTGGACTCCTCGCTCGGTGCTTTCGTGGGCCCCGGCAGTTGGGTGGTCGGTTCCTAGCTCAAACATCTTCAGCCTCGGGTCGGCCAGCAGTTGCACGCGGTCGATGGTCCCCGATGACGTCGTGAATTTGAGCTTTGCGTCGAGAACGACCGAGCCCGGTCCCACCTTGAGCCACGTCAGTTGGTCCACGGACAAAGCCGTCGAAACAGAACTCACGTTTGGGTCCTTCGGCCAGCGGACGGAAAGCCGATCCGTCGGCCCCAGCCTGACAACTTGCAGCCCAGTCTGGTCTTCGTCGAGCACTGTGCCAACGGCAAACGGGAATTCGACGCCCTTGGCTTCATCAGGAAGCTCAACTCTCAGTTGCGAGAAAGGAACGGGAGGGATGCCGAGCTGAAACTCCGCGTAATCCTCGGCATGATTGACCCTGGGGCAAAACGCCAGATTCAATTTGCACGTTCCACGCTGTGCGACCTCGACAGACAGTCCCTTGCCTCCGGGCCCCCACGCCACCGACGCCGTTTGCCCATTTACCTGCGCGCCATTGGGCAACAGGTGGACTTGCTCCTGCTCGAATGGGAGAACTACGCTCGTCTTCGGCTGAGGCACTTCTACTTCATAGTTGGCCACCAACTCCGTCGCCACCAATTCGTGCTTGGAAACGTCCCAACCCAAGACGGCCCGGTAATCGGCGGCACGAATTACCCATTTTCGCCCTGTGATACTGCCGATTGGGCTTTCCCAATGCAGAGCCTTCAACAACTCGGGGGGCACGAACACATAGTCTCCCGATGGTTGACCAGCTTCGTCCACGGGAAACAAGACGCGGTGAATCTCCGCCGGAGCCGGCGGTTTTGGTGCGACTGCTTCTTGCGCTTCCACGCAAGGGACGTTCATCCATGCAATTGTCGCGACAAGTCCCACGCCCGCGGCCTCCACAAGTGCGGAAGACGACATTGACTCGCTGTCAGATTCGATTCTGCGGCGCACCCGCCGCTTGCTGCGCGGAAATGCTACAGGGAGACATGCAGCCAAGAGTGCTCCCAGGAAACAAGCAGAAGAAACGGCGGTCAGTCCTTCGGGAGCGAACAGTGCGGCTAGTCCAGCGATCGCCGTCAAAGGTATGCCAAGCAAGATCCATCTCCGAATCATCCACCACACCAGCCCGACAGTTGTCAGGAAAGCCGTCCAGGCCAACGCGTGGGTGGCCTGCGGCTGATGGATCCGCAAATGCGTTACCCTGTTGCCATTTTCTTCCGCTATCTGATGGCTCGAAATCGGGAGAATACTGACATTCCATCCGTCGTTAGTGGTGCCGGCCATCGGCTGGCGCGGAATGGCACGCCAGCACTTCTGAGGAAGGGGTGGATCGGCCGTCCACGCGCGTATGGGCACAACTCTCAAGTCCAGGCCGGCAGGGGGAATTGGCGTCAACGCGTGGGCTCCTGCCGCTACGCCTATGCAACGATGTCTGGCCGTGATGGACGAGTCCTCGTGTCGATTCAACGCGTCGGCGGTCGTAAGCAATAGTCCATCGTTGTGCGATATGAGCGCCAAGTTAGCGTGTTCAAGTAGGTTGGCGCCGCAATCAACATCCGTGGTTGTGTGCATTTCCACGGTCTCAAACGGCACCAGTGGACTGTCTACGGGGCTCTGCGCGTTGATCCCCATCTGGGCAAGTCCGTCCCGGTCGATCCAAACGGGCGGAAGCGAGGCCCCATCTGGCTGCGGGCGGCTGTGTTCGCAGCTTGCCAACAGATCGCCCCAGCTAACCTGGAAGTCATCGTCGGTTGCATCGTGCGATACGTTCCATTGCTCGGCCAATTCGCGGAGTAACGCCTCGGCTTGGCCTAACAACTTCTCTTCTTGAGCATCTGCGTCCATGCCGAGAGAACGCCAGTGATGCTCCGAAAACGGATTGAATGGATCGTGGGCCTCAGCCCGCAACAATGGTCCGAAAAGGCGACGGCGCCAGCCGACATCGGCCTGCTCCCCATTGTGTCCGAGTTGTTCGAACCCAGGCGGGAGCCAGACAATCCAGTCTCGCCGGAAAACCGACAGATTCGTCTGTGGCCATGGCGCTGATACATCGCACATCGAGCTTAACGGTGTGGCGTCCGCTACAAAGCGGATCACCACAGTTGGAAAGCGTACGCCCCGCGGCAGTGGAATCGTGAGAGTCGAGTCCGCCGAGACATCGGCCGGCAACGGTATTTCACGATCATCGACCGATGCTTCCAAGAATTCACAGTCTCTCGGTGGTTTCAATTCGAGCTGCACTGCGCCTCTGTTCTCCAGGCGATAAACGACTTCGTGCGTCGCCTGCCCATCACTTGAGAATCGTGAAACGAGCTGGCATGACCAGATCCACGCATCGTGGCCTTGCACATCCGAGGTCCGTCGGATAACCGAGAGGGGGCCGAGTTGCGATTGCTCGTAGCGGAAGACGCCGCGAGTGGTCGCATACTCTCCGGCATCAGGCGGTGCCGGAGGAATGGGCTTCAGGTTCGTTTGCTGGATGGCAATTGGGACGGTATCGGGGGAACGAATCGTCACCGATCCAGCTTGCGATGCGGCTCCCGGTAGGGTAACGAGTGGGATGGGCGACTCGCTATCGAATGGTGCGGTTCGGTTGGCGGTCAAGTCAAACGGAGCGTCCTGCTGGCTGGGCAGTTTGACTTCCCACGTTTCACCACCATGCGTACCAGCCTGCTGCTGTTCTTCGAGCGTCAATCGGCGTGCCGTCAGCGCTTCGTCATCGTCATTCAACAACCATCGCAGATCTGTCTCCGAAGGCAACGAGAAATGAACCAACAGCCTGTCGATACTGGATGATTCGGGGACACAACGAACCCGAACCGCGTGCGCTATCTCCGATCCCCCGACGTCCGATTGGATGTGAATGTCCGCGGCGAATTTGGGAGGATCGGTGCTGAATTCGATGACAAGGTTGTCTGCGGCCGGGCCGTCAACGTAGGCGACTCCACCTGCTTGCCAGGTTATTTGTTCTCCTTCGAGGTCGGTCAATTCAGTCGACCCCATACGGGTCAAATCGGCATCTCCGGACAAATGCACTTGATACGGTGATTCAGCGCCGACGGCAACGACACTACGTTCAACCTTAACGCCACGGAAGACACAGAATCTCAAATCCTGCCCCTTTAGCCTTGAGTTGGCTGGCATTCCGCGTCGGTGACCGTTGACGATCACTCGCAACGGCCGATCCGGTGTGAGTGCCTTGCGCAGACGCAGTTGAATGACTCGACCCGGCGTCCACTCTTCGATCAGATCGGGCGGACTGGTTTCGATCAGGTCGATCGTCCAGTTGTTCGAGGTCTCCATCTCCAAGGCGAATTGCTGACTCCCGCTTGAGACGAAGTCGGCGACGTGAATCGCATTCACGCTCGTTGGACCGACTTTGGCGGTAGTTCCTTGACGAACGACGACCACACCTTCATAAGGACGGACAATGGCACGGGCTACGGCATCGGGTTTGAAGTACTGAATCTGAACCGATTCGCCGTCATCAGGATTTGCCGCTCGCACGACTTTTGTTTGTCGGCCGCCGACCACAGCCAGATGCTCCAGAGCCAAAGGACGCGGCACCTTTAGCGTAGCCCCGCCCTCTAGCCAGATCGCTCCCTCCACCGCCACGCGCGGTAGCTCCCAGCTCTTGGCCGGCGTCATTGGAGCGACGGCGCGAAGCTGAATCGTGCGGTCGATCCCCAGAATTGGCTCCGGCAACTCCAGCACCACTTTCCGCCCGTCGTCTGACAGTGATTCGGTCCAGTTGACTGTCGCGTCGGCGTATGAAGCGCCGAGCAATTGCAGGGCCTCGTCCAGCGTCAGAATCAGTTGCGTCAACGAATCGTTTTGGACGTCCAAACGCAAATCGACAAAAACGTCGACACCGGTTTGCGATGGCTGGTAGGTTGTCTGCTCACGGAGAAACACCAGCCGTTGCACTTCTTCTCTGCCATCAGATGGCACGATGCGCAAGACCGTCGAGTTGTTTCCGCCGAGTTCGATCAGCCACCGGCGATATGCCTCGTCCTCCGCGCTTTCCGAGTCTTCCGAAACAATGCCTTTTTGGAGCGTTGGCTCAAACCCGTTTGGGACGTCCAGCTTCAGTTGACTCACTGGACTGGCGGGGAGTTGCAGGTCGAAGACTAGCTCATCCGGCGTTTCCCGCCGGCCTCGCAGGGACCAGTTGAATTGCAGGACGCCGGATGTCTCAACCTCCGTCATCAACATTCCAGCGTCGTCCAGTCCTACCTTGGCAGCAGACGCCCCGTTTGCCGTTTCTTCTGAAGCCGCCTCGGTGTCATTCGCCTTCCATGCCAGGGCCTCCAACGCCAGACCGCACGGCGACATGGGCACCAGTACCGGCTTGCCCGCGCTATGGATGATCGTTAGGTCGGCCGTACCGTCCACCAATTCGTTGTTGACAACCCGAGCCGCATAGGACGCCTGTGCGATCCGGGCATCCAACGGCGCATCCGGCGCTATCTCTCTGGAGCGGATCGTTTTGATCCTCTTCTGGAACTCCTCTCGCTCAACAGGCATGAACGTGCCGTCGACTTCGGAAATCCGCTCGTTCGGCACGGTTGCCTTCAGAAACAGGATGGATGGTTTCTTCGCCATCTCTGTTTCCTGCGCCAAGCCGGGGCCCCAGGCAGCGCAGCAGACCAGCAGTGACATCGTCACTATGACCTTCCGAAGCAGAACACGTTTCTGGAAATGGAACGGGGAGGTCATATTCACAAACTCATCCGCAAAGGGGGACATCGGCCATATCGTTCCTACTTGCAGAGCAATGGCCCCCAGTCTTCTGCATATCGGTCTGCGAGTCAGGGCATCGAGTCATGTACTGGATTCCGCTGCCGAGATTGGGGCAGATGCCGGAATCGTTGACGTCGGTCGAGTAGCGTGACTGTCGATCGGCGACGCCGGCCCTTTCACCGTCTTCGAGTCTGGACTGGAATACGGTGTTCCCCCGATCACCACTCCTCGTTTCTGAGGAAGATCCACAAACCACTTCAGTAGGCCCGCTGCCACGATCAGAACCAGACCGAGAAAGGATGCTTGAGCTATGCCCACGGATAGGCTTGGGTATATGAGCACTACGGAGATCAATGCCACGCCGCTGGCGAATAGCAGGCCAGGATGCCGCAGACGAGGCACGTAGAGTAATGCTAATCCCAACAGGAGAGCGAAGCCGGACACAACCAACAAAATCGCTCGCCGATCGGCCGTGGCGCACTGCCGCTGTGATACGTCCCCAAACGAGCTGAACAAATAGTGATTCAACGACTCTGGTACGGGCGTCTGCACAGTGGCTCCGATCCATCGCTCGATTTCCGACTGTCCAAGTCGGGGGCGTCGCCCCAACAAGAGACCCCGCGGTTGCCACGTCATCTCTTCGGTCATGTCTGTCGGCGAAGCCAAAAGATGTTCATCCCGTGGCATCGCCAGCTGCCAATACCAATGGTTGGAGCCCTCCGCATCAGTGATGACGGGAGGCTCCAGGTCAACGCGACCGGCAAGTTTCCGTTTGCGGGCCATGTGGTACCATAGCTCGACCACGTGCTCGCCTGGTGACGGCTCCCCCGGGATCTCTATCGTGATGGATTGCGATTCGCTCGTCGCAACGCGCCGTCCGTCCAATGCCACAACCACGTCTTCGATCGTAGCCCGATCGGGCAGACGAACTTGGATCTGATTGCGATTCGTTCTTATCCGGAATACGGCTCGATCATGCCGACGCGTTGAGTCCAACCACGTTTGAAGCCACGCCCGTGAGATGGCCGTTGACATCTGCCGTGTCGGTTTCGACCTACCGATGCGGAGCGTGGCAGACGATGGAGCGTCGCCAGACTTCAACTCTACTCCACCATCTATCGACTCCGCCCCAGCCTCGATGGCTACCCAATCGCCTTCGACGACTTCGACCTGCACTTTGTCGCTTGGCACTACTTCCAGTCGGCTTCCCGTTACCGTTGTCTCGTCCGAAGTTTCCGGTACGACGAGTGGAACATCCAAAGAATCAGGTGCCAGTTGCGATACGGGATGTTCATGCCGAACGATAAGACTGCACTGATCGATTCGGTCCTGCTGCAGATCGACTTGGATACGAACCAGCCCGGCCTCCGCCGAAGTATCATCCACATCGAACTTCACTTCGTCGTACGTTGTGGGTTCGTCATCGCGTTCG
>CAZUAH010000015.1:8775-62078 GCA_964617665.1 uncultured Pirellulaceae bacterium
ATCATCCACATCGAACTTCACTTCGTCGTACGTTGTGGGTTCGTCATCGCGTTCGACATCGCACAGAATACTCAGGCCACCTGTCTTGAGGGCTGCACGTGGTACGATGAGCGGTATGCGGTTAAGCGGTTCATGGAGTATCTGATACCTGAGTTCCTGCTTGACGCGCACAGAGCGAAGATCTACATCCAGCGTAGAAACAGTACCAACGTATACTTCTCGCTGCCGGACCCGCAAACTGGTTGCGAAAACAGCCGGCTTGGTTCTCGCGTCTCCTCGTTCGCGGTAGTACAGCGGATCTTGTTGACGATCAGGCAAATCGTCGATCGTCGGCGGAAACGTCTCACGTTCCAGCCCCACCAAATCGTCTTCCTTGACAGTCAACTCCACATTGTTGTCGGGTTGCACAATCACGGCCGCCGGCATCACGATCTTCGCGTCTGGACGAGGCAACGAAATCGATACGACGGCGTTCGGATCCGTGATCTCTTTGGTCGCTCGAATCTTCAGTTCGAGCCGATCGCTCTCGGCCGCTGCGCCAGAAAGCAACGGAATCTCCAACTGCCCAGAATGCAATGGGTCGAAGGTCTCGTCGTCTACCAACGTCGCCGGAGAAGCCGCCTCTACTTGCCAGCCCGGCATGCTCACCGTGACGGACGAAGGAACTCCGCCGCGTAGTCTATACGTCAGCGTGGCATGCAGATCGACTCGCGTCGACTCAACATGCAAGACGTAAACGGGGTCAACGCTGATCTCCGTTTCTCTCGGCGTCGTGGCGACCTGCATGCGCAGCGAAGAGGGCGCCCGGGCGAATTCGTAACGGGCATCAACTCTCGGACTCTGTGCGTCCGGGACCGGTGCCTGCAAAAGATCCGAGCCCGCCTCATACGTCACCTTGAGATTCCTCGACGCTTCATTCGAGACCTCAATGTCGATCCAGCCTGACTGCCGGACGGCGTCTACCACATCAAGGCCGCCGATCTCAAACTCCGATTTTGTTTCGCCGGCTGTGGGAGCGAGTTCTAGCCACAACTGGACTTCAACAGCCCCGGATGTCGGCTGTTCGGGTTTAACCTGGACGATCGTCACGCCGGACTCATCGTCCCCAGGTGCTTCAGCCACCTGAAGGCCACTTTGGCTTGGCTGTCTCTCGGACAATCTGGCCCCGGCCGGGAGGTGGATGTCGAAGGAACTGAACTTGCCGCGCAGGCTGGTCACGACTAAGCGCACATTGCTGTTTGCGATCCGCTCGCCGATCACCTCGACCAGTGTTTCGCTTCTTACCTCAAGCAACGGCCTCACATCGGTTGGCTCGATCGCCCCTTCCCGCCAAGACATCTGGAAGGCATCGCCGAGCCCCGTAACTACCAGTAGCGTTTCGTTGCCCTGTTCCTTCGTATCGACTGGCAGATCGTTGTTCGCCTTCGCTGTAACCTCTCTAAACGGGACGCGGAGATTCAATCCGGATGAAGCTGCCCCCGGCGTCTGCAAGACTAGCCGATATTCGCTACCAACTTGTCGCACCGGAGCGACCAACTGCATGGAAAACTTGTGCAGTTTGTCCTGTGGTGCCTGGACATAACACACGTATCCGTCGTCCTTTTCGTATGTGACGAAGAGTTTTCCATCGCCCTCGTATTTGGCTTCGAGCAGAAAGGCGTTTGAGAATCGAAGTGGCACTCGCACCCAGCCGTCGCGCACCAGTTTGATTGCAACGGTTGCCGTCAGTTTGGCTTGGCTACCACTGGCAGTACCCGTGATTGACAGATCTTGAAGGGCATAGGTCGGCAATGGAGGCCCAGGATTGTCCAATTGCTCCTTGATCTTCCATAGACGCATGGCTTCTTCGAGCGTGAGACCCGGCACGAGCACCAATTCGCCGTCCTTGTCGAAGTAGCCCAACTCGAGGTTAGATTGGCTGATTGACGGAGCGGACGAGGGAGGGGCTGTTTTCTCGGTGGCTGGCTCCTCCGAGACCGCCGTCTCAGGCTGCGCAGCGCCGAGCGCGCACGTCGACAAAAACGCGCAAACGGCCAGCAAGAAAGTACCAACCTGGCGTAACCGCACGGCCTTCGTAGCCTCAGAGTACGAGAATCTGTAGCCCGTTCCAGAACGAGATAAGCAAGGAAAGGGGAATGCTACCCTCTATAGTCTACCCAAGCTATTGAATCATACAAACGAAAAACCGGATCACGGCGACTAGCAAGAAGAGGATACGCTGACTATGACGCAGCTTATTCCACCTGCGCCAGGATTTCCATAAGTTCCGCGTGCAACTTGACAGTTGCCGCACAAGCGAATCGGGGTCGGTACAAATCGAGCGAACTACCGTCCAGCGAGGTGATCGTGGCCCCCGCTTCTCGAAGGAGGAGTGCTCCAGCGGCAACATCCCACGTCTTGACAGAACTGGCAATGTAGCCGTCTAATCGGCCGCACGCTACATAGCACAAATTGAGGGCCGCCGACCCCAAACGGCGAATCGTGTGACTGGTGTGAAGCACCTCGATGAATCGGCTGATCTCCACGGACCCTCGTGGGACGTTCGCAGAAAAACTGACCGCCATGAGCGCCTCTGCCATCGACTGGCACGTGCTTGAACAGATGAGTCTGCCGTTTAGGAATGCTCCCTCGCCCACTTTGGCCGAGAAGCATTCGTCCAACACCGGATCGTACACCACTCCAATCAATAGCTCACCTCCCCTCTCTAGGGCTATGGAAACGGCGAATGATGGGATGCCGTGCACATAGTTTATGGTTCCATCCAAGGGATCGATGATCCATCGGTATTGGTCGGCTCCTATCACTCCAGCAGATTGGCCTACAGCCGAGGAACCACTAGCGTCGTTCTCTTCCGCCATCACCAAGTGACTCGGGTAGGCGTCCAAGAGGATTTGGACAATGGCATCCTGGGAAGCCAGATCGGCTTCCGTAACGATGTCTTTCGGGCCCTTCTCAATCGCCTCGACAGTGCCCTGTCGCTCGATAAGAATCTTCGCGCCCTCCCGGGCGGCCTTTTCACATACGGTGAGATAGTCTGGCATGATTTTGATGGGTGTGTTGAGTTAAATGCCATGATTATAGGGACAGGCGAGATTACGGCAACGATCCCCCCAGGGATGTAGGTCGGGGGGATTTTTTGCTGAGAAAGTATGGACATCGTCCCCGATCCTGGTATCATCAAATGTGCCTCTTCTCTGTTCCGGCCCCGCCGACTCGCGTCCACCGCGTGCGGCGGGGTTTTTTATTGTTTCCATCGCCTTGGGGACAGGCACATGTGGGAATTGGATGACCGGGCGGCAAGTGTCCAATTGGCAGGCCTTACTGCGCAAGTCAACCTCCACGAACCGCACAAAGGGCTGCACAATGTAGTCGCCCATGGGGAATCAATGCCCTGCGCGGGAGTATTACAGACGCGAATCGGCGACAAGCCGTCGGGCTGGAACGACGAACTGGTGGACAGCTACGTACGCGGCGCCGATCTTGTTGCCGTGTACGCTCCCGTTGCTCAAAGGAACATCAACTCGGAGATATACTGGCGGGCGATCCAATATGAGGACTTGGAAACGGTGGGCGTTGAGATCATCGCGTCGGTCCAGACGAATCTGTTGGACAGTGACCCGCGGATGACCATCGGCAGCACACTTCCCCGATGTGATATCTCGCGATTATCGGACGCCATCGAACCACGATTCGAGCACGTCACAGCGACGGATGTGAAGCCCTTGGTCCTTGATTCGGGAGTCGGTCTGATTCTGTTTCGATTGGCGGGTGCCGCCTACAGCTACATCGAAATGATCCATCCCGCCGACTTCAGCGCAGCGGAGCTTCGCGAGTGTACATCCGATGAGGAACGAATTTGTTCGAAGTTCCGAATCTTCGACGAACCACTGGAGAAGGGCGTCATTCGTCGTAGCCGAGTGTGCGGCATGTTCCTCGCACGGGAAGGAGATGAGCAAGTCGCCGTCGAGTGCTATCGCCGATTCGTTGACTCGGCTGTTCCGCTAACAGCGTAGGGCGCGCTGTTCACACGGACATGCAGAGGGATTCTTGTCGTTTGCGCTAATCGCACGCTACGGAGTTGACTGGGTCACGGTTTGCGGCGATCGACGACCGTATCCTTCTCGATCACAGTTTCCGCGCCATGTCTTTTCCGGTGGGACGGCTTGCCAATTTCCAGTCTGCTTACCGTGCTGGTCCGAGAGTCGCCACGCAACCTGCTTTCCGTAGCCAAACGCTGCTCTGCATGCTTTGCGCGTTTCATCAACACCTTCTCGAAATCGAACTTGACCTGCTTTCGCTCCGCCATTGGTTCGAGGATCTTGAGGACAGCCGCAGCGCTCGTGAAGCGGTTCTTTGCTTGCTTGGCCATCATTTTGTGAATGATCTTTGCGACCTTTTCTGGCACGTGAGGATTCAGCTTTCGAACCGGGCGAGGTTTCCGATAGCGATGGCCATCGAGTTTTTTTGATGGCGACTTGTCTGGGAATGGTACTCGACCAGTAACCAGAAAGTAAAACGTGCAGCCGAGCGAGTAAATGTCCGCGCGACGATCCACATTCAGGCTGTCAATCGACTGCTCCGGTGCAATGTAGTCTGCCGTTCCCAGGCAGTTCTGCCCTAGGATCGAAGAGAGGGAAAACTCCGTCTCACTTCCACCGATCATGGCCAAACCAAAATCCAACAACTTGACGAAGCCGTCTTGCCGTATCAGAAGATTCTCTGGCTTGACGTCGCGGTGGACCAGTCCCAAATCGTGAGCATAATGGAGACTACTCGCCGCTTGGCAAATCACATCGGCGGCGCGGCGCCAATTGAGCGTTCTCCTGCGGATCGACAGGAGTTCATGAAGACTTATGCCGCGCACCAACTCCATCACCATATAGTGAATCGTGCCATAGATGTCTTCGGTACGTTCGATCGCCTTGGTCTTTACAATGTGGGGATCGCTGAGTTTCAGGCCGGCCTCTGCTTCCAGTTGGAACCGAGTGAGCATGCCCTGATCACTGCGGTAACGGTCGGAGAGCACTTTCAATGCAACTTCCCAACCGTTCTGCAAATCCTCTGCGATGTACAAGTATCCCATGCCGCCGGATCCAAGAATCTCCAATATCTTGAAGTCGTTGATGAACAGACCGCGCCGGCGACCTTCCAACAGTCGGTTCACTTGGTATCGGGTTACGAGACCCTCGGCAACCAGCGAGTCAGCCACGTCTTCGGGCGTGAGCATGTCGTTGAGGCCAAGGCGATCGACAGCCGACCTCAGGTCAGCGACGGGGAGCAGGCGGCTCTGTTCCAATAAATTCAGGAAATCGAAGGCTGTTTTCAGTGCTGTCATGGGTTTATCGCCGACAGAACGCGATGGATTCGGGGAGATGAATCGCGCAACTCCTTTCCTGGCAATGATTTAGCGTAGCGCACTTCACCCCACAGCAGTATAGCACGTCAAAAGACGTTTGGAACAGAGTATTCCAGCCCGATGGTTGAATTCTTCAGGTTGAAGGCGGTGTTACGGAGAAATTGTGGCAAGTTCCTGCCAATCAGAAACACGCAGCAACTCAGTTGCCATTTTGAGTTCTTCCCTGGTCCAATTGCATTACCCGCCCTGCACGCTCGGCTGCCAGTGCGTCATGCGTAACCAGCAGGATTGTACCTCCACCCGTATGAAACTCGACGAGCGTGTCAAGCAACAAGGCGGCATTGTCCGGGTCAAGATTGCCGCTGGGTTCGTCGGCGAGCAACAGCGCGGGGCGGTTAAGCAACGCCCGGGCAGTCGCCACGCGCTGCCGTTGCCCTACGCTGAGCTGCCCCGGCCGGTGAAACAGCCGGTCGCTCAACTTGAAAGCGTCCAGCAACTCTCTCGCCCGATCCTCCGCCGTCGAGCGTGCTCCGGCAGGGGCGGCTACCAAGACGTTGTCCAGCACGGTCAGGTAGGGCAACAAATGGAACATCTGAAAGACGAAGCCCACGTTGTCGATGCGAAACTCTGCTCGCTGGGCCGCAGACATCCCGGAGACCTCGTTGCCCGCGACGGTGACGCGTCCGGATGTCGGTAGGGCCAATCCTCCTACCAAGGACAGTAGGGTCGATTTGCCGCAACCGCTCGGCCCGCGTATTGCCACAAATTCGCCGTCGTTGACCCGGAACGTCACATCTTCCAAGGCTCGCACATCACCATTGCGAGTCTTGAACACCTTGCTGACTCCATCCAACTCGATCATGGCAGTATAGCTAGTCTTGCAGACAACAAGTGGAGTGCATTGTTACGCAGGTCAGAGGCGGGCCCAGTACCGACTCACCTGGGACGGAGTACGAGGAAGGTCAAACCGAACAGTGCAACCAGTGCCACAGCGAGACCGGCGCCCACGATAAGCACACTCGAAAAAGCGCTGCTTTCGGAAACGGACTCGGGTTCGCTTGCAGCGTGCGCTGATTCGTCCTCGGACGGTTCATTGACTACCGCCACCGATTCATCCACGTTCGCATCCTCCTCGGTTGGCTTGGAAGATTCTGTGTCTTCTGCTACTGCTGGTTCCTTCGGCCCCTCTGCGTCCGCTTCTTCGGGCATTGTATCTTCGACAGTGGCAGTGGCATCGCCGGTCGCCTCTGCCTCGCCACCAGACTCAGTAGACGTAAACTGCGTTTCATCTTTGGGCTCTTCCGCCGGTTTTTCCTTTGCCGGTGTTGCCTCGCCATCCTCCTGGTCCTGCTCTGGGATGATCAGATCAGGAAAATAGTCCTCGGCGCCCATGCGATATTCATTTCCTTCCTCGGAGCCGAATTTCTCCGCCAAGTTGTCCGCGGCGGTGTACCAATCGTAGGCGAACAGCAGGTCCATACCGGGGTTCTGGTCCTTGACTGTGCACGAACAAGCTCCCGTCACGAAGTAGACACAGTCCAACAGGTTGTCCTCATTAATCCCCTTGCCTACAAACGGTGGCAAGGCCCTTCCGCGGCCGAACACAGCGAAAACCATGGGCTTGTCCACCCACTGTTCGTCCTTCAAATCCTCCTCCATTGAAAGAAGAGACTCGACGAGCCAATACTCTTTCGGGTCGTCGCGATCCACTTTGACGTAACCGAATTCGATGCTGGGTCCCTTTTCTTCCTCGTCATCTTCGCCCATCGTGAAGGCTGGCGGCAGGTACAATTCCACTTTGCCGGCGGCAAGGTCTTGAATCACTTTCTTTGACGCTCTTTCCGCTTCTTCATTCGCCGTGGTGTCCGTTCCAGTCAATAGAACGAGAACACTAGCATTCCCCGCCTCCAGTTGCTTGGCAATCTGCTGACGCTTGGGCGAGTCGATGAAGGCAGCAACCTCCGCCTCGTCCAAGTCGCCCGAATACATCTTCATGAAGTAAGGAGGCGGAGCGACAACTTGGAACGCTGGCAGTTCGCGCCGAGCGAAAGGCTCCAGGCCAACCGGCATATACGGAAGTGGCGTGTCCGCCGACTCAGGCGAAATCGTGGGCTCCTGCCGCGGCAGGAAATCATGCTTGACATAAGGTGGCACGGATCTCAATAGCGGGTCTTTGTCCAGATCCACAGCCATGAACATCACATTGGCCGGTTCCTCTTCCGAATTCTCCGCAGCCTCGATCACTTCCTTTAGTCTCTCTGCCTTCTCATCCATGGCTCCTCTATAGAAGTAGTACACTTGGTAAGGAGCCGGCTCCCAGCGATACATGGCGTACCGGTATACGGGCGTATCGCAGGCGACAACATCCGCAACCCCCGAGAAAGACAATACGCATATGAGCCCAGCCAAGAATACTGGCATTCTGGCACCGCGGATAACTCGAACGGACAACATTCCTGTCTCCTCACAAGCCGACGAAAGTACACGCCATTACAACAGACTCAACGTACCATAACCGCACGCGGCCGCAAGGGGCAACCGGCTTACTCCACCAAACGTAAGTCTTTACCATACATCACCTTCTTGCCACGCGGGACGCTGGGCCAAGCCGGAGTGCACATCAGCCAAGCACCGTCTTCATAGCATCGGTAAGTAGCGGATCGATCTCTGGATCACAGAACGCCACACTGACCTCGTATCCGCCCTTCGAGTACTCTTCCTTCACTGGAATGTACCACGGGCCCTCGTCACCGTAACCAGCCGTGGCGACAAAGCAGTCGGGCTGCAGCTTCTGGGCTCGCAACTGGTATTGAACGAAGCCTTCCGAGGGCAAATGCAGCAAGCGAATGTCGTTCAACTGCAGTGAACTCACGACAAGCGGAATTAGTCTTTCGACTCGTCGCAGAAGCGACAGCATAAACGCCGGGCGGCTCCGGCCGGCGACCGAACTGGCCTTGTTGGCGATCTGCTTCTGGAGCGATTCGGCCGAGAACGACACCCGTGGCGGAGGTATGATGTCGCAGGTCTTCCATGCTCCTCGATCAATGGCAACGGGCTTCAGTCCTTCTTCTGATCGAACGATCCCGTCATACAAACGCCGGGTCAGAATCGGGCGCATCTCCTTCGATCCGTCGTTGTACTTGCCGGCCGCGACGTTTCCTCCGCAGCCCGTGAAGTAAATGTGCAAGCAGTCGGGTTCATCCTTCTGGCGCTGTTTGCGGGCCAAACCGACAAAATCACTACTAGCGCGGCCGTCGCCATAGTAACTCATTGGATGCGTCGCATAGTAGTGACAGGCCGCGATCTTCTTGTCCTTCTCGTAGAAGGCTACCGTCTTGAGCCACGGATCAATCAATCCCTCCGGCAAAGCCCGCAGCTCCGGATTGCGGCAACTGCTTCCGCGCATTGCCTTGATTCGACCGTCCGCGTCGCGGTACACGCGCCGGTTCGAGGCGACCTTTTCAACTTGAGCTTGGCCGTGGGCAATATGCGTTAGCGGCCGCATTGCCAACATTCCTTCCGCAACAGCCTTCTTTCCGCGTTCAAGACATTCGGCAAAGAAATTCAAATCGACGATGTGCGGCAGATCGCCTTGGGCCTGGACGATGCGTTCCGCCTCCAGACAAGCAAGTGGTGCGTTATGCTGGTGGAGGCACTGCACGGCAACGCGATCAGGTGTGGTCCCTGTGGCTTCGGCCAGCGCTCGCCGCCATTCGACGTGTGCTTCATTTAACAGCCCCGTCCAATCGACGGCACAGACGACGATCGGCTTACCGGCGCCCGTTACCACAAAGCCCAGCGCCTCCAGTGGATCGTCCACGCCCACAACCGGCTTAATCCAACCGCCACAGCACGGATGCCCCATCGGCGGCGTGACGTCAAAACGGAACGTGCCAAGCTGAAGGCCACCTGCTGGGAGGTGCCCATCGTCGGCTTCAGCGTGTTGCCCAAGTGACGTCCAGCCTGCCGTAGTAGCGGCGAGCGTTGCTCGCAGAAAGTCACGGCGATTTGGGGTGCCCATCGTCATCGTCTCCCTTTGTTTCCGTTTACTTCTGATCCGAGTGGCATGCCAAAGCAGGAATCGTTCAGGACCCTAGCCGAATTCATCTGCTCTGCAACATGATCGCCCACTGGCGACGTGCGTTCAAGTAATCGGAATCGGAAAACTGCTGATGTTGGGAAACAAAAACAGCCGACCATTTCGGGTCGGCTGCGTTGATTTGATCGACGACGATTTACGACCGGTGGCCTACACTTCCAGTTTGGTCTTCGCCAGCCATAGGTCGTGCAGGTTGCAGTACGACGTGACGAACACCTGCTTGCAGTCGCCCGACAGCTCAACCTCGTACTCGGAAACCGGTTCGTCGTCCCAATGGAACGTCTTGGCTCCGAGTACCTTGCCGCAGTCGGTCACCAACGTGTGACGAACGATGTAGTGTTCTTCGCTCATGCCGTGTTTGGTTTCCACGGTCACCTTGACCTTGCCATCAGCCTTCTCGGCTTGCACGTTTGGCAAATGGCTGCCTGCCTTGCCTTTCCAAACGCCTTGCTGCGCCTCTGTGTAAACAATGTTCTCGGGCAACTTCCCAAGTGCGTTCGCACAACTCTCCACATCCGCGGCCAGCGTGCCATTGCCGGTCTCGGAAAACAGAGGCAAAAGGAGCGCCCCAGCCGGACCTGCCGCCACCATCTTCAGAAACCTTCTTCGTTCACTCATCTTTTCACCTGTCCTTTCCGCTTGTCTCGAAAGCCCTAGAAAACTCGCAAGTGTTACGTGCCTCACCGAAAAACGCAGACGAACGATAACACTCGGACGGTAAAAAATTAAGTATAGACGTGTGTCGATGCCGTTGCGAGCATCTTCGTTGCAGAAGCTCATCGCATTTCACCGGACATTGACGTCCATATGTCGGCGGGGAAGGTGGTCCGCGGCTGCCTCGAAGAATTCCTCGGTGAGATTGGCGTCTTTGTTCTTTTGCCCGTGCGTTGTAATTGGCATGACAATTGGGCAGAATGTCCGGTCAATAACGGTTCGTTTTGGCTTGCCTTAGCTTCCCGCCTTCCGCCACGCACCTGCCCCCCGGCCTTGCCTCCGAAAGGAATCACATGTGCCACGCACCAAGGAAGTCATGTACCCATCTGGGTACGGTTTGCGCCGCCTTCTCACTCTTGGCCAACAGCGTGTTTGCAGACAAACCGCTGTTGACTGTGAAGGCAGATTTCGATGTTGACTCGATCGCTTCGCGCGACGTCCACCTGAGCGTCGTCACTCGCGACGGCAAAGACTGTTTGCGTATGGCTGCTGGTCATGAGCAGAATTGGCCCGGAATCACTCTCAAACCGACCGAGGAAACCTGGGATCTGTCGTCGTTTGAGTATTTGGCAATGGAGGTGACGAACGCTGGAGATCACCAAGCACGGATCGGCTTGCGGGCTGACAGCCTTGATGCCGCGGGCGAGCGTGCAACTTTGCAGACTGTTTCGGAACTCGCAGCGGGCGAACAACGTACAGTTCAACTTGATCTGCAGCGCAGAATGTCCCCGGAACTGAGCGAGAAGCTGTTCGGTATGCGCGGTTATCCCGATAGGCTAAACAGGGACAAAGGGCTGGATTCAAAGAGAATTGACCAGATACTAGTTTTCGTTAGCCAGCCAGAAGAAGACCATGTAATTGAAATTGCGAGTGTTTCGGCTAGCGGATCGTTCAATGGTTCAAAGTGGCTGACCGAGGAGGTCGACAAGCTATTTCCCATGATCGACCGCTTTGGGCAATACATGCACAAAAACTGGCCAGGCAAGACGGAATCGGAAGCGGATCTCCAGCGGCGGAAACAGGGAGAGGCCTTCGAGCTCAAGGCCAATCCCGGTTTCAAGCACTGGAACGGATACGGAGGTTGGGGCGCCGGGCCGCAATTGGAGGCAACTGGGCATTTCCGTGTTCAGAAACACGAAGGTAAATGGTGGCTGGTCGATCCGGCTGGCCGTCTGTTCTGGTCGCACGGCATTGACTGCGTCCGCCCAACCACGGCTTACACTCCAATCACGGACCGCGAATTCTACTTTACCGAACTACCCGAACGCGACTCGCCACTTGCCCAGTTCTACGGGCATGGGTTCTGGGCACCACACGGATACTATCACGGCAAGGGGAGGTACGAGACCTATAACTTCACGGGCAGCAACTTGTACCGTAAATACGGACCAGAGTGGCGCACCGAATTCAACGATCTGAGCCACCGCCGATTGCGAAGCTGGGGGTTGAACACAATTGCCAATTGGTCTGATCGGGATGTCTTTCGATTGCGGCGGACGCCATATGTGGTTACGGTCAGTTCCGGTCGCAAGCCGATCGAGGGCAGCACGGGCTACTGGGGCAAGTTTCCTGATCCGTTTGATCCTGATTTTGTGACGACTACGCACAGAAACGTGTCTCGATCGAAGGACGATATTTGGACTCCTTGGTGCCTGGGCGTCTTTGTCGACAACGAATTGGCGTGGGGCGATAACGGCACGTCGCTCGCCACCGCAGCGTTGGCGTCGCCGCGCGACCAAGCGGCCAAACATGCCTTTGTCGACGATTTGAAGCAGAAATACGGAACCATCGAGAAGCTGAACAAGGCATGGGAAACGAACCATGCCTCGTGGGATGCTCTATTGGATAGCACAACGCCGCCGGACGAGGCTAAGGCGCATGAGGATTTGGCCGCCTTCTACACACGGATCGCCAACAAGTACTTTGAAGTGTGTCGCGGCGCCGTGAAAGCCGTCGCACCGAACAAACTCTACTTGGGCTGCCGCTTCGCTTGGGTCAACGAGCGAGCGATACGTGCGGCAGCCAAACATTGCGATGTTATCGGCTTTAACAAGTACAGCTATTTGGTCGCCGATTTTTCGCTGCCCGAAAGCGTGGACTCCCCTGCGATCATCGGCGAATTTCATTTTGGCGCATTGGACCGCGGGATGTTCCACACAGGCTTGCGGGCAACAAAGAACCAAGCCGAACGAGCCGAAGCGTACAAGAATTATGTGCGTGGCGCGTTCAAGAATCCCTGGCTGGTCGGTACGCACTGGTTTCAATTCGGTGATCAGGCGACCACGGGCCGCGGCGATGGCGAGAACTACCAAATCGGGTTCCTTGATGTCTGCGACACCCCCTATCCGGAGGTTGTCGCTGCGAGCCGCGAAATAGGTGCCGAGATGTATCAATTGCGGCTTGCGCGTTGAGCCTCGAGCGGAGTTCGTGCTTGCAGCGAGGCCGTGGCGAAAACGTATGATTGCGGGTACACTAATGGGTCGCCGAGTCATTGACTCGCGTCGGACGAGAAATGCGTCAAAGGAGAGCACAACTATGCCAGCAGAATCGAGACGCTCCGACCGGCGGAGCTTCCTGAAAACGATCACGGCCGCAACAGTGGCGGCGCCTTACGTGATCACATCAGATGCATTGGGTGCCGCTGGGGTAGCGCCGGCAAGCGATCGTATCACCACGGCTCTGATTGGCTCCGGAGGCCGAGGCCAGCAGATCATCGCGGGCGGTGACAAAGTGGTTGCTGTCTGCGACGTGGACGCCAAACACGCCGAGCGGACCAAGCAGAAAATCGACGCCGCGTCAGGCACGATGGGCTGCATGATCTACAGCGACTTCCGCGGCGTGTTGGCTCGCGACGACATCGACGCTGTGGTCGTGGCCACGCCGGATCACTGGCACGCTTTGATTGCTGCGGCTGCGATGAAAGCGGGCAAGGCAGTGTACGTCGAGAAGCCCCTAACACTGACCATCGCTGAGGGCCGATACGTGGCGGATATCGCCCAGCGTTACGGGGCAATCGTTCAAGTCGGCAGTCAGCAGCGATCAGACGTGAGGTTTCACCGTGCGTGCGAACTGGTGCGTAACGGACGCATCGGGGAGTTGAAGACCGTAAAGGTCGACATCCCAACGCGGCCGGGAGATGCCGACAAGCCGTGGACTCCTCAGCCGGTGCCGCCGGAATTGGACTATGATACGTGGCTGGGACCCGCGCCTATGGCGCCGTACCATCCCGATCGCTGCCATTACAAGTTCCGTTTTGTTACCGACTATTCGGGCGGCGACATTACTAATTGGGGCGCCCATCAACTAGACATCGCCCAGTGGGGCATTGGTGCCGACGATTCCGGGCCAGTGGAAGTCGAGGGCCACGGAAAACGCAACGTCGATGGCCTGCACGACGTCTTCTACGATGTCCATGTCGATTTCATCTACGAAAACGGAGTCAAGATCGAATTGCGAAGCGGCGGCAATGGAGTCACGTTCGTGGGCACGGAAGGCTCGATCTATGTCAGCCGCTCGAAGCTGGAAGCGGACCCCCCATCCATCCTGACTTCGCGCATTGGGCCTGACGAAATCCACCTGACGCGAGGCGGGCCCGAAAACGAGGGCGGCACACACATGGGCATCTGGTTGGACTGCATCCGTGCTCGAAACAGTAAGGCCATGAACGTGCCCACGGAGATCGGTCACCGATCTGCGACGGTCTGCCATTTGGCCAACATCGTCATGGCGTTGGACCGCAAGCTTCAGTGGGATCCCGCCGCCGAACAGTTCGTCGACGATGACGAAGCGAATCACATGACTTGGCGGCCGATGCGCGCCCCGTGGACGTTTTGATATACTGATCATCGCTCAAGACAACACGACCATCGCAACACCAGGCTAATCGAGAAAGGAAGAAAGACATGTCATTCATCAGAAACACGCTTGCCATCTGCTTGGCCTTTGCCGTTCTGCTGGGATTGGCTTTGCCGGTCACAGCTGCTGACGATGCCGCATTGGACAAGGCATTCGAGGTGCTGAAGACGTACAGCTGGGGCGATGATCGTAGCCCGCTGGAAGCGTTAGACAAGGCGGTTGCGGCCACGCACGGCGATGCTGCAGCTCAGAATAAGCTGGAGACGCGTCTGGTGGAGGTTCTCAAGTCCGATGCCCCTGACGCTGCCAAAGACGTGACGTGCCGACAACTTAGCTTGGTTGGTGCCGCCGATTCCGTGGCTCCCCTGGCCGAATTGCTCGGCGACGAAAAACTCGCGCATATCGCTCGGTATGCCCTAGAGCGAATGCAGTGCCCCGAGGCCCTGGCAGCTCTCCGTGACGCTCTGTCCAAGACGAAGGGGCGAGTGAAAGTAGGCGTCATCAATTCGCTTGGAGTTCGCCGAGACGCCGAGGCGACAGCCGCACTGACCGCTTTGCTGGAGGATTCGGACGAAGCGATCGTATCCGCGGCCGCGGGAGCATTGGGGAAGATCGGCAGTTCCGAAACAGCAAAGACGCTGAAGGCTTTCCAAGCCGAAGCTCCCGACTCGCTCGCCTTGGACGCCGCAGATGCATGTCTCGCCTGCGCCGAACAACTGCTGGCGGACGGAAAGAAGCTTGAAGCAATGATGATGTACAAAGGCCTTGCTAAGTCGGAGATCAAACATATCAAGGTGGCCGCCACGCGAGGGCTTCTGGCAGCAGCCGCAAAGAAATGAACGTGCGACACGCGGCCAAGCGGGGCGGGTCTCCTGACCCGTCCATCGATTCGCACAAACACGCAAACGGTGTCGAGTAGACGATGTACTTAGGGAGGAAACGTATGTTCTTGGGTAAATGGGACCCGGCCCGCGCTCGCATGGCAACGATCTATGCCGCGTGTTTGTCGATTGGGATCATGTCAATTGCGAACACGTCCGTTTGGGGCCAGGAAGAAGAGGAAGATCCACTGCTTCAGATGGTCGTTGAATTGGTCAGCGATACCGACCGCGATATGCGGGCACTGGGTCTGCAGCAAGTCCGCGAGGAGGCGCCCGGCGAGGCCGCCACGAAGAAGTTTGTCGAGTTGTTGCCGAAACTAGCGACCGACGCACAAGCAGATCTCTTGGAAGCGTTGGGCGAACGCGGCGACGTGGTCGCTCGACCAAAAGTCCTGGAGATGGTTGACGGCAAAGAAGAAGCCGTTCGAGTCGCGTCGTTGCGAGCGTTGGGTGGCTTGGGCAGCGCTGCCGAGGTGCCGTTGCTGGGAAAGTGGGCCGCGGCGGGAACAGATAGCGAAAAATCCGCCGCTGTCCAGAGTCTTGTCCGGCTGCGCGGCGACGACGTCAACGCGGCCATCGTCAAGGGAATGTCAGACGCGGACACGCCGGTTCAGGTCGCCCTGCTGGGCGTGCTGGCAGATCGTAACGCCAAAGAGGCCCTGCCATCTGTACTGGAAGCCGCGAAGGGAACCGAAGCATCCGTTCGCTTGGCCGCTCTGAAAGCTCTTCGATACCTGGCCGACGAGAGCAATGCGGCGGATGTTGTGGGGCTCCTGAAGGCAGCCGCGGAAGACGACGAACGAGGGCTGGCCGAGTTGGCGCTGCTGGTCGTGTGCAGTCGCGGTCGCGAAAAGTGCGCGGGTGCCATCGTCGACGGCCTTGACGGTGCCGACGGGGCCGCACGCATTGCACTTTTGCACGCATTGGCCCGCGCTGGTGGAGCGGATTCGCTGGCAGCGATTGTCGAACAGGTCAAGAACGATGACGAGGCGGTACAGGACGAAGCCGTGCGTATGCTTTCGGCTTGGCCGGACGCGGCCGTCAAATCGCATCTGATGGACATTGCGAACGGAGACAATGCGCGGCATCAGATCGTGGCGATTCGCGGTTTAGTGCGTCTGGCGGGCCCGCAGCAGGAGCAACCCGCCGACGTGGACACTCTGTCGAAAGTAATGGAAATGGCAAAACGCCCCCAGGAGAAACGGCTTGTTCTGGGAGTCTTGGGGGAGGTTGCGAGTTCCGAATCGCTGGCCCTTGCCATGTCCGCGGTAAGCGACCTATCGGTTGCCGAAGAAGCGGGGCTTGCCGCTGCGAAGATTGCGGAAAAAATTGAGGGTGCGGAGGCAGACGAGATCCGCACCGCCATGCAGAAAGTGCTGCGATTCGTCCAGAACAAACAGACGCGCGAGCGTGTTCAGAAGGTTCTGGAATCGCTTTGAATTGCTGAAAACGTGTTCGATAAGGAGAAAACGCGATGACCTACGTCCAATACGCCGGCCGAATTTGGCCCGTCTTTACTGCGTTGACATTGTGTATGCTCATCGGCTGCGTGCCGCCCCCCGAAAGGCCGATTGGATCAAGGACCACGGGAAGCACGAATGTGACTTCCTCCCTGGCCTCGAACGTGACGACGCCGTTTTACGGGCCCGTCGTCGAAGAAGGGTTGACGGACTCACTCGAAACGGGCGGAATCGAAACCGTAACTCCGTCTGATACGGTGGCGATGGCACCAAGCACCAGCCTTGCGAACCTGGTGCCGCTTGATCTGGAATTGCCTGCCCCAGCTTTCAAAGGTACGCCCGTTCCGCTGAACGAACCAAACGTCCAGAAACCGGCTGGCAAGCCCCGAGAGCCGTTTCTTGCCCCAGAGGGCACGGTTAACTTGGCGCTCGGCCAACGCGTGACTGCCAGCGACCCCGTGCCGATCAGCGGCGAGCTGGATCTGGTGACCGATGGCGACAAGGAGGCGTCGGACTTTGGTTACCTGGCGACGCGTGCCGGCTCCGAATGGGTCCAGGTGGATCTGGGGCAAAAGGCCACGATCTACGCCGTGGTGGTGTGGCACAACCATGCCGACGCGCGGGTGTACCGGGACGTAATTGTCCAGGTCAGCGACGACCCTGATTTTCTGGATGCGCATACCGCATTCAACAACGACTACGACAACACGTCTGGTATGGGCATCGGGACCGATATGGGATATGTCGAAACATCCGAAGGCAAGCTGATCGACTGCAAAGGCTTGGAAGGTCGCTTTGTCCGCTTCTACAGCAAGGGCAGCACCGTCGACGACAAGAATCACTACACGGAAGTGTCGGTATACGGAAGACCGGCGGCGTGACGCGTCGATAGACCAGCAGGTAAGCAAAGGTGTCGGGAACGTCTCCTACGCAAGTTCTATCGGACGGGCGCGGTAGGAGATTCTTGGCACCTTTTTCTCTCGCCATACTGCTGCTTTTCGTCGCCGGGGCTGCCATCCCGCGCCTCATGAATTTGGACAACCGTCCGATGCACTGCGACGAGGCGGTGCATGCGATCAAGTTTGGTCGGCTGCTGGAAGACGACGACTACGTCTACGATCCCCACGAGTATCACGGCCCCAGCCTGAACTTCCTTGCCCTACCGATCGCTTGGCTGGTATCGGCCGATGAACTGACCGAGATCACCGAGACGCATCTAAGACTGCTGCCCGCCATTTTCGGCATCGCAATCGTGGGCGCGGTCTGGCTGCTTAGGCACGAGTTGGGCTATGCGGCAGCTTTGTGCGCAGCTGCATTGACAGCCGTTTCGCCCGCGATGGTATTCTACAGCCGGTACTACATCCAGGAAATGCTGCTGGTTGCCTTCACGTTTGGATTCATGGTGGCGACATGGCGTTTGCTGCGTGCAGAAAAGGCATTCGAGACGTGTTTGCGCAACGGCCGGGACGTTGTTTGGCTCAAAATTCTCCTAATTCTCCTGACAGTCGTCCTTTGTATTCTGTGGCTCGTTTTCGGCGGGGTCTGTCTCGGCATGATGCACGCCAGCAAAGAAACATGCGTGATCCCGCTATTCGCGATGGTCGTTGCGGTCGGGACGTTGGCAGTCGCCCGACTCATCCGACGTGCGCCTTCACTATCCTCACAAGAGCCCTGCGACGAGACCGCCCCCGACCCTTGGTTTCCGATTGAACTCTCGCCTTGGCGGATCGCGATTTGTGCCGCGTGTGCCACGGTCGTGATATTCGTCGCCCTGATCGCGTCGGCGATCTTCTTTTCGTCTTTCCTAGATAATCCGCGCGGCGTTGTCGATTCGTTCACAACCTACTTCCATTACCTCGGTCGAGCGTCGGGCGAAGGCACCACCGGTCGACACGTCCAGGATTGGGACTACTACTTTCGAATCTTATTCTGGTGGCGACGGGGCGATTTCGTGTGGAGTGAAGCCCCGATCGCCCTTTTCGCCGCCGTGGGATTGATTGCCGCGTTCGTGGGCAGGGGGATGAAGCCCGAACATCTGCCAATGGCACGCTTTCTAGGTGTCTACGCAATCATGATGATCGGAGTCTATTCGGTCTTGCCGTACAAAACGCCGTGGTGTGCCTTGGGATTCCTGCACGGAATGATACTCCTGGCTGGCATCGGAGCGGCCGTACTGGTTCGAGTGACGCCCACGTATGTGGGCAAAGCATTCGTATTGCTCGCGATCGCTGGTGCTTCGGTCGTTCTCGGCTATCAGGCTCATCGGGCGAGCTTCGTGGCACACGAGCATCCAGACAACCCGCATGTTTACGCTCACACCACCGACGACATACCCGTGCTCGTCGAACGCGTTACGCAAATCGCCCGTGCCCATCCGGATGGCGATAACGTACACATCGAAGTGATCTGTCCGGAAGACGACTATTGGCCATTGCCGTGGTACCTGCGCAGCTTTCCCAACGTTGGCTGGCACGACGACGTACCCGGAGGACCGGGGGCACCGATCATTCTAGCGCAGCCAGCGATGGAATCAGGGTTGCTCAAACGCCTGTTCGAGGATCAGCCACCCGGTCAGCGACACCTGTACGTCCCGGTGCCGCCAGATGACAAACAACAGGACTGGCAGTTGCGACCGCACGTGCCGTTGCGAGCCTACACTCGGTTGGACCTGTGGGATGCGTTCCAGGCAAAAGACGACGTGACGTCTAGGGAAGGCGAGTAACCGCAGGTACAATAGCGACCGCGTGAAACGATTCGATGTACAACAAAGAAACTGCCGTCGTCTAGAGATCCTAGTTCCATCATGAGCGTTGCCCTCACGCTGGTCATTCCCGCCTACAACGAAGCTCAGCGTCTGCCGCCCTTTTTGAATGACGTGCGGGTGCATCTGCCGGAGCAATTTGGCGACGCCTACGAAGTGATTGTAGTCGACGACGGCAGCACTGACGGTTTGCCCAGCATTGTCGAGCAGATCGCAGATGACTGGCCGCAAGTACGGGTCATGTGCCATCCTGAAAATCAAGGAAAAGGTGCAGCGGTACGGACTGGCATGCTTATGGCTCGTGGCGAGTTGCTGTTATTTGCCGACGCCGACGGAGCGACTTCGATCACCGAAGAGCCAAAGCTGCGAACCGCGATCGAAGCTGGAGCGGATGTGGCAGTGGGTTCGCGGCTGCTTAGTTCCGCCGAGGTAACTCGCGATCGCACGTGGTTTCGTGGCATGGTCGGCCGTGCCTTCGCCCTGGCTGCGCGGTCGATGCTGAGGATGCCAGTACGCGATACACAATGCGGCTTCAAAATGTTCCGCCGTGACGCTGGTCGTCATCTTTTTTCACTTGTCGAAGAGACCGGCTACCTATTCGACCTGGAGATGCTGATGTTGGCCCAACGGCTCGGATATGACATCGCGGAGGTGCCGGTCAATTGGTCCGAGGTCGAGGGAGGCCATCTCAGCGTGGGACAACACTGGAAAATGGTAGTAGCCGGACTCTGGCGCCTGCGAAAGAAAAAGAAGTCGGGGCTGGGCGACCACAGCGAATCAGAAGCCGAGTGACTTCGTCCGCCCTGTGCCATCGCCGCTCGCCGCGCAACACTTCCTCTTGCAGGGCGACTCTTTCTGACCGACGAGCGGCTGTGAGCGAAACGACACGCACGATTGCGGTCTTGCTTGCCCTAGTCGGTGCGTTAGAATGCCTGTGCCGCACGAATACTGAGGTTGCTCATGGCATTAGCTGAACTGCTCGACGCACTGGAACAAATCTACCCGAAAGACCGGCTGCTGACAGGTCCGGCGGAATTGGTGCCGTACGAGTCGGACGGACTGACGGCATTCCGCGTCAAGCCAGCCGGGGTCGTGCTGCCTGAGACCCAGGAGGAAGTCGTTCAGACGGTACGCCTGTGCCATCGTCACCAAGTTCCCTTTATGGCGCGCGGTAGTGCAACCAGCCTGAGCGGCGGATCCGTACCGGTCGAGGACGGCTTGGTGATCGCGTTGAATCGGCTCGATCGCGTCGTTCGGTACGATGCAAAACAAAGGACCGCTGTGGTCGAGCCGGGGGTGGTCAATTGGAAGGTGTCTCAAACGTCGGCCGCCGATGGCCTGTACTATGCGCCCGATCCGTCCAGCGGTCCTGTGTGCACGATCGGCGGCAACGTCGCATTCAATTCGGGCGGGGCCCACTGCTTGAAGTACGGAATGACGGCCAACCACGTGTTGGGAATTAAAGCCGTGCTGCCCGACGGCGAGGTCGTTCAACTTGGCAGCGACAGCCTGGAGCCGTGCGGATCCGATCTGACTGGTATGTTCATTGGCTCGGAGGGGCTCTTCGGAATCGCTCTTGAAATCACAGTGCGACTTCTGCCCAAGCCCAAGGCGTACAAAACCGTTCTGGCTGCGTATGACTCGCTAAGGCGAGCCGGAGACGGTGTAGCGATGGTCGTGGCCGCCGGCCTGCTTCCCGGTGCCATCGAGATAATGGATCGGCTGGCGATTGACGCCGCCGAGGCTGCCGTGAACGCCGGCTACCCGGACGATGCCAAGGCCGTCTTGGTCGTCGAACTGGAGGGCCCGAGCGAAGAAGTCGAGGCCGAGCATCCACGACTGATGGAAGTGCTCGAACAATCCGGTGCGTATGAAATTCGCGTCGCCCGTGACGACGCCGAACGGGCTGTGATCTGGAAAGGGCGCAAGAGTGCCTTCTCGGCCGTTGGGCGGCTCAGTCCCGATTACATCGTGCAAGACGGCGTGGTGCCTCGAACGAAGTTGGGAGAGGCATTGGCGGAAATCGAGCGACTGAGCCACGAATATGACATTCGAGTGGCCAATGTATTCCATGCCGGCGACGGCAATCTTCATCCGCTGATCTTGTACGACGGTCGCGAGCAAGGTGCGATGGAACGCGCCGAGGGGTTGGCCGGCGAAATCCTGCAGATGTGCATTCGGCTGGGCGGATCGGTAACGGGCGAGCACGGGGTGGGCCTCGAAAAACGCGAAGCCTTGCAGGAGATGTTCGGGCCCAAGGACACGGAGTTCATGGGCCGGATCCACAAATCCATCGACCCCGAGCAATTGGCCAACCGCGGTAAGATGTTCATTGCTTGACCATGGACACAGCAACAACAATCGAACAAGTTCAGGATGCTGTGGCGGACCACACGCGGCTACGCGTCACCGGAGGTGGCAGCAAGCCCGCGCTTTCGGCCGACGCCGATTTGTCACTTGCCGGGCTGAGCGGCGTGTTGGAATACGATCCGAACGAGTTCACTTTCACCGCACTGGCTGGCACGACCATCACCGAGGTCGAAAAGCTGCTGGCCGAGCACGGTCAATACCTGCCGTTTGATCCCCCGCTTGCGAAATCCGGCGCGACTTTGGGCGGAACCGTGGCCGCCGCACTATCTGGACCAGGCCGCTATCGTTATGGCGGAGTACGAGACTTCTTGATGGGAGTGCGCATCGTCAATGGCGATGGGGAATTGGTTCGAGGTGGTGGCAAAGTGGTCAAGAACGTAGCCGGCTTCGAGTTGCCCAAGCTGATGGTGGGCAGCTTGGGGCGATACGGCATCATGGTCGAACTTTCCTTCAAGGTATTTCCCGCACCTGCCGCCACGGCGACCATAAGCGTCGACTTTCCGGATTTCGTGGCCGCATTGGAAATGATGGAGCGTCTCACAGTCTCTCCACTGGATATTGCCTGTCTGGACCTGGAGCCGCCGAGCCGACTTTGGATACGCATGGGCGGTTTGGCGGAGAGCTTGCCTAAGCGCGTTGAACGACTGCGCCGCTTGATCGGAGACAGAGGCGAAATTGTGGACGTACCAGAGGACAAAGAAGCCGCCTTGTGGGAAGGTTCCCGTAACTTCACGTGGCTGCCGGAAGATCACGGATTGGTGAAAGTGCCCCTCGTACCATCGCAACTCCCAGAGGTAAAGGAATCACTGGCATCCTGCGAATCAGCCGTCCCCAGACGCTATAGCGTCGGTGGCAATGTTGCTTGGCTGGCATGGCCACGAGAGTTGCCGCCGTCGAGATTGGGCGAGCTTCTGGCGGCACTCGGCCGACCGGCCCTCGCATTGACCGATGATTGGCCAGATCCACTGCTGGGGAGACATCCTGCCAACGCGTTTGCCGACCGGTTACTTCGAGTGTTTGATCCCAAAGGCAAGTTCAGCTATCGAGCCGAACCTGCAGCAAACTGATTGTCACGGCACGCACCATGCAACACGAGATTTCCGGCGGCGAGATCGGCCCCCACGGCGAACCGATGAGTCGGGCTGTGGAAGCTTGCGTACACTGCGGATTCTGTCTGCCTACGTGTCCGACGTACGCTGTATTGGGCGAGGAGATGGATTCGCCGCGAGGCCGAGTCTATCTCATGAGAGATCTGCTGGAAGGCAAGTTGGATGCGAATGGCGCTGACGTGTATCTGGATCGTTGCCTCGGCTGCCTGGGATGCGTTACTGTGTGCCCGTCGGGTGTGAGCTTCGGCGAACTGATCACCCCATTCCGCATGAAGGCGGAAGCCGAACGTAAACGCACCGTCTCCGATCGCCTGCTTCGCCAACTCTTGCTTCGCACGGTCCCTCACACCGGTCGATTCCGGATGGCGGCCAAGATGGGTCGGCTGGCCAAGCCGCTGAGCGGTCTTATGCCGGGTCGCCTACGCGAGATGCTTGGTCTGTTGCCCGATCGACTGCCAAAGTCGCAGCCGCTGCCCGAAGTGCATCCGGCCGAGGGAGAACGGCGCGCCCGCGTGGCAATGTTGGCTGGTTGTGCCCAACAGGTGCTGGCGCCGGAAATCAATTGGGCCACGTTGCGCGTGCTCGCTCGGAACGGCGTCGAGGTTGTGATCCCCAAGGATCAGGGCTGCTGTGGGGCGCTGGCTGCACATACCGGCGCCGGCGGCGATGCCAAAGCCTGCGCTAGACGAAACCTCAAGGCTTTTCCTGACGATGTCGACGCGGTGATCACCAACGCGGCCGGTTGCGGGTCGGGCATGCACGAGTACCCGCTGTGGCTGAAGGGGGAACCGGAAGAGTCGGCGGCCCAGGCTTTTGCGGCGAAGGTGAAGGACGTGAGCGTGCTTCTGTCCGAATTGGGACTCGAACCGCCCGGCGAACTCGACGAGCCGCTCAAGGTAGCCTATCACGATTCGTGCCATTTGGCTCATGCCCAACGTGTCACGTCAGAGCCCCGGCGTCTGTTGGCGACCATCCCCAACCTGAAGCTGCTGGAAGTGCCCGACGGCGAGATCTGCTGCGGATCGGCCGGTAGCTACAACATCGAACAACCACAAATCGCCAGCGAATTGGGCGATCGCAAGGTCAACGCGATTCTCTCCACCGGTGCCCAAGCCGTGGTTGCCGGAAACATCGGCTGCATCGTACAAATCGAATCCCACCTTCGCCGCGGAGGGCACCCCCTGCCCGTCTACCACACCATTCAACTGCTGGACAAGGCATATCGTTCCGCTCAGATGGGTTGATGTACCCGTCGGATGCCGCTTTCGCTGCTGGACAGATCTGCAGGTCCATCGCAAAACATGTACAATTGCGGACATGATTCCAACACGCGACCGGCCGTCGCGATCCCTTCAAACGAACGAGGAAGTCATGCGCATTGACTCTTTAGGAAAGACACAATTAGTTGTCGCGATTGCTGCCTGTGTCTTGGCACTGGCTGCCTTCGGCACACACGGCCGCGCCGCACCGCTTCGTGCTGGCGTGGCTGTCGAGGGCATCACGGCCGACAATCCAACCGTCGTTGTCCACGATCCACTGCACGTCAAGACGCTGGTCGTCGACGATGGGACGACGAAAGCCGTGATTATCAGTCTCGACGTCGGCGGTGTCTCGGCCACATTGCTTTCGATGCTCCGCTCGCGTCTGCGAGACGAGTTAGGTATAGACGAAGCGAGCGTGGTCGTCGGTGCTTCACACAATCATCACACTCAAGGCCAAGTGGCCAGCGACGTAGCGGATCGAACGCTGAAAGCTATCCGGCGGGCGATGGAAACGATGGTACCCGTCAAGATCGGCGCCGGTGTCGGCCGCGAAGACCGGATCATGATGAATCGGCGATTGCGTTTGAAAGACGGCCGTCATTGGACTATCCGCCGTGCCAACCCGTCGCCGCGAGCCGCAGACATCGCAGGTTTGGGGCCCGTGGATCCGGAAATCGGGATCCTACGCATCGACAAGGCCGGCGGCGAACCGTTGGCCGTGTTGTATAACTTCGCGGGGCACGCCTACGGCGGAGTGCCCAATGAGGGCGTTACCGCCGACTTCCCCGGTTTTGCGTCGGTGGTGCTCGAAGAGGCGTTCGCGCACAGTGCCGTGGCCCTCTTCCTGCAAGGCGCGTCCGGCGATATCACGCCAATCCGCTACAAAGACGTTGACGCGCCGCCGCCGACCGAACAGTTGGGGACGATGCTGGGCCTGAGCACGTTGAAAGCCGCCAATCGGATCGAAACTCAAGGAGCCGGTACGATCAAGGCCATTTCTGAGACGATCGAACTACCCAGGAGGCAAGATGCGGAAGCCCGCATCGAATCGTTAGAAACGCAACAGGAGGAGGTCTTGAAGTTCTTCACAGGCATCGGTTGCGGCACGCACGGAGCCGGGACGTTTCTGAACTTCAAGAGCTTTCTGCCTCTATACATGAAGCACACGGTGGACCCAGACCATCCGTCCTATTCGTCGTACCTGTACGCTCATGAGGAGGCAATGGGGAACAAATGCCTAGAGCATCTTGATACCGAGAACCGGAAGCGGGTCGAAAAGTACCTGGAGTGTATCCGGCAGATGGAGCGGTTGATCCGCATTCGTTCGAATCTTCAGATGATGCAGCGACATGCAAAGCGAACTGGCCAAGGAAGCATCGCTGTCGAAGTCCAGGGAATCAAAATCGGCGACTTTGTGCTTGTCACGTTTCCCGGCGAGTTGTTCGCCGAAGTCGGTTTGCGAATCAAGAAACAGTCGCCATTTGAACACACGTTCGTCGCGGGCTACGCCAACGGCCATTTGGGTTACGGTCCCACCGCCGATGCCTATGCAAGCCAAGCCTACGAGGACTGCCTCACACCGTTCGCGCCCGAATGGCAAGAGATCTACGAAGCAAAAGCGCTGGAGATCATAGGTCGGCTCAAAACAGATGATCGTTGAAAAGGACGCCACCGATGAGACTGCCACTCAAGCGATCGGCAGATCGACTCTTTCCCGCCGTAGCGGAAGTCGCCAAGACTTTCGGTGATCCACCTCATCGGCCGAAACTCTTGACGAGTTCCGCTACCGGCATAGTCTCATTTGCCGCTCGCCTCATCGCGGTCATGGTAGTCGCCACGGGATTCGCGCCGGACACTGCCCTTGGCCAGAGCCCGCGTGCCCCGTCGTCTGACCTCTTCCCTCTGACGCGTGATCGCTTTGGGACACTGGGCGCACCGAACAGCAAAGACGCATGGGACGTGTTGGGAGCCAGTTGGTTCAAGGCTGGTGACTGCTACTGGCAAGGCGGAAACTGGGTACCGAACAATCGTGTTCAAACGTGGCTTCTGGTACGTCCGCGCATGTACTTCACCGGCAACAACCGTGTTTGGAATCCATCGCCGAAGCCGCCCACTTGGGACTACCGCAATAAGACGAAGGCGTTCATCCAGCAGAACAAGGATCGCATCGGCATCATCGCCCTGGGTAACAGCATTTGCTTCGCGGACATCGAGAGCGGCTATTACGACATCGACGAGTACGTGAAGTGGTATCACGATTTCCACCAATTCGTCCATCGCCTGAGTCCACGAATCAAGTTCGCACCCGGCGACCTGCAATCTGCATGGGGCGGTCTGCAAGGAACCGAGCAGCTAGAGAGCTACATGGCGGCGTACAAGAAGAAATACGGCGAACCCATGCCGATCGACGCCGTCGGCCTGCACTGCTACATCACGGGCAACAAACCGCCGGACTGGGCCAAGCCGGAGGTCATCGGTGTGGAGACGTTCAAACAGAAGATCCGTACGATGCGGACGTTCATGAAGCGAATCGGGCTCCAGGACACCGCCTTCGTGATCACCGAGATGGGCGTGTTCAACCACCACTGCGAACCGCGTCTGAGCGATGAGCGACTGTTCGAGATCATGAAAGGAGCCATCGAATTCATGGAAGGTCGTGAGGGCATCGACAGAGAACTCGGCATGCCTTCCGACAAGCACCGTCTGGTGCAGAAGTGGAGCTACTCGGCATTCCCACACCTAGTCCGCGACGGCCGCCTCACGCCCAGGGGCAAAGTGTACCACGTGCTCGTCGACAAATACTCGCGACAGTGGACAAGCAATCAGCGCCGCAGGCGGTCTCTAATTGCTGGGCAGACTACTCGCTTGGATGCACCTGCTTCAGCAATCTTACGAATTCTGGCAACGACAGCCGACTTGCCCGACTCACATCCAGATCATGCTGTTTGCAGACACGTGCACGCAGCTTCAAGAGTGACTCTTTGCGGTTACCGCCCATCTCATCGCAAGTTATCGAAATGTAGCTGTATGCCTTGCGATCGTCGTCATCGCGATCAGAACTGACGCCTTGCCCTGCAAGCAGATCCGCGAATACCTTCGCGTCTCCAAGTGCTTTCTTGTAACTTGTTGTTCAGCAAGATAAGAGTCACATGCGGGACTTCCCTTCAACAGTCCAGGCAAGAACGGTCGGTCTAGCTTCTCGTATATTTCCTGCTGCTTCTGGTATTCCTCAACCGTCCAAACGATGCCGGGTTGCGGATCGTAGGGCTGTCCCGCCGAATTGCAGAAAAGCCCAGCCGAATCAACACCTCCCAATCCTACTAGGACAGGCTCGGCCAGATAATAATGGCCGATGTCCAGGATTTGCCATTTCGATGGCGGGATTCCCAGATACGGACTATAGTGCGGTCTACGCCACGATTCTCCACGCGCCAGCGTCACGTGACCCGCCGCACTCGGCGCGGCTTGCTGCGACGGGTCGGTCAGGGGTTTGGCTTGACGCCCGTGATGCCCCACTCCAGCCGGCCAAGACCGTCCTTCTTCAATCCGTCACGAAGATCGACCCACGTGAACTCTTCGAGGAAGGGCGGCAACTTCACGTCATCGGGCGCACCTGGCAACAGAACGGGAATGATGGGAACGATATTGCCCGTCTTCTTCTCGTTTACGAATCGGCGAAGGAGAGCCTTCATCTCCGGGTCTTGCCACGGGCCAATCCCGTCGTCTCCAACGCAAACCGCGGCCGATTTGCAGTTCGTAACAATTTCCTCAAGCGCGTCCTGCCACGACAACCCGGGACGCAATTCCCATTCATCGAGCCAAACCGTCATGCCGCGCTTCTTAAGTGCTTCGCCAAGCCGCTCAACGTCAGGTTTGTCTTTGCTGTTGTGGCTGAGGAATACGTCAAACGACATTTGTTGCTCCTTCGCCCTGGCCGCTCTCGGCGGTCGCTGTGTGTTCGTTGATTCTACGTCGTCATCGTCTTCTTGAGTCGAGCTTGCAGAAGTCAGGAATTCGGCCGCTTCGTTGAATGCTTCCAGCAACTCTCGCTCGAGTGGCTGAGGTGGAGTTGCGGCTATGTGGAGAAGGACCTCGTCGATGAGATTCCCAAGCCAAATCAGCGAGGTCCGGACGTCGTCTGGCCACCCGGATAATCGTACCTCTCGTTTCGCCAAGTGCGGCGCCTTCCCGTACACTAGATTCGGTCCTTTCGGATCGAGGCGTCTCAATGCATCATCCAGATCATGGATTTCTTCTGGATATCGTCCCTCGCTGACGCCTGTAGGAAATCCGGGCAACGATGCGACTGATGCAAGATCGACAAACGGAACTTGTTTGGGCAACGCTTCCACCAATACAGCGACGAGTTCGACTATGTGACTGACTGTTGGCTTGCTCGGTTCCAGCGGAACGCCTTTTGCCGCATCTGTCAAAGCTAGGGGTGTCGGGATCAACGGATACCGCGTGAGAATTCCTTTCGCCAAGTCGGTGACGACCTGAAACGTCTCGGCGGCGCGGTAGTTGTACTCTTTGCCGTCTAGTTTGAAGTTCTGGTCGTCGCGTTCTGGTTCGGGATCGTGGAGGGGTTGCCAGACGTCGAGGGCTTCCTGTAGGAGTTGTTTGGCTTGGTCGATGAGTTTGCCGATTGTAGGGTGGGCATTGCCCACGGCTTCTACGTTGATCGGGTTGAGCGTGCCGTTTTCGGTGGGCGGTGCCCACCCTACGGAGATGACCTCGCGGGCGGCTTGGAGCAGCAGAGCTTCGGCGCGGAGTTGGAGGCCGACAGGGATGGCCCAGGCGTAGCCGCATTCGGGGGCGCGGGCGGCTAGCAGTTGGGGTTGGCCGTTGGTGTCGTTGGCTGGGATGCCGTCGTCCAGGGCGATGCGGATGTCGTCCAGCGCCTCGCCCGCGTGGCCCTCCAGCAGGTGCAGCCGCGTCTGGGTCAGCAGCAGGTCGATGTGATAGAGGCCGAAGCCGCAGTCGCGGGCGATTTTGCGGCCCTCGGCGATCGCGGCGCGCACCGAGTCGAGACGTTCCCAGAGTGGATCGTGTTCTTCAGTCTGTTGATCGTCCACGGCTGCAAGAGTCAAGATCGCACGGGTCAAACTAGACCAGCAGTGAACCTCCTTTCCGTCACGGACCACTCCCCATTCGCGTGCCCAGTCACACAATGCCGCGGCATTCGACAAATCGGATGCAGTCAGGCAAAGCTCGGCCAGAATCAACTTGCACTTCGGGATGTCCGGCTCTGTGTCGGGCGATCCAAAGTCCTCTGATTGACTTTCGATGTTCGACTCGGTGACTTCCCTGGCCTCTCCATGGCGCCCGAACCAGGTCAGCAAGAGCGCATACCGTATGCCATCACTGCTGAACAATGGCGTATCGCCGTACGTTCTGCGCACATGGCGCTGGCACTCGTGATAGTCGCTGAGTGACTCCTTGCAGCTACCTTTCAGCGCCCGAGCGTGAGCGCGGAACGCATATGAGTCCCAACGCTCGGATGCGTCTTTGCCGCGTTTCGCGAATTCTAAGGCGGTGCCTGCGTTTGCGAGCCCGTCGGTCAGCCGCCCCGAATGCAGTTGAACTTCGCAAATATTCTGACCGACCGCGGACACTGTCTTCCAGTCCTTCCGTTTCACCGCAATATCGCGACAAGCTTCGTAGCACTTTTCGGCGTCGGCGATTCGCCCCAGTTCGCTCAGGTAGAGCGCGAACTCGTTGATAAACAGCGCCTGTTCGCCCTTGGGAAGGCTGAGAAGCGGAAGTTCAATACGCGTACCTTCGTGCCTATCAACTCTGCTTCCGCCGATGTCGCCGAAGGATGATGCGATTCCCTCCCGGCTGCGCACCGCGCCAAGAAAGTAATTCGGCGGACGGTTGTCCGTGAAGACGCTGCAAATCCGGGCTCCGCGCTCATACGCGCCAAGCCTCTATCCAAGGTTGTCAAATCCTCCGATGCGATGCCAGTAGATCTCCCAAGCCCTGGCAACGCGACCGGACTGGAGCGTGTGGTGGACGATCTCTTCCATCAGGTCGAGCGTGGCGGGATCGGACGGGTTCGTGCTGGGGGCGTCGACGAGAGAGACTTCCAGTCCTTTTCGCACGGCTTCGTGACCCGCCAGCGCCGCGTCGCGGCTGATGCCGCTCAGGAAACCGTCGCGCACCGCGGGGTGGATGGAGTAAAGAGTCGAGAGCGAAGCCGGTAGGCCGGACCGAGCGGAGCGACGTTCCGGCGATTCCTCGTCGGTGCCGGAGCTTCGCTTCGCTTGATCCGGCCTACTTGTCGCCTCCACAATCCGCATTCGCACGAGCCAGTCGAGCTTGCTTTGGAGTTGCTCGGCGTTCAGGGCGGCGAGGGCCTGGCCGGAGACTTCGACCGCCTGCTCGCCCGTGAAGACCGCGGCGAGCGCCAGCGCGTCCACGCCGAGGCGGAACAGGCAGATGCGTTCCAGCAGCGCCATCGCGGCCTCGTCCTTTTGCAGCATCGCGTCGCGGTAGTGCTCGGCGATGCGGGCGAAGCGATAGCCCTGTCGCAAAACCTCGCGCTGGTCCTCATCCAACTCGTCCTGCTCGTGCTGGAGTCCAGCCTTTAGGCTGTCTTCTGCCGAGCCGGCTAAAGCCGGGACTCCAACGGAGAGATCCAGCGGCGTCGCCGGATCGCCCTGGCCGTACTCGGCGATGTAGCCGCCCGCGAAATCCACCGTCAGGGCGTGCCGGCCGCACTGATGGACGATCGGTTCAAGCTGCGGGGCGGCACCGTGCACGCCACGGTCCTTCAACAACTGCACACCCGCAGCGATGTCGATCTGGTTGACCGGAATCGGATGAAAGAAGCGAGGGTTTCTGTCTCGAAGGTCGGCCAACGGAAAACGCGATGTGACCAGCACGCTGAGTTCCGCGAAGTTTCCGCTGGCCAGTTGGTTCAGGAAGTCCCGCAACCTGGGGCTGTGCAGGCGGCCAAACTCGCCACGCTGCCCGTCGTCCTGCACTCGCTCCAGTCCGTCGAGCACGATCAGACCCTGCCTTTGCTGCAGCATGAACAGCATCTGCCCGATCGCCAGCAGCGTCCCGACTCGCGGCGTGCCTTCCAGCCACATCTGCAACGACTCGAAAAACGCGTCGGCGTTGGGAGCGTCGTAGAACGAGAAGACGAACGTGCTGTGCGGCGTCGGCAGCGACGGATCCTTGTCCACCTGCGGGTCAACCGGCAGCCCGCCGGGCAGCCTCCTGAGAAACCGCTCGGCCACCGCCGTCTTCCCGGCTCCGCCCATGCCGATCAATGCACACACGCCGCGGCCGCCGCGTCGCCACCAGTCACAGACATCGTCGAGTTGCGGCCGATGCTGCCAGTCGCGGGCTCGCAGGAGGGGGTGGACGAAATAGTTGTTTTCAGGCGTGGCCATCGTGAGCTATTAGTGGATTCTGGCAGGATTGGGTCTCGATGACTTTGGCTCAACGCAAGCCCTTATTCTACGCCGAGAAGATCCCCGCACAATTGGGTGCAGGGTGAGTTTCTTGGAGAACGCCAGTACCCGCCGTAGACGAAGTCGCCAAGACTTTCGGCTGGCCATCGAAACTCTTGGCGAGTTTCGCTATTGTGTTTTGTTTAACTTCGAGGTCGTGTAGCTTAGAAATGTAATCACCCTCCCGCGGCGAGCGGGAGGGCCGCGCACGGAACCCTCTCCGAGCCGTGGGCTCGACTCTCCCAGAGAAGGAGTGAAGATAGACGCGAGCCAGGAAACAAAATAGAAGCTGCACGACCTCATCAGAGTCAAGTTGTGTCATGACTTGAGGAGCCGTATGAGAGATCATGTACGGATCTGTGGGAGCCCCCAGAACCAAGCTTCAACGGAGCACGATTGTTGGAGTTCACGTTTCAGTCGGAAAAGAAGACCTGCAGGAAAGAGAGCGTTTGCACGATGGCTGACATGAGTATCCGTGAGAGGATCATGGCTGCGAGCCTGAAGAAAGGGACAGACCGCCTGCCTTTCTTCCACTATTGGAGGCACAGCCAGATCGGTTGGGCAGAACGAGAATGCCGCAACCGTGGCATGGGCATGTGCTGGGTCAGGCCATGTCACGTTGAGAAGATGCACGGGGTTAAGATAACCGAGCGGCGGAGCTCTTCGGGTGGATTCGCCCTCGTGCATCGAACGTACAGAACGCCCGTTGGCGAGGTCTCGGAGGTGGAAAGCCGTGAGCCGGGCGTCGGCCAATGGCACGCTCAGCGAAGCTGGAAAGACGTGACGCCCTGGCTGACGGAACGCATGATCAAGGGGCCGGAAGACTACAAAGTCGTCAAGTACATGGTCGAGAACACCGAGTACATGGCCGACTACTTCCCCATCGAACAAGCCATGGATTGGTTGGGCGAGGATGGTGTGGTCCTCAGTTGGGTGCCTCATTCACCGATGCAGATGCTGATGATCAACTGGGTCGGCAGCGAAGAAGGCCGGTTCTTCTATCATCACGCAGACTATCCCGATCTGGTCGAAGACCTCTACGTTGCTCTGTGCAAGAGTCGCGAACCGTTACACGAAATCGCCGCAAGAGCACCCGCGCCCGTCGTCCTGTGCGGGGACAATCTCGACGGAGCCCTGGTCAGCCCGAAGTTGTTCGAGACCTACTTCATGCCCGTATACGAACAACAGGGCACGACCCTGCACGAGTATGGCAAGCTAATGGCAGTACACATGGATGGCCGGTTGAAGATTCTGAAAGACCTGATTGCCAAGACGCCAGTCGATATCGTCGAGGCGTTTCATCCGCCGCCGATGGGCGATGTACCGATCGGCGAAGCGCTCACCACGTGGCCGGACAAAGCGATCTGGGTCGGATTTCCGGGTTCCGTGTACGCCCTTGGGCCCAAGGCAACCAATGATTTCGCGGTATCCTTCCTAAGAGAGATCGGCGAGGAGCAAAGGGTAGCCGTCGCCATGTCCACGGAGAACCTCGTGTCGAACGAGAACCTCATCGCGCTGACCGAAGTATTGGAGCACGCAAGCCACCCATTGACAGTCGAGAAGATCGACGGCATCAAGAACGCCCTCGCGAAGTGACGCGGGGCGCTTCAAGACTTCGCTCCCTCTCCACGGAGGTCGTGCAGCTCTTACGTTGGTTCGTGGTTTGCGCTTATCCTAACTCTCCCTCTGGGAGAGTCGAGCCGAAGGCTCGGAGAGGGCTCTGCGCCCTACCCTCCCCGGGCCTTCGGCCCGACCCTCCCGCGTGCGGGAGGGTGAAATTGCGTCTAAGCCGCACGAGCTCTTTGGAGAGAAAGGACTCGCGGGACTATCGCTACAAGATCGAGGTAATCAGGTCAGCCATTTCGTTCGGTATTCGGTGTGAACGAACTGGGCGGCTTCGGGCACGTTGGTGGCTTCCATTTTCTCGCCGTCCCAGTCCAGACTCTTGCCGGCGCGGATGCCGACTACGCCTGCCAGGCCGATCTCGGTGAGCTTGCCACCAGTGTCGAAGTCCGAAAACGTCTCGCCCTCTCCGCGGCAGGCGTCGAGCCATTCTTTGCCGTGGTTTGGGTTTCGCGGAAGGGTCTTAGGAATGTCCTTGGTGGCTTCGTGGCGGAGCACGTCGCTCAGGCCGGGTTCGTCCTCCAGACGGATCTTGCCGCCTGTGTTCCAGTGACTGGTGTGGATGCAGCCCTTGTCGCCGAGGATCAACAGGCCGTTGGGCACCTTGTCTCCATAGACATCGCTCATAGGCTGCAGCGCCTCGGCCGGAGGCTTGCCACTGCCCTGCCAGTGCAGAATGACGGGCGGGAGGTCGCCGCGCGCGGGGAAGTGGAACTCGACCGCGGCCTTATCGGCGATCTGCCTGCCGTCCTGCATGTTGACGACGATCTTGTTGGGATAGTCCAAGTCGAGTGCCCGCATGGGCAGATTGATTGCGTGACAGCAGAAATCGGCCAAGCCGCCGTTGCCGAAGTCGAACCAGCCTCGCCACCGGAAAGGATGATAAACTTCTTTCTTGAACGGACGCATGGCCGACGGCCCGACCCACAAATCCCAGTTGAAGCCATCGGGAATGGGATCTTCGCCCTCCGCGTTGCCTTCCTTTGCCGTAACACCGATGCCCCACTGGTAGATCTCGCGGATCTGCCCCAGCGCGCCGGCCCGGATTACCTCTGTGCAGCGGCGAAGTGACTCGCTAGCGCTGCCCTGGTTGCCCATCTGGGTGACGACGTTTGCGGTGCGCGACAGCTCGCGCAGTTCGCGTGCTTCGGCCACGCTGTGCGTTAGCGGCTTCTCGCAGTAGACGTGTTTGCCGGCTTTCATGAACACTTTGCATAGGTGGGCATGCCAATGGTCAGGCGTAGCGACCAGTACGGCGTCGAAACTTGACGCATCGTCGAGCAACCGGCGATAGTCCTCATACGCCTTGGCGCCCTTGGTCGCCTCGCCACCGGATCGTTCGGCATCACCCCGAGCATTATCAATCATACCCTGATCCGGATCGCACAGGGCCACGAGATTGGCGCCGGACAGCAAGCCCCTCATCACGCCACGCCCTTGCCCGCCGCAACCGACGACGGCAAGGTTCAGCTTATTGTTGGCGGCCGTCGATTTGGGCTCAGCACCCGACAAAATCAGCGGCCGGCCGAACGCCACCGCTCCCAGTGCCGCCCCTGACTTCTTGAGGAAACTACGCCGCGAAGGGTGATTTCGCTTGACGGACATGCACTCCAACAGACTACTCTTCATCGTCGTTCTCCTAGCCAACATCTCGCATTTACGGTGAGCCTGGCACCGACTCAGGCTCGTTTGGCCGTCTATCTTACCAAGACCAGTCGACAACCTCGACCACCGAACCAGTAGTTGCAGGGTGGGCAGAGCTGACCGTGGGCATGTGCTGTGATTCGCCGATGATTCTCTGTGGTGCCGGGGGGCCGTGAAACGGGCATGCGATCAGCAGCGGTTGGCACTGTGAACGTCCGGTTCACAACGCTCGTTTGATGAATATCTGAGTACTTGCGTCATCGCTCATCTGCGTTTCGAGTGTGATTCTCAGCACGATCTTGGAATCCTGGACGATCTGCGCATGGCGGTTGAGGAGGTAGATTTCTCCCTCATTGACGGCCGAGAGGACTTTCTCGTGTACGGCATGGCCATCGTAGAAGACTCGGATGTCCTTGATTGTGGTTACGGGCTTGCCCAGATCGTCAAACCGCAATACGAATTGTCCAGGTTCATCGATAAAATCCGAAATATCCAGCTCGATTTGAGCTTCGCCCTCGGTGAACGCGTCGGGCCCGACGATGCCGCACTTCTGCCAAGCATCTCGGGTGTCCGGGCCAAACAGTTGCCACTCGACAATCGCCGGATAGTGATTAGCCTTCAGCAAGTGGAGCCGCCAGTATTGTGCGTTTATCGGCTCGAACTTCCTATTGTAGTCCGAGCCCATCTCGGTGTCTTTGAAAGCAGGCTTCCAGGCCTCATCCTGGCCGTTGCGGTACTCCAACAGGAATTCCTCGGTTCGGTTCCACGGTTCGTTGATGGCCGTCTCATCGACGGCGAGCTTCCGGCCAAGGTCCAATTCGACCCAACATTCGTAGGGAGCGTTCACTCTCTCGCTCACGCCCCACCACGTACCGGCATTGCCGTCGCAGATCTTGCCTGCCACGTACGGAACGCTATGTTCATCGCTCGCGGTGGCTTTGGCGCCTTGTGACAGAGCGTTCGTTTTCGATTCATAGAGAAAGCGATTGTCGCCTTCGACGAAGTACGCCTTGAAATCGCGGACGATTGGCTCGTTCACATTGCTCGTGATCCGCAGCGTGAGCTTCGTAAGCTCGACCGGCTCGAACATCACGATTCGTTTGCGTCCCACGGCTGTGCCACGGTTGATCTCGATCCACTGTCCGTCGACCGTGCGTCCTTCGACGACAAACTCGCGAATGCGATGCCCTTGGCGATAGTCCTCCATGATCATGAACTGGTTTGTCATTGTCGGCTTGTCGAATCGGATTGTGTGCACCAGCCCGCGACCACTGGTCTCCCCCAACGGATTGCTGAAGCGTCTCCGGAGTTCCGCGCCAAGCTCCCTGTATCGCACTATGTCCCCTTCGGGAATGAGCCCGTCCGTGTTCGGCGTGCTGTTCAGAAGAAACGTCGCCCCGCGGCCGACGGATCGGTAGTAGAGCGAAACCAGGTGCTCAAGTGGCTTGCGTTTGCTCTCGTTGTGTTTACTCCAGAACCAATTGTGGTCGTACAGCGTGGTATCGCATTCCAGCGGCGCCCAGACGTCGCCGTCGGGATCGCCATGCACTGCGGTAGAGACTCCTGTGTCGAGGTCCTTCTTCGTGAGCGTGTTCCAGCCCGGGTAGGGCGCGACACCGCTTTCGGTTCCGACCCAGCGCAGATTGGCATGAGGGCCTTGAAGGTAGACAACTCGGTCGCCGACATACTCCTGGAACACATCACCCAGCGGCACATAACAACTGCCATCGAACCAGAGCTCGATGATATTGTCGCTGTGACGGCTCAGCACCTCGGTCCATTGCGTCTGCAGCACTCGGTTGTATGCCTCCTGTTTGGCGCGATCGCTCGTTCTGCCTCCCGAGCCGATCCGGGCGCCCCACTGGTCGTCGCCGGGATAGATGTACATCCCGAGTTTCAGCCCGTGCCTCTTACAGACGGCAGCAACCTCGTCGACAAGGTCTCCCTTGCCATCTTTCCAGGCGATGTTCTTGACGCTGTAATCCGACGTCTCCGTCTGCCACCAGCAGAAGCCGCCCGTGTGCTTGGCCACGAACAGAATCTCCTTCGCGCCCCACGATTTCGCAGCCTCGCACCACTGGTCCACATCCAGTTCTGGCAGCTTCATGTCCTTCAAGTCGGTTGTGTGGTTGTCATATTCCCGTCCCTGCCAAGTACACGGATCGAGACAGACAAACATGATCCGTTCCTGCTCGTGGTACGCGTACTGAGCAGCCGACGGCTTGGCGAGCACGGCTACCCGAGCGTCGGTTTCTTGCTCCGCCGCACGCACCGCCGTCGAACTGAGTCCAACAGCGGCTGCCAAGAGAAACGCCGCAGCTCTCATGTTCTTCTCCTATTGAGGCAGGAACACCAACTCCTCGTCGGCTCGCGTCTCCACCGCTACGACGCCGCGCGCGTCGGGCGTCAGTACAACCGGGGCATCGGCGGCGCGCCGTACAGCGATGGCGGACCATGGGCTAAGCAGTCGCAAAGTCCCACCAACCGTGGAAGTGACATCTACCCGTGTCACGCACCCATTCTTCTGCGCCGCGCTCACCAGGAACCCGCCGTGGGCTCTCAGGCGAGTGAACTCGGCATCCCGGTCTTCAGGCCAGCAGGGGAACACCCTGATAGCCTGCCCGACGCTCTGCATTAAAAACTCGTTCACCAAGCCGGCGATCCCAATCATCTCTCCCATGAAAGTGCCGTGCGCGTGCCCTTGCCAGATGAACAAGCCGTTGGGGAGTTCGCGTGACACGAACCACTTCTTCGCGTCCGTTACCGCCTCTGGCATGGACAGGCGGGCCTTTGCGATATTGAACATGACGTGCGAGTTATTGCCATTGAAGCCGGTCATCCTGATCGTGCGTCTGAATAACTCCTTTGTGGGCTCAGGAGAGAACCAAGTCACCTGATCCCCCGGAAACACAGGGGCTGCGGGGACGGTAATGTTGTGTACGCCGATGTGAGCGCCGCCTTCCCAGTCGACGACAATCTCGTCGCCGTTGTGCACGATAGTAGGATAATCATCCAACAATGCCTTGTACTTTCGGCATTGGCCAACCAGTTCCGCGTCCCGCTCCAATTCGCCGGCAGCCTGTATGAACGCGTCAAAGGTGTAGTGAACGTAAGCGATATCGAAAGGGCAGTTGTTGATTCCCATGGGGCCATGCTCGGGACTGTATGACGGCCCCAGCAGGATTTTGCCTTTGGCGTCTTTTTTGCACCGCTCCATAAAGGAGACATAGAAACGAGCTCCTTCTCGCAGAGTGGGGTAGATCTTCTCTTCCAAGTACGCCGGGTCCGGCTCGCAGAGATGCTTCTGCCACATGCTCTGAATCGTCATCCCAACCAGACCGATCGTCAGCCCCCAGGGATTCATTGACATTTGACGTTTGTTCTTGCTCTTGCAGGCGGCCGGATCGGGCTCATGAAGGAACGAGCTGATGGGGAAAAACACGCCGTCGATACCATAGGTGACATCCGCGAGGTACTTGAACCGCGGGAGCATGTCGTTCACGTAGGAGATCCACGGGTCTGCCAGCTCAGGCTGGTTGCATGCGGGCAAGGGCCAGAACGCCTGCCATGAGTTGTAATTGTGATGGTAATCAGCATGCCAAGGGGTTGCATCGGTGGCCAAGGGCGGCATGAGGCCCACCGGCGCGGCACCGGGCTTGCATACCGTATTGGCAAAGTAGAGCATGCGATACCACCAACGCTGCAGGTCCTGATCGGCAAGCCGGACACCGCTGCGAGACCAGTAAGCCTCCCAAGCTTGCTCGTGCGCCGCAATGAGCTTGGTCTCTTCCTGCCTAATCGTGTCGCCGGCCAGGGCGATCGCCCTTTCGAGCACATCACCGGTTCCGCGATCGAAAGAAGTGACCAGCGACACGGCCTTGAGGTCGTCTTTGCCGGCCACTGCCAACGCGTATTCCATGCCCCCGTAGTCGACGTCGCCGGGCATCACCATGTGCAACCACGTCAAACCGTCCGTGTCGCCAGTTTTTGCGAGAGGGAGCGTGGGCGCTGAGATGGGTTCAAGGGTCACCGGGTGAGGGCCGCGGATCAAAACCACATTGCGATCCGATAGAACGCGGATCGTCGTGTTGGGCTGTTCGGGTTGCCTCATGGTGACGACGGCCCGTCGCAAGTCCAAGGTCGCCCGTGCGGTCCCTTCCGGAGGTGACAGGTCGATGGGCTTGTCACCCTTCGTTCCTGACAGGCAAAGCCCTTCGATCCGATTCTCTGCCCGTTTCCCGTCCGACGTCCTGGCGTAAACCTCTATCCGGGCTACGGGCGATGACGGGAACGCCAAGTCCACGTCGGTCATTTCCGACGGAGACCGTTTCCAGCCCGACGCCAGCACGGCTTTGCCCGCGTTGTCGTACACGTTGACATAGTAGGAGGCGTTGCGACTTCCCTTGAGCTCGAGGCGGCAAGTCGAGGCGTCTGCCGGTGTGGCCAGCGTCACGCTGTATCCTGTGGACGCGCCCTGGGCGCCGGCGACATGCATAATGACTCCTGCCGCATCTTCGGCAGACGAAAACCCGTGTTGTGCGGCCCTGCGAATGCATGACCACGAAACGCCCGCCTTGCCGCCGCCAGCACCGAGACGCAACGCAGCGGCGCAGCGCGGGTGGGGATAAGGCTTGCTGTAGCTTGGCGGCGCACCGGTCGATCCAGTGACCTTGCCGGTCGCGACATCGACGCTTGGTAAAGGGCCATCTTCTGAAGTGTCGACCCGCGCGTCCCAGATGTCGTTCTTTGTAATCCGCATGGTCAGAACGCCGTCGCGTTCCCAGACAATCCCGTAGAGATCCCCGTTACCGACGATCAGGCTATCGCGGTGCGGATCGACCAGAGACGACACACTGACACCGGAATCTCTCAGTGTCACGGGGAACGGAACGTCCGCAGCGATTGCCATGCTGGTGTGCAGCAGGCCCACGACAATCATCACTCCGTAGAATCCTCTGGCCATGTTCGTTCTTCCTCTCAGGGCCTGATTGCCTGCCAATGTTCCGTCTCCTCCCCGATCGTGTCGGTTGTCGTAAAGCAGCAAGTCAGAAGGGCCGCAATGACAATCGAACCTTCGGATTGTGTCGTCGTTCATATTTCATTTCTGTTGCGGCCGTTTTGTCAAGTTGCGTTCATTCCATCACGAACCAGGTGAAACCTTCGGGGCCAATCTCGACGGGGATTTCGATGTTGTGATCTCGGTTGAGTTTGTACGTGTTTGTCTCACCCGCCCGGTCTCGGGCCTCGGCCTTGTCGGTCAGCCCGGTGTAGTAGAGGTTGACGCGGATCGTTTTCTTCGCTGGTTCTCTGAGTGGGTTGAACACGACCAGCATTCCTTTGTGCTTGAGCTTGGGGTTGACGTGGAGCATCCAGTCCAGGTCGCGTCCATTGGCGCGGCGCCCATGCACGACGTCACTCTCTAGAATGTCGCGGTACTCCTTGAACCAGTCGACCCATTTCTTGACCAGCGCCTTCGTGCCGTCGGTGTCGTAGAGTCGCGGGCCTCGGTAGCAGGCCTGCACGCCCATTCCTAGATTGCTGGCGAGCATGCGTTCGTAGTGGTCGCGGTGTTGATCGAGCGGTTCGATCGTCGCGGCCGCCCCGCCGCCGTGATATTGTGTTAGGGGCACGAACATCCAACCCATGCTTGGCGTTTTGGTCCACGTGCCGTCGTAGATATTCTGCCGCGTGTGGATGACCTGCTGGGCGCGCGGCAAGGACCAGTTGGTTTCCCTGTATCCCATGCCGCATTTGTTCGATCCAGCCAAGTAGTAGTAGTCCGGCACGTTCAGGTAGACGCCGTTAGCGCGGCACCATTTATAGAAGTCGCTGATGATGCGCCATTGGGCCCACTGCGAGTCGTCAAGTCCCTTTTGCAGCGGTGGCCGTGCCGTCACGTCGACGTCACCCGGATAGGAACCGTCGTGTTCCAGCAGTGTGAAGCCTGTCTTGCCGAAGAAGTCGTAGAGTTTCCGAAAGTAGTCCTGGCCCCACTCGGACGTCAACGCGGGGCAGTTGCCGAAGGTTGGGGACGTGCCGGGCGGCGAGACGACGTCGTTGCCACCTCCGACACGCCGGGACGCCAGCAGCGAGTAGCCACCGATCTCGATGCCTTTCTTTTGGGCGTACTCGGCGAGGCCTTTACACAACTCGATGTACTCGGGGCTGTCGTTTTCGATGTTGAATCCGCTGCCGAACGACAGGATCAGCATTTCGAATCCCACCTCGGCGCACTGATCGATTGCCCCTCGCACGGCGTCGGGGTTGGCCGTGCGCATGTGCATCATCAGCGGGTTCTCGGTGATCCACGGCGCGATCGTGCGGTACATCTTTCGCAAAGCCAGCCCTCGCCGCTCGCGATCGGTCGAGTCGTACACTAATTCGAACGTACGGAACGATTCGAACACCCCGCTTGGTTCGATGTCCTTCGCGGGGCCGTACGTGGGTTCCACAACCAGCAAGCAAGGTGTCTCACGACGGTAATTCACCTGCGTGTGAAATTGGGGATCGCTCCGCCAGTGGACCACGTGGCGGTTCGAGTTGGCCGACTGGAATCCGCCGAAGGCCATGTCGGTCTCGACATGCAGCGACTGCGGCCGCGGCAAAGGAACGCCCTCGCGTTTTTCGACCCAGTTGCTGCCCTCGACAACAGCCAACAGCTCGCTGGCCAATCGATCGACGGTGATTTTCTCGGCCGTCGGATTGTGCACCGTGATCCACTTGCTCATCACGGGCACGCCGTCGTACAACTCGTAGTGCACCGATACGCGAACTCTCTCTGCCTCTTTCATCTTGGCCGTCTGTTCGGCCAGAGCCTCTTTGCTCATCTCGCCATAGGCAGCGAACTTCATCACACGCAAACGAACCAGATCGCCTTTCTCTCCGCCAAAGTCACTGCCGCCCCCGGTCCGATCAAGTTTTCCTAGGCGGACGGCCGACAGATCGCCCAAAGCCGCCGCATCGACAGTGTGAACCGTTCGCCACGTTCCATCGACTGGCTTGGCCTCCATTAGCAACACCCTATCCTCCAACCGCATTCGCAGCGACCACGGACGGCTGATGTCCAAAGGCTGTGCGTCGCCCAGACGGAGATGTTCGCTGCGCCCATCAAACGCGCCCAGATACGGTTTCTCTGAGCCGGCGTCGCCGCCCGGTCGGATATAGAACTTGACAGTGCCCGACTTGAACACCAGCGCCAGACCCGGTCCCCAGCTTGCACTGCGGTCGGTGCCGACATCGATGGTCGTTTCGACCAACCGTGTTCCTTCCGGCAAGTTGCGCTCGACGTAGACCGCGGTATTCGCAGGCGTGTAGATCTCGCCTACCTTTCCCTCATTCACGAACGAACTGCGTTCGTGGCTGTCGGAGACATGCGCCGTCCATGCTGCGTCCAGCGTCTTGAAATCGTCGGCGATCAGCTTCTCCCGCCCCTCGCCGCTGGACTGCGGACCGTCAGGGCCCAGCGGCGACGTTAGCGGCGCAGCGTAGTCCATACGGAGACAAACACCGTTGGGTGGCCATGTCGCCTCCGGCGCATGGTGCCGCACGCGTTTCCACGCAAAACGTTCAGCGGGCCGTCCCACGTGGAAGCCGACGAACCGGAACGCGTCAGGAGCCGCCCGCATCTGATCGAGCCACTCAGGCAGGAGGTAGGCGTAATTCGGCTGGCCGGTCAAACCGCCGACCTCGTAGCGAACACCGTTGATCGTGACGATCGCCTCGGGCTTGACGCCGCGAAGGATCGCCTGGCCGGTCATGAGATTGTCCAAGCCAACCGTCGCACCGTTGGGTGCAAAACGAAACGTTCGCCGCACCAGGCCATTGTCGAGTGCGATCTCATGCGGATGATCCGTACGATAGACGTCAGCCTTGTACGGCGAGCCGTCGATGAGCCAATCGGTCGGTGGCGCGGCAAGGGAGGCAGAAAGTTGCGGCAATCGCTCGACATCGTCCCGTGCAGGTGTGGCGGCGGTGGCCAACGGACCCAACGTGCACAACAACAGTGGGAAGGAAACGGATCGCAATTTGATATCTCCTATGGCTGTTTCAATAGCACACAATCCAAACCAAAGAATGCCCCAGTACCCCGGGAGTTGGGATTCTTGCCGGCCAGTTGGACGCGGATCGTGATGACATTGCCCGCTGGCTCTACGACGCCAAGATCGACCTTGTCGATGGTCACTGGATCGGCCTCGTACAGATCGATCGGTTTGCCGACGGTTTTCGAGTTGACTGACAACTGCACAATGCCGAAATCATAGCTGCGGACCAAGTGCAGGACCACACGCCGCGACTTGTACTGTTCGGGGAACGTGAACTCGACAAAGTCACCATCCTGTCGTCCGGCCACAAAGTAGTGGGCTTGGCCGCTCATTCGTTTGGGTCGGAACTTGGGGTGGGGTACCTGTGGTCCGCTGCTCAAACCGTTGGAGTGGGCAGTGGGCTTGAGATCCTCGAATTCGATGGCGCCCTCGACGTGCCGAACTTCGCCAAGGCGAATCTGTTTGGATTGCTGATCCAACTCGACGAGCGACACAATCGGTCTAGCAGCGCGTTCGGCCTGGGGCGGACGGTTGTGCGTGGCGCCCGGCCTGGCGTACCACCACGTCACCGCCGAGTAGCCCAACAGGTTCCACGGATTGCGAATGCCGACGCCGAACGAGGCCTCCATGTCGAAACGCAGACGCCCAGTGAACGGAATGGCGTCCAGGCCGCGATGGCGCACACAAACGTTGAAGCCGCGAGTCCAGCCGTCCAAACCGCCGACGCGGACGTTGGCCAGGAAGGGATGGGAGAATTCGTCGTCGCGAGTCGGAACACGCCCGCCTGCCCAGCCGTAGTAGTCCTCGGTGCCAGTGCCGAAATGCGAGGGAAAGCTGCGCTGGTGGTCGTCATCGATGTAGATTTTCTCGTCGCCTTCGCCCCACCAACTACCGTTGGGATTCAGCACAGTCCACTGATCGCCAACCAACACACCCTGCCCACGGATGTCAATGAAATTCCAATCCTGGAACTCCGAGCCCTGAACCACATCGTCGGGACGCCAGCTTGCGTGAAAGTGCATCGAGCAGTCGTCCCACTTCCATGGTTCGGCCGCAATGCGCACGTCAGCCTGCACCGGCTCGGAGCCCAAGTTGATCAGCTTCAGCTCCGCCGATGTTTCGTACGGCATTACCCAACGGCAGATCATCGAGCCCTCGCCGGTTACCTCCCGCGCGAAGGTCTTGAACGGATGTATCGAGTCGGCGCACCCAAAGAAGTCGCCCACTGGGCACCAGATCGTTTGTTCGTCATCAAAGCGACCGATCAGCACGGTCGAACGCAGGTAACTAGATTGGCTTTCTTCCGTGGGAGTAAGTCGGATTTCCAAGTAACGAATGGCCGCACTGCCGTCAGGCGTGGGAACCGCCATCTCATCGTTAGGTTCGAGCGTGCTGCGGACAAGGCTGGTCCTTTCCCCCGGTGGCGGTGCGCGAACAAGCGTCTTGCCAACGGCCGCCAGTTCTTGTTTCGCCGCCTCGTAGTCTTCTCGAGTGAACGTCTTCACCGCAGTGCCTTTTGGATAAGCACGATAGTTGACGATGTTGTAGAACGGCTTCTGGACCATCGTGATCTTGCAGCTCTGCGCGTAGGGGATCGGCAGATACAAATCACCGGCACGGGCCGTGAATTGAGCAAACGGTTCGCCGACGAAATCCTTGGCTGTGACCAGATGGATCAGCGGGCAGTCGACGATGGGCTTGTCCGCTCCGTCCAGGTAGATGCGGACATTGGGTCCCGTCCGTTCGTTGAAGTTGTAGTAGAAGAACGGCGTCCAGATGCGCGTCAGGCACCCTGGCCCATCGTGCTCCATCAGGATCCACTCGGTCTGGCCGTTGCGCTGCTCGGTGCGGATAAAGCCCACACCGTCCTGGTCCGCGAACCAACCAGGCTGATCCGGAGCGACAGAGGCCCGGTTGTAGCTGCTGGCCTGATGCTGCTTGTAGACTGGTTGCGGCCAACTCGCCAGCGCGTCGCGGTCGGCCATCTCGCCCAGCAAACTTCGCAAGCTGACTGCATCATCGCCCGACGCCGAGCATAGTGTTGCGGCCATCGAAGCCGCCCAAACGATCACGAACGACCAGGAGTTCATTTCAATCTCTCCAGTGGTTAGGACGGGGAGCCATCCAACTGTGGCCCTGCGCTGCAGGATATCGTGTTAGGATTGGCTTCCACGGAGGGGATCACGTTGACGCACAGTCTCTGGGTAGGGGCCGAACCGCATACGGTTCAGTCGGGTGTCAGTTGATTCGCTGCCCCGTCCTCCTCAAGGACATTGAGGAGTTCGCCGGCCGGTGCCGATAGGTCGTTCGGTCGCGCGCCGAAGAATCTATGCTCTTTCGTCCACCACTTCCGATATCGCTGGAGTTGCCGAATCGTGGACCGGATCGCAAAATTATCTTTCGCTGATCTGGCCACTCGCTGCTTCATTTCGAGAAGCGCTGACTTTGCCGCTTTGATGCCGCCCCCCTTGCCGAGAAGTTGGCCGAGCAAATGGAGTTCGGCGATCGAACCATACGCCCAAAACTCCTCTTCAGACTCAGCGTCGGTTTTCGCAGATTCAAACAACGCATCCCAGCGCCAAGCCGGATTAGTTTCTCCAGTCGTGACCGCCTGCAAGGCGAGGTATTGCACGCCGTGCCAGTGCGCCTGCCAGTTCAGAAAGTAGGCGTCACGTGCGCGCTCCAATGCCTTGCGGCTCTGCTCAAGCCACTGCTCAGCTTGGTCGGGATCGGCTCTTGCGCGAACGAAGAGAAACTGCGCGAGCCGTTTGTTGGCGCTTCCCAGCAACCCGGCCCTCTCTTCTCGGATCTCCCTACGCTCCTTCTTACTGGCTTTCTCCTCGATCGACCGATCCAACGCCTCAATGCCCAGCTGTAACATCTCGATCACGCCATCGAACGTAGGGCCGAATTTGATGTCGTTTTCCTCAATGTGCTTCGCCCAACGACTCGCCGTCTCCAATGACGCAAGTGACCGTTCAAGGGGGATCTCCTCCCGATAGTCGGCATACCCCTCCGGCAGTCGAACGTACGCGACAAGACTGAGCCAGTCATGGGCATTCTTATCAACGTCGGTGTCCGTGTAGAGTGAGACGCGAGTCCGGTGCAGGACGGAGCGCACATCTTTTCCCAATAACAGACCCCCGTAGAATTCTCTCGTGAGGACAACCGACCCTGGGAAGGTCAGTGGAAGCTGAGACGCGACGACTACAGGAACGCCCCCGCGGTGTAGCCTTTGGGCGAGGCTTTCGACGGGGAATGCGCTGTTTGCCTCGTTTCCCCCATCGCAAACGGCGAGGCTCACGACGACGGGCAGATTGTGCTGGGATAGAATCGCATCGGAGAACTCGTTTGGGCAAACCGGTTTGTTGTCTTCCGAATTCAGTGCGATCCCGTACTCGTACTTTCCTGGCACGCTCTTCTCGATCCGAATGCCGTGGGCAAGAACATGAAGATGTGAAAACGGCTTCTCTTCACCCTGCGCCTGTTCGATCACCGCCTTGATGTCATCCAGGCTGGACTCCTTCTTGACCAAGACCGAAGTCGTATCGGGGATTGCTGCCGCGCTAACGTGATCCATTGGTCCCATCCACGGCCGCAGCGCCCCGACCAGAGCTTCTTCGTGGTCATCAACAGGCACCTTGGGAGCGTCGTCTAGCCAATCAGGATTTGCATAGACGAATAGGATTCTCGGCCGTGCAGGCCACGTCCATTGCTTTTCCTCGAACTCCCCGCGGACCCGGCGAGTTGGGACGACAACCTTTTCACTGTTAACGAACAAGTGCCCCCCTTCATCGTCTTGAGCTGCTTCAAAGGGCAGCGCGCCGATCTCGGCGACACTTGCGACTACGTCCAATTGCACCGCTTCACCAGCAGTCGGGGCTGGCCGCCGAAGGAGGTCGGCCAGGAGTCTATCTGCTGCCTTTGGTCGGTCCTCAATCGGCGATCGATATCGCAGGGAGAATACGCGTTCTTGGATTTCGTCGTCCGTCATGGCCGGAGGCTGAAGGAGGTCGGTTGCGAGGGCCGACAGTTCGGCCAATGCGTGCCTCCGATCCTCATCCGACGATCGATAACGCAACTTGAAAAGGTACTTCTGGATCTCGTCGTTGCCGAGACGCATGCGGACGGTTCTGGCGGGCTTGTCGAGCCCAGAAGTGACAAGATAGGTGCGCCCTTTGTTGATTGATCCTTCGCGCGGGTCTCCTTCGCGCAAGAACTCGATCATCACCGATTTCATTGTTGATTCCTAACAAGATGGCTGGCGATACTGATCTGCGGGCGCGCCCCACCATCAATCGAAGTTGTCAGAGGTCATCATCCAATTCAACGCCCAAGTCCCGTTCAATCTTGATGTCATCGCCATCCTCGGGACCATCCCCCGCGGCCAGCACTTTGACCTTGTCAAACCACCCGATCTTGAATAGTCCAAGTCCAACGACGCCTGTTTTTGCCACGCTCTTCAATATGCGTTCGCTGCTTGATTGGATGCTCGGACTCATTTCGACTTTGCCCAATTCGAGTTGCTGAAGCAAATTTGCCTTCGCGGACAATTCGATTTTTGTACCGGCCTCGGCCGTCGCGAGAATCACGCATTGCACGCCCGTATACGTCGCCCAGACCACTTTGAACCGCCGTTCCCAGTCATCGTGCTTGGCGAGTTTCCTGGAGACCCGGTAGATATCCTGCATTTCCACGACGTCGAGTTGTGAGGCCTTGATGACGCTGGTATTCGCACTACTGAAGTCAAACGTCAGTTTCGCCTCGGCCTCACCGACTTGCTGGAATGACGGAACTTCGACGCCCGCAACGGTTCGAATGGCGCGCGTGCCGCTGGACATGAAGTCAATCTCGGCCGGCTTTCCAGGCGCGGTATCAAAAGAATCAACGTCAAACTCTGAGATGTCGCCCAGACGACGGAAAACACCTCCTTCGATCACGCCAAAGTCGCCCACCTTGAAGGTGTTCGCAACGGGGTACCACGCTGCATAGATTTTCAACTGGCTGTGCAACGCACTGCTGAAGTTCTTGGCAAGACTCATGTGTGGCTCCTTTCTAGAATGTGAAGGGCGCAGATTCACCAAACGATTCGAGGCAAGAACGCCTATACGATATCGCCAGGGACATGCGAAAGCAAGAAACTCCTTGGCACCGAACCAAATTCGCAAGTGGGTGATCATCCTGTCAGTCTTCCCGAGGCCACGGGGCAGGCGATCGTCACATTAGTGCTCTTGCTGCGACGCGAGTCACCGCGCGAGGCTTCCGGGCTCCCGTATCCACGCTACCAACTCGTCGAATGTGCATTCGAAACGCCCGGTAGCCCAGGCTTCCGCCTGTAAACAGCGTCTGATCGTTGTATACACACGGGAGGCATGGAAGTAATTGAGGAGCAGCCGAACTCTACGACCGTGCGAAAAGCCAAGTTGACGAGGGCGTTCGTATATATCCTAATGATGACGATCCATTACGATTGGCTTGGGCATGAATTCCGTAGCGGTCTGCTGGAGGCGTCGTAGGCAATGACCTTTCCGTCGTCGGCTGTTACTCCGCTCTAGTTCAGTAGTCAAGACAGAGGTGATCGCATGGCTAAGATCTACATTTCCTCTACTTTCCGCGATCTAAGACCTTATCGCGAAGCCGTACACAAGACACTGCGTCAACTGCAACACGACGTTGTCGCCATGGAGCACTATGTTGCTATCGACAAACGCCCGGTGGACAAATGTCTCGCCGATGTTGCCGAGTGCGAGATCTATGTGGGCATCGTTGCCTTTCGGTACGGCTACATCCCGCCTGCTAATCACCAAAATCCCGACCGGCTCTCGATCACCGAGTTGGAATTGCGTCATGCGATTAAGATGAAGAAACCGTGCCTGGTGTTTATTGCCGATATGGAAGCGGATTTTTCACGTAAGTACGATGATTCATGGACCGGAGAGGGTGAAAAAGGCGAGCGCATAAAAGCGCTGCGAGCTGATCTGGAGAAACAATACACGGTCAGTCACTTCAAGACATCGGACGAACTCGCAAAGTTGGTCAGCGTTGCCGTACAAAAACAACTTGAAAGGCTTCCTTCCTCGCAACTGCCGGTGGACTGGAAGACCACAAAGGCGTCCTTTTTCGATCACATGCGCCGTTTTGCCGGGGCGACTACGGACGAAGAAGCCCATCAACGCTACGTACCGCTGCGGCTGCAGGGTACGCGGCTTGAAGCGAGCGCCGACGATCAGGCGATCCGTCAGTTTCCAGTGGGCCACTGGGATGACTTGGTCCAATATCCCTGTCGTATCGCGGTGCGTGGAGAGGCTGGCAGCGGAAAGACCACGTTCCTCTTGCGTTTGGTATATGAGTTGGCCGAGAGAGCCGAGATCGACGCTGACGCGTCACTGCCGTTCTATTACTCGCTACAGAGCTATACCGGCGAAAATTCCCACGAGGTGCTAAAACAGATTGCCAGTTCCAATGGCCTGCCAGTCGAATCTCTCGTTAGCCTTTGGGACCAGCGCGATCGGGCTGTCTGCCTGCTCTTGGACGCGGCGGACGAAGTGCCGCCACAATATGCAGACGGATTGCTCAAGGTCATCGATACCCTGTGTGGCGCGGCCGAGAGCGAACCCGCTTCGTTTCCGCATAGCTTGGTGATTGCCGGTCGACAGTGCAAAGTTCTGAAGCAGATACTGTCGCATCAGCCCGGCTTTCTCGAATTGGTTGCTTTGCCGTTTAGCGTATCAGACATCTATAGGCTGCTGGAACGATACGGTGCATCGAGACTGGCCGGCGCGCTCGACGACCGCCTGCGCGAGGTGCTGCAGACACCCGATCTGTTATCATCGTTGGCGCAGTCCGTGCATGTTCTGGCCGACGAAGAAGTGCCGCAAACGGCCGGCCAGATATATCACCACTTGATCGAACGCTACATTTTTTCCGACGCCACGGGTGCCTACGACTATCAGTATGTCAAGCGCCCCATTCTGGCCATGCTCGCTTTCCATACGGTGCAGCAGGAGCAGACAGCCCTGGCCGTAACGGACGAACTCCTCGCCGGAATCGCAGAGGAGTTGAAACGAATTTACCACAAGCACGAGCGAGTGCGCGCAGTCATGCCGACCGACTGGTCGGCCACGGCCCTGATCGACGAGCTGGTCGCATCGCCCGTCTTGACGAAGCCTAGCGACGCCGTCTGGCAAGTGGCGTTTGTCAAGCGAGGCTATCGGGACTACTTTGCTGCAGTTTATCTAGAGCAGCATGGCTTCGATTCCGCGGGAATAGAGCAACTTGACGGGACAAGCGAGCAGGAACAATGGATCGAGCAATGGATTCAACCTCTGATACTGCTTCTGGGCATTGAACCCGAAGCCAGCCGTCTGTTCAACGACTTCGAAGAATCGAATCTCCAAACGGCGGTCCAGCTCTGGTTTGAAAACCGGCCCGCCCGCGTGTTGGCCCCGGAGAGCATGCAGCAGCATTTCTTGACCGGGATGATCGAGGTGAGTTCCGGCCACTTGAATAAGACCGAAGAACCAGTGACGTTTCGTTTGCTGACAGAACAAATGAACGCGTCGGATCCGCGCAAGCGTCTAGCGGCCGTTGCGGCCTTGTCGCAGTGGGGAAGTCAGGCCATCGAAGCCCTGCTCGACGCCGCTGAAGACGATCACCCACTGGTCGAAGCTGTGGCCAGCTACGCGCTGCTTCATTTGGGCGAAATGCAGCCGGGCGGCGCCCGGCTGCAGCCTTTTCCACCGTTGTTGAGTATCGATGGTCAAAGCTTTGCTTACGCAAGCTTTGGCGGGGGAGTGGCGCGACTTGGGCCGCTGTGCCTTTTGCAGGTTCCGATGCCGGGTGCCGTATCCGTTTGTGTCCGCATCGAGCAGCTGGACTTTGATCCCTTTGCGACCGATGCCAAATTCGTCTTCTTGCCCACGCCGTCAGCCATTCTTGCCGCCTCCCTGTTCGACCAGCCTGGTGGCGTTGATTGGATCGAGCTGACGGCCCGTTGTTGGTGGATTGCCCAGCTGAGCCTTCAAATCGCCGAGCAGGCGGAGGCGAGGCCTGAGTTGCGATGGCTCAAGGAGCGGATGTACGAACGTGCTTCCGGGTGTGCGGGGCTGGGTGAACTTCTTTGTCGCGATCTGGGCCTGCCCTGGCCTGTGTTGGGAGAACTCCCGTTCTCGCACGACAATGTGATCGGACGTGCCCGCGACGTCTATAACAACCTGCGCCGCCTCTATGCACGCGCTAATCAGCCGATCGTCTTGCCCTCAGGCGACCCCCAAAAGATGGCGGTAAACCAGCATACGGAGACAATAGAAGCGGGTGCGAAATTGCAGGGTATTGCCATTCCTGATTTATCGGCCGAAGCGTTGTCGTCGGAGCTCGAAAAAGGGCCCGTGCAGCTCGCCCAGCTGGGTGTCGCCCAGGCCGTCAAGTTGAACCAGGGGGATGTGACTGGTATCGACATCCGCAGGATGGTCGGTGCAGAGGATTGTCTCCCGATCGGACTGCGTATCGACGGCTCAACTGAAGTCGAGGCGTCGGAGAATGCTACAGTGACGGGTTTGCGAGTTCGGCAGTTCAAGGGGAAGCTGCAGGCGTGGCAGGTCGATTGGTCGATAGAGGCAAAAAAATGGCAAAATAGCCAATTGTCCGGGGTCGTCGTCGATGATGTAGTCGACTAGTGTCAGCTTGCCGCCTCTGTGAGAAGGCGGCAGGGCTGCGGCAACTGCAATCGGGCAGTCTGCTGGGGGATGGTCACTTAGCATACCTAGCGTCCGTGGATGGAGGCGCGGTTGTAGCTGCTCGCCTGGCGCTGCTGGTAGACCGGCTGCGGCCAACGGGAAAGTGCATCGCCGTCGGCCATCTCGTCGAGCAAAGATCGAATGCTGACAGGCTCATCGGCCGAAGTCGGGCAAACCGTTGCGGCTATCAAAGCCGCCCACATGATCACGAATGACCAGGAATTCATCTCAACCTCACTGCGTTCTTTCGTATCGATGCCATTGGGGGTGTCCGGGATTTCAACTCGTCATTGTTCACGGCTTTCGGGAGGGCGAGGCTCCTGCCGAGCCGTGCGTCGGTACCGATAGTCCGGCTCAGCGGGAGCTTCGCCCTCCCTGTTCCCGGGCACCCTCACGTGGTTCTTCCATGCGCGTAATCTCGCCGATCTCCTTGCCATCGGCATCCTGCAGGATCAAGGCTATGCCGTGCGTCGTTGCAGGTAGTCGGAGCGTGCGGGCAAGCACGATGGGCCGGAGAGGCGTTGCGCGGGCGTCAACCGTGTCAGTCACTACTGTCTTGCTTTTCGCGTCGTATGCCTCGAGGATCACGCGTCCCAGATGGAAGACGCCGAAGCGTCCGGTCAATCGAACTCGATCCTCATCCCACCGGCAGGCCAGCGGCTTGGAAATCAAGCCGGCATCGCTGCAATCGACCACGGGAAAGTCACCACCGATCCGGCAGGCGTACCAATCGTACCGCCACGTGAAGCTCTCGCCTGGGCGCAACCGAGCGTACGGACTAAGGATCTCGCTTTCAAATACGTATGGGTTGTCCGCACGGTTGTCCGGCATATACATCCACTTGTTGTAAGCGTAGATTCTACCGACGCCGTTGTGCCAGAACTCGACGCTGGATCGATCTGGATACTCCTTTTCGGGATCGAACTTGAAACGCTGGACGAAGACGTCCCCCGCGCGACCGTCGACGGTAGCGACCCAACCAGCGTGACTGTCCAATCCGATCTTGCCGACCTTGTAGTGATAGCTGACTTTCATCAGGCCGCTCTTGGCATCAGCCTGGAACGACGGGTTATCCTTTTGGCCGAAAATAACGTCGTAGCCGCAGTCGAAATGACTTCGCGGGTTGATCGGGCACCAAGCACGCATAAGGCGATTGTAGTCGTCGCTGCCGGGCAGCCCCGCATCGAGTTGCGTGTGGGCCCAGATGCCCCAGCGACGCGGCTTGTCGTCGATGTTGGTCATCGTGGCTTCGATCGACACGCGCGTGGACTGTGGCGAAAGACGGATACGGCGGCTGAAGCGGATGCCACTGCGGGGATCGACACGGCTGGTCAGCCGCATGCCTGCGGGATCGCTCTCCGTTTCGGCACGATAGGGTTGCCCGTCCAACACGGCGTCAGGCGGGCCCGGCCACTGCTGGTCGGTGTCCCAGCCCTGCGGCGCCGGCCAGAGCTTGTCGCCGCCATAGTTCATCCAACTGCCGTCGGGCTCGAGGCCCGTTTCTGGCGAAGTCTTACCGACTAGCGCCGGATTGACCCAGAAGAACTCCTTTTCGCCCAGCGAGTACTGAATTACCCGGCCGCCAATCTCCGGCACGACGTGCAACCGGACGAGATCGTTTTCCAGCACGTAGGCGTTCCAGCCCTTGTAAGTCGAAGATCGCGCCGTCTGCGCATCTGCCCCCGAGATGAAGCACATGGTAGAGCACAACGTGGCAGTTATCCATCGGCAGGAACTCATGGCTTCCTCATTTCCCTTCGCTTTGCAAGCAGTCTTTTCTAAGGAACGCGGGAAGAATAAGCTCCAGAGATGTAGCTACCGTCGCCAGACGGTGGAGTCGCGATTCTCTACGGTCTGGCGACCGTAGCTACGGACGAATCACCGAAGTTATTCTCCCCGCGTTCCTAAACCGGCTTGATCTCTCCGGTG
>CAZUAH010000016.1:0-61825 GCA_964617665.1 uncultured Pirellulaceae bacterium
TGTGGACGATCCATCCCACTGCTCGCCATCGCCTCCGGCTTCGGGTTAAACGAGCATTCTCTCACAACCTACCTAACGCGGCATTGCTCGGGATTTTGGTTCTCAAGCTCCGGCCCCGCGACCAATGTCCGCTGGGTACACAGGCTAACGACATAAGTTGCCGCCAAGGAAAACAGAAACGCTGGGACCAGATTATAGAGTTGTGCGTGCAGGTCTGGAAACTGCCTCCAGATCACGGCCGTCAAGATCCCAACGACCATCCCTGCGAATACACCCCACCCCGTGTTTCGCTTCCACAGCAGCGACATGATCAAGGCCGGCCCGAATCCTGCCCCAAGTCCCGCCCAGCCGTAGTCGACAACGAAACTGAAGACAGACCGAACCTTGGCTAACGCGATCGCGGTCGCAATCGCGCCAACGAGAATCACGGCTGCACGATCCACAAATATCTTGCGTGCGATGGAAAGGGGCTTGCCAAAGACTCCAACGGGGACATCGTGGCTGATGGCGGACGCCGAAACGAGCAGTTGGGAATCGGCCGTGGAGCAGATGGCGGCCAGGATAGCCGCGATCAACACTCCGCCAACCACGCCCGACATCACGTCGCCATCGGTCGCGATGGTTGGCAGTGCTCTTTCTGGATCCTGCAATTCGCCGTAGTACGCTCGGGCGGCCATTCCCAGGAAAACGGCACCGGTGAACAGGACGAGCACCCAGCAGGACGAAATGACGCCGCCGCGCCGGATTGCTGCGCGATCTTTGACGGCCATCAGACGAACCAGCATGTGAGGTTGACCAGGATTTCCCAGTGGTATGCCTAGCCACAAGGCGAGAAATCCGACCAAAGCGAAACCCGCTTTGCCTGCCAGAGGATCGGTCAGACTGCCGTCTGGTTCCATGACGCTCAGCCGATTCCAAAATTCACTCGGTCCACCCAACTTGGCAATCAGTACGGCGGGAACCAGCGTTACGGCCGAGATCATGAAGATGGACTGCACCGCGTCGGTCCATGCGATTGCACGGAATCCGCCGGTGACGGTGTAGGCTAGGATAATCGTCGTCCCGAGCAAAACGCCGGCGCTATAGTCACAGTCAAACGTCTGCTGGAACGTCTTGCCCGCTGCGTTCAATTGTGCCGCCACGTAAGCCGTGAGCATGCTTAGGATGATCAAAACGCCTGCCAACCGGATCAGCGTTGCAGGCAAGGCGCGATGGGGTGCGGCGAGTACGTCCGGTATCGTCAGCGCGTTCGATTCACGGGAGACCTCATGCAACCTGGGCGCAAGAACAAACCAGTTGAAGATGAAAGCCGCGACAGTTCCCGGAACGATCCACAGGGCGCTGACGCCGGTTTTGAAGGCGATTCCCACCAGGCCGAGCGTGACCCAGCCGCTTTCGGCCGATGCGGCCGCCGACAAGCCGGCAACCCACGCTCCCAACCCTCGGCTAGCCAGCAAGAAGTCAGCTTCTGATCGCCGAGAGTACCGCACGCTCCAAATCCCGAGCAATGCGATACCGAACGTATAGACCAAAAAACTGACGGCAATGACGTTCATTAGTCGCGAAAGCCGAACGTCGGTTCGGCTGTTTCACGAGTTGATCGTTCTGGTATAGATTTGCAGAGGCGAATGCCGCGTGCCAAGACAGCCTAGTAGGTTCCCATCGATTCGCGAGATCGTCTGAGCGATTACGCCTCGTCGGCGATTTCGGCGGTTTCGGCGGTCGGGTCTTCAGCCGCGTCCTCTTCGACGTCGGTATTGGCTTGTTCCTTCCTCAGGCGGCGACGCTCCCGCTTCTCTTCGGCCTTCCGCTTCTTCTTCATTTCCCGCTGACGCTTCGCGAACGTGTTCTGGTCTCTGGCCATCCTTGCTCCTTGGTAGTTGGTTTATTGAAGGCCGAGCACGCACACACATTATGCGCAAACGTCAAGCACCGAACTTGACACCGTGGCATGCTTGGGTATGCCCGGTCAGCAACAGACGAATCTGACCGGGCGAGTTTTGCGGGGCGTGCCCGCCCCGGGCGACTAGCGACTAGTAGCGTCCGCCTCGACGGCCACCGCCACCACCACCGTAGCCACCGCCACCGCCTCCGCCGTAGCCACCGCCACCTCGGCGCGGCTCGCGAGGCTTGGCCTCGTTCACTTTGATGGACCGGCCTTCGTGCTCGGTTCCATCGAGAGCCTCGATGGCCGAAGCCGCGTCGGCGTCGTCATCCATCTCCACGAAACCAAAACCCTTGCTGCGGCCGCTGTCACGGTCTTGGATCACCTGGGCGCTTGCGACGCTGCCAAACTGGGAAAACAACGTTTCCAAGTCGGAGCTGCTGACATTGTAGCTCAGGTTTCCGCAATACAACTTCTTTCCCACCATCGAACTCCTGTGTGAGGTAACAATGACCCGTTTTTTAGTCTCTGGGTCGACGAGACCAGGGCCCACATAACGGCCCAACTGGTCGGACAGGCGAAAGAGAGGATCGTGGGAGACTGCAAAATAGACTGACCCCGCGTACTCGTTCGACGAACCTACCACCAAAAGTATAGTGATTCACATATGGGTTGTATATATGGCTTCCGTCCTTTGACGTCCCGCAAAGCTCTGTTATGCGCACTTTTTGGCCGACGACGGCGTGCGAGGAAGCACCAAATCGCTGGAAAATGGTGGCAGAGTCTCCGCCATCCGAGACGGCAACGGGGCGGGCTGGCAGCAATATGGAATCTGGCCCTGTCTGCGGTCGCCCGAATCCGCCCACTCCTCCGCCTCGTCAGTCAGACGATTCAGCACACGCTCGACCCGCTGTTGGTGGTGGCCGATGTCTTCGCGGTTCAGGTCCGGAGGGATCTGGATGCGTGGTCCCACGACAATACGTACCCGCGAGTAGGGGCGCGGAACGGCGAATCGGTCCCATGTGGGCAATCGCCACGGTTTATGGTAGCCAATACCGAATGGGATCAACGGTACGTCCAGCTTGGATGACAGGTAGACGCATCCCGCCGCGACATGCCGCCTCGGTCCCCGGGGGCCGTCGGGCGTTATGCCTAGATTCATCGTGCGACTTGTGCGAAACAGTTCGCGCAAAGCCGTCCCACCGCCACGTTTCGTCGAACCGCGAACGGAACGAAACCCCATCAACCGGGCCGATTGCGTAAGCCACTCGGCATCGCGGTGGCGACTGACCAACATCGCCACATTGCAGTGGGGACGCAGGTAAACGGGACACGGTATGTACTCGTGCCAAAAGATGAAGACGACTGGGCCTCGGAAACCACGGGTCGCCGGATCAACGGATCGGTCGTAGAAAAACGCCTGATAGTCCAGTGTGCCCATCCACCCGCGAACCGCCGCGTAGACAGCCAGACCACCTAGCTTTGCTTTCAATTCTCTGAAGCGGGCCATCATTCGCATCCGTGCCTTCTGGTTTGTTCTAGTTCTACCCCGTTTTCGCCTCTGACCACTCGCCGCTGAAGACTTCCTCGGCGGGGCCTGTCATGAAGACGTGATTGTCTTGTTCGTTCCAGTACAGTTCCAAATCACCTCCGCGGAGATGATTGAGGATTCTTCGCTCAGTACGTCCCGACAAAACGCCTGCCACGCATACGGCGCTTGCGCCTGTGCCGCAGGCCCACGTTTCGCCCGAGCCCCGTTCCCAGGTGCGCTGACGGACTTCACCAGGGCCAAGGACCTCGATGAATTCGACGTTCACCCGTGCCGGAAAGCGTGGATCTACTTCGATCTTGGGACCCAATCCAAGGACAAGATCATCTGTGGCGTGGTCAACAAACACAACACAGTGTGGATTGCCCATCGAGACGCAGGTCGCCTTCAAGCAGTGTTCGCCGATTTGCAGTTCGACATCCACGACCGGGCTACCAGGTAGGGTCGTTGGGATACTGGCGGCCTCCAGGATGGGTTCGCCCATGTCCACTTTGACTTGTTGGACCAACCCGTCGACTATCTGCAGATCCAACGATAGCACGCCAGCCCCAGTTTCGATCTGCAATTGGTCCTTCGTGCAGATGCCGTGATCGCAGAGAAACTTGGCGACACAGCGAATGCCATTGCCGCACATCTCCGCCTCGCTGCCATCGGCATTAAACATATGCATGTGAGCGTCCGCCACGTCCGATGGGCGAATCAGAATCAGGCCGTCACCGCCGACGCCGAAGCGACGATCCGAGATTTTCTGTGCCAGCTCGGGCAAGTCAGCAGGTACGGGCTCGTCGAAACAGTTCACGTAGATGTAATCGTTTCCAGCCCCGTGCATCTTGGTGAAACGCATGTCTTGGCCTTGGTCTTGGTTCGCGGCTGTCAGATTCCAGGTGTCAGTCTACAGATTTCGGGGCTTCAGTGTCAGGAGTCTTTCCTTTGGCTCTCTTCGCGAGATCGGACGCGAGAACCTACCGTGTTTCCTATCGGAATACGTTCAGCCCATCAGCAATTCTGCGGAGCGGCTGGAAGGTCGGAAGGCCCAGTTCTCGGCGTTCCTCTCGTCGTTTCGCCACCTCGGGGAACAGTTCCTGCAACGCATCCTTGATCGCCGGCAGTGGCAATTGGATCGGTTCAGGTCGATCCAACGTCCCGGTGACGCGGATCACAAGAATCTGCGAACTGGCCTGCTGCACCAGGTATCGCAGGAGTTGCCAGTCAAATTCTCGTTGACCTACCAGTGTGTAGAACTTGAGGTCGATCCGACGGTCCAGGTTCATTTCGCCATAGCCTTTCAGGCTGACAGCGTCGCCATGGAAGTTGATCTTGTCCAGGTAGACTTGTTCACCCTCGATGCGAAAATCAACTTCGCTGCTGGTGAATGCCGTCCTGTCCGGTGGACGGAAGTCCAAGAACTTGAGCAAAGCCAACATCACGGGAACTTTGTAGATATCGGCATCATACAGTCGGACCAGCCCGTCGCCGCGCCACGAATCCCTGCCGTAGCCGTTGCCCTCCAAATTGATCAGCGCGTTTACCTTCCCCTTAACATTGCGGTTTTTCAGGGCCATCTCTTGGGCTAGTAGGGCCAAATCGACCTCGTTCAGCCTTGCCTGTATCACGTACGGGGTCTCGTTATCCAATTGAACGACGGCGTCAACCGAGAGGTCGCCACCAAAGACTTTTCCTGTCACTTGGCGAGGCGCTCCATCTATGCGCCCGCGCTCGGATTCAGATCCCAGAACGACGTGTGTCGGAGTAATCAACAGTGGTCCGCTGACATTCGTCAGTTGCATGTCCTTGTAGAACATCGAATCTAGTTTCAATTCACCGCGGCTGTAGAAGCCCTGTGGGCCGCTGCTGCCGTACAACTGCACGTCGCCGTGAAGATGGTCCAACTGCAGCCCGCAGTGCATGCTGCCGTTTTCGATATCGAACTTAACATTCCAGTTTGCCGTGGTCTGTTGCCTTGCTCCCGCGTGCCCGGCGAACGTTAGCCAACTGTCCGTCTCCTCGTCCGGCATGTTGATGTTGCCGCGCAGGTTCAGTTTTGCGGCAGCACGGCCCAGCTCTTTGGGCAATGCGTCAAGCAATTCGCGATCGAAATGAACACGGTCCGCCACGACGTCCGTCAAGCTTACTTGCCAGCGACCGTCTTTGGTGAAGTTGCACTGACCGTTGAGGGTAATCTCCGTCTCGTCGTGCTTGGCCGACATCTTCTCAAGCGTCACAAGTCCATCCACATAGTTGGCCACGCCTGCCACATCGTCCAAGCGGTAGGGGAACCATTTTGGATGGATAGTGATACTGCGGCCTTCGCCCTTCTGCCGTTGTTCCCATTGTTGTGCCCTCACTTTCAACGACAAATGATTCGCAGGCATCACATGTCGCAGATTGACCATCAAGTGATCGAGGGAGCCGCGAGGGCGGAGGTCGTTCCACAGTTGCGCGGTGTTCGGATTCAGCGAGTCCCTCAGTTCGTCTTCCAACTGCACGTCGATTCCCACGAAATCCAATGCCAAGAGGCTCTCGCCAGCGGGCGTCCGTTTCAGCGAGCCATTGCATTCGATATAGCCGCTGTCGTTGTAGCCCGAAATATTCTGAAAGAACCATCCGTCGTCGTTCCAGCGTACTGTTCCGCGAATCATGCCCAGTGGATAAGGAAACTTCTCATACTGCACGGAACAATTGTGCAGCCCGATTCTCACGTCCTTGTGCGTCCCAGCCTTGCCAGGGCCGTCAAATGTGAAGGTGCCGACTACGCTAATCGTGCCGCCCGGATGGAACGAACGGATCAGCCGTTGTGTCGAGGGAGGTTCGACAATTGCTGATAGAAGCTTGTTGTCCAACGGGATTGGCTGCTCGCACATCACTGTCACTGATCCCGTGGGATGCTTGACAGGATGAGCAACGGCCCCGTGGATGACCACGACTTGCCCGCCAGCTATCGCCTTGATATCGAGCTTGAGCACGTCGTCTTTCAGCGAGACAGTCCCGCGCCCTCGATCGATGCGATAGGGGAACTTTTTGTACGTGAACGAAACGTCGTGACAGACCATGTGTAGGTCCGGCGTCCACTGACGACCGTCGAATACCAGACTGACGTCCGCGTCGACGACACCGATGGGATAGTACTTGAGCCAAGTTCTTCGAAGTGGGAACGGGTCATCCGGCAGGAAATCAATAAACCGCTTGTCCAGGGTCAGTTTCGTGGCTCTGGCTCGTAAAGCTTTTGGACTGTCTTTCGCGAAGCCATTCTGCTGGAACGTCAGCTCCAACGAGGTGTCTCCGTTCCTGGCAGAAAACCTCTCGATGATCAGATGCTGGTTGTCGCAAAGGAACTCGGCTTTCGCGTCGTACAAACGGACCGGCAGCCGTGGGTCTGCGATTTGCCCGTCGGTCAATGTCCCTGAGACCCTGAAATCGATCGGGGCCTCTTTGGCCGCCTTCTTCGCGACACGGACTTCCACCTTCATCTGGCCGCTTATCGATGCAGCGGACGCAACCTTCTGTCGCCACGTGGCGGGTAGGTCCGCGTGAAGCTTTGGTGAAAGCTGCAGGCCCTCCGCAGCGGCAACGGCTTCCCATGCACCTGTGTTTGGGTCGAAGTGGCCGTTCAGGTTCACCGTGTCGAAATGATCACCCTCGAAGGACCCACGGATTTGCACGGCAGGGCGGTGAACATCGGCCGTCATTTGGTGAGGGGGCGCCGTCGTGCGTTCTGGAGTGACCTCCACATCGATATTGCGCAAGCTGAACGCAGACGATTCGCCACTGTCGGCAACGACGATTTCAATCTCGCCATCGGTGACGGTGGTAGGCGGTGAATTGTTGCCGAGTTTCGGTGGTGGCCAGAGTCTATCGAGATTCCATGTGCCGTCGGGCTGTTGTTTGGCCCACACCTTCAGACCACGAAGCACGATACGCTGGGCTTGCGGCTTTTCCCCCTTCAGCAGCCCTTCCAATCTGATCGGGCAAGCCGCGAAGATCTCGTCGACATACACCAGCGCCGAGCTACTGTCCTTCTCGGCGATAGTTACCCCGTGGATCTCGACTCCGCTTCCTTCGATCACCCTGGCGGAACTCACGGAAACATGAAGTCCGGCGTACTGTTCAGCGAGTCCGCATTGGATCGTCCGGCACACCTCGTCGTGCATACGGTTCTTGGCTACCATCCAAGCGGCAAGAAGCGCCAAGACCACTAACGCGGCGCTCAGCAAAACGCCTCGCACAAACGAGTGACTTCGAGCGATAAATCCACGATTCCGTTCGTGCATCAATACTAAGTGGGCTCCGCCCGCTTCCAAATCGCATGCCCCACAAAACCAGCCGCAAGCACAATCAAGGGCAGCATCGCAGGCTGGCGGTATCTAATCGATCCCACAAACACCATATGCAAACACGTGAAGTACGCCGCTGGCAGGAAACACAGCAGACAAGGCCAGTTCTTGCGACCGTACTCCCACACGCCACACGTTCCAAGAATCAAAATTGGCAAGTATCCGACCGTCACGACAGCGCAAAGAAGGGGCTGACGCAATGACGGCTCGTTCGGCCAGATATTCCAGATTCTGACGAACTTGACCGCGGCCAACTCAAGGACTCGCCCCGGATTCGATTTAGCCCACGTCAACGCCTCGTCTCGCATCCGCCCGTCGAGTCGCTGCTCGAAACTGGCTAGTTCCGCCGCGGAGTTACCGCGTTGGGCGTCCTCCTCGCGAAGTTGCTGGCGAAACCGATCCACAAATCGCATGTCGCTGGCGCCTGTTGCTTCGGGACTAAGGCCGTCGTACAGGCTCTCGCCTACCTGTAACGTGGTGGGTACAAAACCACCGGTCACTCGCCAGTTGCGAACCCACCAAGGCATCATGGTTGCCGTAAGGCCGGCCACCGTCCAAACGCCTACCCAAACGTGACGACGGAATTGGTGTTTGCCCAGCCATGGGACAAGCACGAATCCCACGACGATCGCAAACGGCGTGAACAGCAGCCAACTTGGCCGCATCAGTGTCGCGATTCCGGCCAGAACGCCACCCATAACCCCAAACACCGCTTGTCGTCGTCCATTCGGCGCCTTCCAAGCCAGCACCCAGAGAACAAGGCAGAGCACCATGAATGGACAGAACGGTGCTTCGGAAAGAACGAAGGTGCTGTTGGATATTGCACCCGGGTATAGCGCTGCCGCCGCGCCCGCTAATAACGCAGCCTTTTCGTTGAATAGCAAATGTGCCAGCAGGATCACGGCCCCGACGGCCAACGTGCCCAACAAGGCATTCAGGGCTCGGGACCACATGATCGGAGGCTCGTCGCCCGCTGCGCAGAACAACCCAGCCAACAGCAACGGGTAGCCGGGCGTGCGGAAGACGCGGCGATCGGGGTTCGTCTGGTAAGGCTGACCCTCGGCAATGGTCTCCGCCAACATCCAGTAGCTTTCGCTGTCCGGAAAGCCAAATTTCGTGTCTTCCGGCAGCCGGTTCTGCCACCAGCATGCGGCGGCCAAGCGAAGGCCAAACGAGGCGAGCAGAATGGTAATGACGAGTGTCCGGTACACAGCGATTGGCTTTGCGGGTTCAGGGTCGCAATCTGCGCGCGCCGTGCGTGCAGATCTACCTCCGTTAAAGCGCACTTTGGGCGCAGGGAAGCGCGTGATCGTAGGACTATTTGACGTATCAGGTCAAGACATGCTTGCACGGGCGTCGGATTCGGCTGCTAGCAGTACCAGCACACCGCCCTTCCGTTCCGCCAAGATGTTGCCGGGAAGGACGATTTTCGTCTCTGAATTCGCTGCTTCGTCGGCTGTGGCGAACTCCGCCAACTGATCCCATTTGTCGTAGCCCATCGCTTGTTGCGGCCAGCCTTGTTTGCCCCAAATGGAAATCAGCATCTGGCGAACGAGAAAGCCATTTGCATGCCGCAGCGGTCGACCGTCGATCGTCACTGCATCGCCTCGACTCTCTGTGATGCAGCGCTCAGCCAACTCGGCGACGAGTTCATCGAGCAAAGTCTGAACATCACCGGCCATCGAACCCAATCTCGTCAAAGCGTCCACGACATTCGGATTGTAGTGGACGGCGATTTCGGGAAGTAGTTCGTGACGGATGCGGTTCCGCGTGAAGCGGACATCCGTATTCGTCGAGTCCTCGCGATAATCCTGCTCGATCTCTTTGAGGTACTCGATTACTTCCGTGCGGCGGAAGCTCAACATGGGCCGAACAATCGCCACGCCGGGAATCAATTGCCGGAAAGTTCGAATGCCGGCCAAGCCCGTGACGCCCGTTCCACGGAGTATGCGGTGCAGTATGGTCTCGGCCTGATCGTCGGCCGTGTGGGCAGTGGCGACGAACCTGGCTCCGACTTCGGCCGCTGTCTGCCTGAGGAAGTCATAACGCCATTCGCGTGCATTGACCTCGGACGTCTCCGGCGGCGGCTCTGAATCTGAACGCTCCAAGGGCGGTGGGCCACGGCCGATCTCGCAAGATAAATCCAACTGTCCACAAAGCCGCGTCACAAAGGCCTCGTCCCCGTCCGACTCGTCGCCGCGCAGGCCGTGATTCAAATGGGCAATCAGAATTCGCCCTTCTCCCGGCTGGCGAATAGCAGCCAAACCGCGCAGCAATGCTACGCTGTCAGCTCCCCCGGAGACGGCGACCAATACCGTGACGTCACGCCACTCGGGTGGGGGCCACCGTTGGGCTAACTTCTCCTCAAAGGATCGCGGGCCTGGCATGGTATAGATTCCAAACAATGAAGACCATAGGAACAGTGTACCTGCGGATCCCTAGCTGCCCAGCGGGCCATGTCCTCGCTACATTCGCTGCGATGTCTCCCAAGTCAATCGGCTGGTCCCTCTGGGGCGTTTGTGTTAGGTTTGAGTTGTCGGTACTGTGCTGGTGGATTTCAGCGGCATCCCGTTCGCCGATACAAGTCCGACAGATGGCTTAGCCGACCCGCGCCACCATACTCCCCGAATGCCTACCCTTGTTTCTACCTGGACGCGGTTGGTTGGTCATGACTAACATAGCTGCAATACCCTCGGAATCCTCATCCGTCCCATGACCAAATTCGACCCAATATCAACGCTGGCGACAACACGGCACGGTGTTAAGGCGACCGTGACGCGCGGCCGCGAAGAACCTTCCGCTTGCGACGACGAATTGCTTGATCGCTACAGCCAAATCCTGAGGGCCAGAAGCCTTCACTGGACGGTCCACTACTATTTGGAGAAGCGTCTAGGGGCTGGAGGCCAGGGCGTCGTCTACCTGAGCCACTCGCGAGGTGCGGACAGTTTCACCGTTCCGGTGGCCGTGAAGGTGTTTAGTCCCGAACGCTTCGAGGACGCCCGCAAATACGACGAAGCCATGATCCGCATCGCCAAGGTGTCGGCACACGTGGCTCTGATCGCTCAGGACAACCTCCTTGACGTGCAGAACTTTGTCGACCGCGAACGAATCCGCATGATGGTGATGGAGTGGGTCGATGGTTTTGATCTCCGACGACTCATGTGCAACCAAGCGTTCAGCCGCGTAAAGGAGCGCGTCAGCACGCGTCGCTGGGAATACATCAACGACGTGATCGCGAACGAAGGCCCCGATCAGACGCGATTCAAGCCGGGAGTTGCAGTATCGATCGTGCACGAGTGCCTTGCGGCCCTGGCGGCCCTGCATCGCGAGAGCATCGTGCACGGCGATGTCAAGCCGTCAAACGTGATGCTCAAACGAACGGGGAATGCGAAAATAATCGACATCGGTGCTGCTTTTGAGATGGATGATCCGCCGCCGACTCGCACTTGCACGCCAACCTATGCCGCGCCGGAAGTGCTTGACGGTCGCGATAACACGCCGCGCAGTGATTTGGCGGCTTTGGGGTACGTACTTGTCGAAATGCTCTCGGGATGCCAGCCGTTTCGAGGAATGAAGACATACGGCGAGTTGCTCGAAGCCAAACGCAAGTTGCCTCAGCATCTGACCAGCATCCTGCCCGAAGAGGTGACCTGTAACGAACTCCTGATGAGTTTCTGTCGCCGTTTGATCGCTCCAGATCCAATGCTTCGATTCCCCGACGCCGAAGCGGCAGCATTGGGCGAAGGCGGGGCAGCCGCGTTCCTCAGACAACTGGTCATAGGTGACATGTCCAGCGAATACGAAAACGAAATTCGGCTGCTGATCGAGGAGTTGAAGGAGCTGGAAGCGATCGACGAAGAACCGGAGACGATGTAATCCGCTGCTGTGAATTCCGACGAGACTATCGCCGCAATTGCCTCGGCGCCGGGTGGCGCCATGCGAGGAATCATCCGGCTCAGCGGTCCCGATGTTGTTAGATGCCTTTGCGACTGCTTTCGGACGAATGACGACTTCGATCTGACGAGAGTGGATCGCCCCACCGTGCTGGCTGGTTTTCTACTCACGCCTCTACCCATTGGTGACTTGCCGTGCGATCTATACCTGTGGCCCAGCAGTAGAAGCTACACGCGGCAACCATCGGCCGAACTTCACACGATCGGGTCGCCGCCTTTGCTTGAAGCGGCTCTGTCTACGGTGTGTGCGGCCGGCGCTCGCGTGGCCGAACCGGGCGAATTCACGATGCGGGCGTTTCTCGCCGGACGTTTGGACCTGACGCAAGCAGAAGCTGTGCTGGGCGTGATCGACGCCCACGGTGATCGCGAGTTGGACGTCGCTCTGTCTCAACTGGCCGGAGGTTTGGGCGGGCCGCTGGGTGGTCTGAGAGATGGATTACTCGACCTGCTTGCCGATGTCGAGGCAGGGCTTGATTTTGTCGACGAAGGCATCGAGTTCATCTCGACCGAACGGCTGGACCAGCGACTGGAGGAGACAAGCAAGCAAGTTGACCGGTTGGCGGAACAAATGTCATCGCGTGGCGAATCAACTGGTTCGTTTCGAATCGCGCTGATCGGATGGCCCAATGTGGGCAAGAGCAGTTTGATGAACGCGTTGGCTGGTCATCGTGCAGCGATCGTCGCAGAAACGGCAGGAACGACGCGGGATTATCTGACGACAGACATTAGAATCGAAGGGCTAAAGTGCCAATTGATCGACACGGCTGGCGTCGCGACCGAGAACGATTCGGAAATTGTCGCTATGGCCCAAGCTGCAACCGCGCGGCAATCTGAACGAGCGCACATTCAGCTTTTCTGCATCGACTCCACACGTCACGTCAATGATTGGGAACGCCAAGAACTTGAACGACAGCAGCCAGCCAGTCGGATCTTGGTTCTGACGAAGACCGACGGAGCACGATCGACCGATTTGCACCTTCCAGCGATCGAAACCAGCAGCGAAACGGGGCGAGGGCTGTCGACGCTGCGCCACGCGATCTACGAACGGATTCTGGAGACACTTTCCGAGGAAACCGGCGTAGTCGCCGGGACTGCCATCCGCTGCAGGGAAAGCCTGCGATTGGCGTCGTCCAGTCTCGTGCGAGCCCAGCAAGCCGCAGCGGACGGCATCGGCGAGGAGTTCGTTGCGGCCGAACTCCGCATCGCTCTTGACGAACTTGGCAAAGTCGTCGGCGCCGTTTACACCGACGATATCCTGGACCGCATCTTCGGTCGATTCTGCATTGGAAAGTAGGTTTTGCGTGCCGGCGGGTGTCGGCAGCCGTCGACGGCTGCGAAGGCGGAACCACCACTTTCAGTGGGCGAGAAATCGCCTAAGCGGCGACAAAATAGGGTGCCTGAGCCCGCTCTGCTGATTGAACAAATGCGGTTCGTCGTATAACCTGTAGACTTGGCACACCAAATGATCCCCACTAAGGAGAACACATCCATGGCACGAACCACACGTCGTAAATTCCTTCAAACCACCGCAGCCGCAGGTGTCGGTTTCTGGGTGGCCGGTGGCACTCGGAAGGCGATCAGCCGGTCCGCGATCAATACGCCCAACGTTGCCAGCATCGGCGTAGGCGGCAAAGGAGGAAGCGATTCCAACAACGCAGCTCGATTCGGCAACGTCGTCGCTATTTGCGATGTTGATCGAGGCAGGCTCGATGGGAAGGGAAAAGCCGACGGGTTCAAGGAAGCTGAAAGATTCACGGACTATCGCGAACTGCTTGACAAGCACGGCAAGGACATCGATATCGCGACGATCAGCACACCGGACCACATGCACGCCCCCGCAACGCTCGCCGCCATGCGAATGGGCATCAGCTGCTATACGCAGAAGCCGTTGACGCGGACGATCTACGAGGCTCGAAAGCTGGCCGAGGTCGCCAAAGAAACCGGCGTCTGCACGCAGATGGGCAATCAGGGAACGGCTCTGGATTCATCGCGCGAGGCAATCGCCCAGATTCGCTCTGGCGTGCTCGGCACGTTGAAGGAAGTTTACGCGTGGTCGAATCGTCCGATTTGGGCTCAAGGGCCTGGCCGCCGCATGACTATGGAGAAGTTCGCCTCGCAAGCCAAGGCGCAGAATCCTGACGGTGCCGACCGGATCATCGAGGGAAAGAAGAAGGAAATCGCACGCGCCCTTGAGGGGCTGGACTGGGAGAACTGGCTTGGCGTCGCTCCGGAACGTGAATTCTGGCCGGGTCTTTACCACAGCTTCCAGTGGCGCGGTTGGTGGGATTTCGGCAGTGGTGCTTTGGGCGACATGGCTTGCCACCAGTTGACCGTTCCATTCGCGTCCTGCGGATTGCAGGATCCGATCTCCGTCGTCGCCAAGAGCTCAGGCCACGACTACGACAGCTTCCCGGCCAGCTCGGTCATCAAGTTCGAGTTCCCGGAAACGTCCGAGCGGCCGGCCATTCCGTTCTGGTGGTACGATCGCAAAGGCAACAAGCCGCCTCAGGAGGTCTTCAGCAAATGGGGCATCGAGAGGGTGTCCAGCAGCGGCGTTCTTGTTGTCGGCGAAAAGGGTGCCTTCTACAGCAGCGACGATTACTGCGGGCGCTACGAACTGAAGGGCGTCGAGAAAGTCGAAGTCGAATACGAGAAGGCCGAGAACAAGGGCAACAACGACCTGAACAACATGTACGAGTTGTTCCGGGCGTTGGACGCGGACGATCCGATGATCTGCAAGTCGAACTTCATCAATCGGGCCGGTCCGCTCACCGAGATGATCCTCTTGGGCAATCTGGCCGTTTGGGCAGCCGCCAAGGGCGGAGACAACGGCGCCATGGGCGACTGGGGCGAGAAGATCGCGTGGGACGCGAAGAACCTCAAGGTCACGAACGTCGCGTCGCTCAAGACCCCGGGAGTGGCCGATTTGGTCAAGCCGAAGTATCCGGAAGGTTACCGGCTGGACTAAGCAACGCCAAAGGCAGACCGGCGATTGACCGGTCATGATAATGAACACAAGTGGGGGCGCGGCACGCCGTGCCCCCACTGCTAATTGGGCAGCGCCGCTGTAGGCGATAGTTACGCAACAAAGTAACCCGAAGCGTTAGCGAGGGAGTTCAAGATGCACGTCTCCCTCGCTCACGCTTCGGGTTCCTTTGCGACGTCCGTATGGCATCGTACAACGGAACTTGGGACAAGGCGACAATCGACGTAGTGGTGAGGCTGTCGATACTTGTCAGGTAGATTGAGGCCAGGGTGGCTGGGGTTGGAGGGCGCAAGCCCGAAACCCTGGGGCTTCCCTCGCTGACGCTCAGTCCAGCCCCGGCCACCCAATCTGACATCGATCGATAGACGATCCAGTAGGACTGATTTAGGAGAAACTCAGGAATGATGATGACAAGCTCTATTTTGACGCGTGGCACGATCGCTGGTCTGATCGTTAGTTTGGCTTGTTTCACAGGTTGCCCATCGCAAAGCGGTGACGGTGGTAGCGGCGGCCAAGGCACGGGCAACGGCGGTGGCGAAGTCGGACCAAGCGATCCAGTGGAACCCACGGGTCGCGTGTCTACGGCCAAGGCGGAGGATGTGGATGCCGCCAAGAAGCTTCTCGACGAGCTTGGCCCGAATGGCCAATGCACGCTTGTGCCCGACGGAGTGATGACGAGTATCGTTATCAAAGACGGCTCTACATTATCTGCTGATGACATCGCACTGTTCGGCAAGCTAAGCGATTTGGAGCAACTTCAGATACTCAATTATCGTGAGTTGAACGACGAAATGGCTTCGGGACTTGCGGGGCTGAAGAACCTGAAGACGTTGGCGTTGACCAACTCGGGGATTGGAGATTCGACGGTGGAGATGATCGCCGCGTCGTATCCGGATCTGACAAACCTCGACCTGTCGTCGAACGTGAACGTCACGAACAGCGCTATGAAGGTCATCTGCGAGATGAGCAAACTGGATCGGTTGACACTAGTTCAGAATCGCTTCAACGACTTGGGAACCGACTACCTGAGGAAACTGGAGAACCTCCGAGTTCTGGATCTCCGTGGCAACATGGAGGCGGGCAATATGACGATGGAGATCGTCGGAGCCCTGCCGAAGCTTGTCGCGCTGAAGCACCGCAGTACCGCAGTCGACGATTTTGGCATGGAGTACTTGGCTCAGAGCAAGGCACTGAATTCGTTGCTGATGCAGGATTTCGTCGTCACCGGACAGGCGGGGCAACACCTGGCCGCGATTGACACTCTGACTCAACTGGAAATCTTCCGGTGCCAGATGTTCAGTTCGGACGGCGTACTCGCATTGAAAGGTATGAAGCTCACTCGGCTCACCCTGCGTGATCTTCCCATGGTCGATGACTCGGCGATGGAGGTCTTCACGGATTTGCCGGAGCTGAAGCGGCTCTACCTACACGAGCTTTCATCGGTCGGCGATTATGGACTCGAGAACCTGAAGTCGCTCGAATCACTCGAACAACTCGATATTTGGACGATACCAGACATGACGGACGCCACGGTCGACGTCATCGCTACGCTGCCAAACCTAAAGGACTTATCCATCAGGACTACGGACGTCACGGATGCGGCGGTGGACAAGCTGCTGGTGATGCCGAAGCTGAAATCCTTGACGTTCAAGGAAAACGGTTTGGTGACGCCGGAGGCACTCGAGAAACTGTCCAGCAAGGAGTGGGACAAGCTCGACATCGGTTCAACCGAATAAGTAGCCTCTTGACCACCTAGTGAGTGTTTGGCTGGAAATTCCAGCGGCAAGGACGGCCGGTCGTTGAAGAGGCGGCAATAGCCCGTGTAGTCAAAAAACTCAGCCTCGCGTTTCGATGAGAAAAACGCGAGGTCTCTTGACCGGTTGGGAGTGGAGTCTCGGCTGGCGCGCCGGACGGGATGGCTCAGTTTGGCCCAGGGTGCTGATACTTCAGGTGGTTGTGGCCAGCGTACAGCGACCGGCGCAGACGCTTGCCACGTTCACGCGGCATTGGAGAAAAGGACATCGCGGTTAGGCAGCGTCTCGGTAGTAGTATCTCAACAGACCGCCAAGTCGTTCCCGGCACTCGATTTCACCGGTGCTGCTTCCGAGTTCATCACCGGGGACAATGATGGCGTTGTGGAGCCCTTGGTGATTGCGTTCCTCATGGTAGTGGACGAGATAGCTGCTCAGAGCGCGACGCAGGGATTTCTCGCCGAAAAAGATCATTCGGGAAAGACATTCGGATTTCAGCGAACCGAAGAAGCGTTCCAGGTGGGCGTTCAAATTCGGGCTTTTGGGTGGCAAGAGAACAGTATCCACGCCTTCGTTTTCGAGGACGGCTTTGAACGCCGGACAGAACTTGGCATCCCGATCCATCAACAGGAAATGTCCACCGCTCAAGAAATGCACCAATTTCCAGAGGCTGAGCGTCGTCCGAGCTTTTTTCCCACGCGAACGTCTTCGGCATTGGATTCAGCCGGATCGCGGCGAAGAGGTTGGCGGGTGCATTCCGTGCAGTTAAGCGGGGGAGTTCCTGTTTAGTTGCCCCCATCGCGGCGACAGGTCTGGGTCAGCCCGCTCGTCGGCGTCTTCTTCGACGCCAGTACCACGCCCCCGCTGCGACGACAATCGTGGGCAGAGCGATCATCCCAGCGACTTGCACCCAGCCTGCCAGCAAGAGAATGCTATTGACGAGCGAATCGTGCTGTTTGGGTGTCTTCGGAAGCTGGTCGGAGTACTCAGCCACGTGATGCATGATACTGACGGCCAGCGAACGATCGGGGATCTCTTTGTGGCAACTTAGGCAGACTCCGTCGCGGCTGATGTGTTGACGTTCCTTCTCATTCAGCGGCCGCGAATGCTGGAAATGGTGGCCTACCGTCTGGAGCTGCTTTCCGTCGTGGTCAAACACTCGCGACCAGTCGGCCGTAAGTCCCTCGATGGCTTCACATTGCACTTGATACTGCTTGGGAAGAACTTCCTTGTCCGCAGTCTCTATTTCCACAACCAATGGTTCGTCCCACGGCCGCGTATGTTTGCCGCCGCCGACTCCGTAACCGAGAGCCTTGCCTGACACATGACATGATTCGCAAGTTCGCGCCACCTTTGTCATTGTGTGCGGCTGTGTCGGGCTCAAATCGATCGCCAGTTGGCCTTCACCATCGTCCGGTGTCTGATAAATGCGATTCAATAAAATCGGTTCACCATCCGCGCCGATAACTGTGATCGAAGGCTGGCAGCCGGGCGCGATTGGCGTGACTCGGTTTTCGCCGTTGACGCCTAGGATGGGGTTTTCCCAGCGGAGATACGAACGCTGTTCTTCGATTTGGCCGGGGATGATTGTGTCGTAGCCGGTTTCGCCGCGATCGGCTCGACACTCGGGCCGTTGATCGTGGCGGTGGCCGGCACCAAGCCAGTCGAAACAAGTCTTGCCTCCCGAGTAGTCGATCTTGACGTGACAGCCGTAGCACTGCGGCACCCACGACGCGTGGCAGGTGTAGCATTCCATGTTCGAGATATGAGGGTCGATTTCCGCCATGGCTACTTGTCCGGCCGTCTTGAGCGAATCTTCCTTCTCCAGCAGCTTCAGCGGTTTCAGTTCGATGTCCTTTCCGCCGGCCGTGTAGATGATGACCTTGTCGCCATCACGCACGGCATTGTCCAAGGGATTGCCACGAGCGGTCAACAAATAGCCGTCCTTGGCTGGGAAAACCGTGCCTTGCTCAAGGTATTCCGTGAGTTTGTCAGTCGTGCCACGCGGCGGACCGTCGGCTAACTCCGCCGCGAATTCGTCACCATATCCCAATGGCAACTCCCACGGGTATGCTCTAGGAGTACCGTGGCAGTCACTGCATTCGATCTCGACGGCTCCCAGGTTTGCCGCGGCGATGAAACCATCGCTGTGTACGTCGATTGATGTATGGCAATCAAGGCACATCATCCCTTTCTCGTAGTGGATATCCTGGTGCATCGCGATGTAGTGCTTTGTGTGCAGGGCCGGCTGGTGGCCACCGTCTTTGTTGTAGGGCGACTTGTAGGGAGTCTCCATCAAGCCTTGGTACGATACTCCGATCCGCTTGCCACGATCGTGGCATGTTGTACACGTCTCGACTGGGATCCCACTGTACTGCTTTCCGTGAACCATGACTTTGGCTTCCCGCGTGCCGTGAATTGAATGCACCAGTGAATGGCCGCGTTCGTCTCGAGGGATCGTTTTGTCGTCGCCCTCATAGAGTCCTTCGTTGCCATATGGTATGTGGCACGACGAGCAGCCCATTCCCCGGTAGTCGCCACGAACCTGCCGTCCTTTGACCGCGTGATGGCATCGTTGGCATTGGTTTCGAATATAGGTCAGCGCGGCCAATTCCGGTTGCTTGGCAAGTACAGTCAGATCCGTTGGTGCCTCGGGGAGCTTGACCAGCCGATCCATGAAGACCTGAGGTTCAAGCTCCTTGAGCCGTTCCATGTAGGACCGATACTCCTTCGTCCCCAGTCGCTCGGCCGGATCGGCCGGATTGGCCAGATCGTAGTTGCCCCAGAAATGTTCGTAACCCGATTTTGCACCGTGCTCGCGGTGAAATGAGCCAAAGGACCAACACACGCCCTGGATCTTTCCCGCCTCGGTCATCATCAAGCTGTGCCACTGCACTTTCGTATGTTCTGCATGACACTGGCCACATGTCTCTTCATTGACCCACGGGCTGCCCGGGGCAGGATAGAACGCGTCGCCGCCGTGCGCTTGTTCTTTCTCTGCCGCGGTCGGGTCTCCGCCATGGCAGACGATGCAACCGTTCGGATCGTCGAGCACCTCGCCAAAATCGAGTATCTCCGCCAACATTTGCGAGGTCGGCTCGCGGATCGACTCGATACCGTCATGGCATTTCAGGCAACCGGTCGGGCCGTCTTGGGCTGCCGTATCTTGACCGGCTGCCCAGTCGAACGACCAACCGATCAGAGCAAGCGAAAGGAGAGTAGCCAGACGAGAGGCCATCGCGGACGCCTTCCATGAGGATGGAATTGCTGCTTTTCTACTGAATGCAATGCGGTTTCCCAATCGACACCAGTATAGGAAACTTGCAGCCCTGTACAGATCCCCCGATCGACAGTAATCTGACAAGGGAAAGGGATAAGGGATACATGACATGAACGAAACGCCGTCGCCCTCCTCGCAGCCGAACTCGCCCCCGTCTCGTCTTCGCCGTGTTGTGCGTGTTCTGCTCTGGATGGTCATCGTCCTTGTTGCGATCACCGGCCTCTGGGCCGTCACCGTTGAGGTTGCTTTGTGGCGAGGATCGGCCTGCCTGGAGTCTCGCGATCACGAACGTGCGTTGTCCTGGCTACGGTTCGCTGATCGAATTTCATTTGAACGGGCGGAGCTTCACTTCTTGCTCGCTCGCGCATACAGGCGTCTGGAGCAGTTCGACGAAGTCGAAACGCATCTGCGACGCGCGTTCGAGATGGGATGGGAGGTCAGCCAATTGGAGCGCGAACAGTGGTTGGCTTTGGCACAGACGGGCCAGTTCGACGAGGTCAACCCACACTGGGCGACTCTGTTCGAAGCCCCGGGTACGGATGGCCCGGAGATCAGCAAGGCGTACGTGACGGCGTCTTTGGCTTGGTTTCGCATCGGCGATGCGGATCGAGTGCTGGATGCGTGGACGAAAGACTTCCCTAACGATCCCGAGCCGCATTTTCAGCGAGGGCGAATCGCGGAGACAATGCTGAGTTGGAGCGATGCGGTAAAGCACTTCCGTCGCACGGTGGAACTGGATCCGGTACGTGGCGATGCCAGGCTGGGACTGGGGACAGCTTTGGTTAAGCAGGGGAAGATTGAAGAGTCGGAAGAACATTTGCGGCTGGCGTGCGAGATGCAACCAGACAACGTGACGGCCCGAATCACTTACGCTCAATGCCTGTCCAAGCTAGACCGCGTCGACGAGGCACGTGTGATGCTCGGCGAGGTCTTGGAGTCGACACCCGATAACGTTCAGGCTTTGTTGGAGCTCGGCACGATAGAACTGGCGGCTGGCGCGAACGAGCAGTCACTTCAGCACCTGCAGAGAGCTGCTAAACTGAAACCCGAGAATCGCGAGATCATTTATGCCTACGCGAACGCATTGAAGAAGAACGGTCGGTCGGAAGAAGCTGCGAGACACTTGAAGTTCGTGGATGAAGCCACGAAACCCATGTTGAGACTTAAGAACATTATCAACCAGTTGCTTGCCAACCCGGAAGACACGGATCTCCGTTTCCAGGTTGGGTTGATCACGTGGCGTTACAAATCGCGCGAGGAAGGCGAGCATTGGCTGCGGAGCCTGCTGAAGATCGATCCACGGCACCAGCCTACCCACGCCGCGTTAGCCGAACACTATGCGCTGGCGGGCGACGAGCAACGAGCGGCTCATCACCGCCGAATGGCAGGGATCACCGACCCGGTCGAAATTGAGCCAAAGGACGGCAGGCAGGATGGATAGTACGCGGTTGCTCGGCACGAGAATGTGCCGCCGAGCCGTTTCGCGATTCGCGACCTGGGGACGAAGTCATCGGAATGAGAATCGGTCTGTCCTACACTCGATCGGCAACGATCACCGCTCTGCCAACGCGACGCCCTAGTGCTGTTGGATCGCCGTGTTGGTATATGCTTTGGTTTGGCCTCCTAGTGCCGCTTGCTTTCGGCTGTTCGGGCGATGTGCCAAACGATACCGAAACGCACAACCGCTCCGAAGTGAAGGAGATGTCCGGACAGCCGTCGTCACCCGTTACCACCGCGGCATGGTTCGAGGACGTAGCGTCACAGGCCGGGATCAAGTTCGTCCCGCGTAACGGACAGGAGGCAGGACATTGCGCAATACTGGAGACATTGGGCGTAGGCGTGGCCCTGTTCGACTACGATGGTGACGGAGACATGGATCTGTTCGTTCCGGGAGGTGGCCGTTTCAGCGAAAAGAAGGAGGTCCTGGGCTTGCCGCCAGCCCTTTTCTGCAACCAGGATGGTGAAACCTTCTCGGATGCGACAACGCACGCCCGATGTGGTGATGCTCCGTTTTACTCGCATGGTGCGGTGGTAGGAGATTACGACAGCGATGGCATGCCCGACGTATTGATTACGGGATACGAAGGCCTGTTGCTATACCACAACAATGGCGACGGCACATTCACTGAGACGGCGGCCCAGGTCGGTTTGCCAGGCAAGACTTGGAGCACGGGCGCGGCTTGGGGGGACGTGAATGGCGACGGCACTTTGGACCTGTATGTGGTGAACTATGTCAACTGGTCGTTCGAGAATCATCCCTTTTGCGGTCCGTCGGCCGCTAAACGCGATGTTTGCTCGCCGGGCGACTTCGACGCGATTTCGGACCTGTTCTATCTGGGCAACGGGGACGGCACGTTTCGTGAGGCCAGCAGCGAAGTAGGGCTAGAGGACGGCGGTAAGGGGCTGTCGATCCTGGCAGCCGACATCGACGTTGACGGCGATTTGGACTACTACGTCACCAATGACACGACCCCAAATCTCTTGTATCAGAACGACGGCGAGGGGCGTCTGGAAGAGATCGGATTGTTCAGTGGAGCGGCACTGAGTGAAAGTGCCCAGGCCGACGGTAGTATGGGGGTCGATCTGGGCGACTTCGATGGTGATGGCCTGCCCGACATCTGGGTGGCGAATTTCGAGGACCAAAGTTTCGCCCTTTATCGAAACGAGGGCGAATGCAACTTCGCGCATGTCAGTGCCCAAATGGGAATCACCCGCGCCCGCGGCGTCTATGTGGGATTTGGGACGGCGTTTTTCGACTTTGACTTGGACTGCGACCAGGACCTGTTCGCGAGTACGGGCCACGTAATGTACCATCCTCGCAATTCATCAATCCGTCAACTGCCCCTACTGTTCGAGAACCATTCCGGAAAGAAGTTCGTTAACGTATCCGAAGCGGCTGGGCCGTATATGCAGTCTCCGCATATCGGTCGCGGCGTCGCTTTGGGCGACTTCGATACCGATGGATACCTCGATTTGGTGGTGTCGCACACTAATGAACCGATATCGCTGTTGCATAACCGATCCAAGACCAACGGGCACTGGTTTGGAATCCGGCTGATCGGTGTAGCGAGCCACAGAGATGCGGTGGGAGCGCGCGTTCTACTTCGCGCCGAAGGTCGCTCCCAGAGTCGGCAAGTTAAGGGAGGCAGCAGCTATCTATCGTCGAATGATCCGCGCCTGTACTTCGGGTTGGCAGAGGCAGATGCGATTGAGGAGATCCGGATTCAATGGCCCTCCGGCATACGCCAGACTTTCAATCAAGTGAAAGTAGACCAAGTGCTGACGGTGGTCGAACCGGAGGCGTGATGGGGTTAGTTGATGGTGACTGGGTGCGACTGGCTAATATGGCCTGCTTTCCGTGCGTAGACGGATCACTTGATCCGCGAAGATAAGGATTGGCGGACAATGCTTGCGGGAATCTGGGCCTGTGCTTAGGATATGTGTGGTAACTCTCAACAACAGGCGATCCTCGCATTCTGATAGACTTGTTGCTCGGAGGATGCCGATAACGTCCTGAGAAAGTCTTGCTTGGAGAAACAGTACTATGAAGTGTTATTGTGCACTTGTCGCCACGGTTGTCTTAGCTGTAAGTGGCTGTGGCGGAGGATCTGAGCTAGATCTCGCGCCCGTCAAGGGCAAAGTCCTGCTTGATGGCCAACCCCTGGCAGGTGTGTCAGTTTCGTTCATCCCCGATACGGCCAAAGGCACTACGGGCCCACAATCCGGTGGCACGACAAACGAGCAGGGCGAATTCACACTGGCTGCTCCCGATGGTGGCGACGGAGCCGTTATTGGACACCACCTTATCCTCGTCACTCCACCATTCCGTGAAGACCAGGGGTCTTCCGCCGATGGTCCCGCAAAGGTGGAGCAGGCGACCTCGACAGTCAAAGTACCCGAGAAGTACACAAACTTTGCCACAACCGATTTGACCAAGGAGGTCAAGGGTGAGGGGAACGACTTCACTCTTGAACTCACATCTCAGTGACGAAGCAGGTATTTTCCCGGTGTTTATTGCAGACGCCACATTTGCCTGTAGAATTTCTATAGTACTACATTCTCCGTAATCGTCTTACTTTTTCGGAATGGAGAGTTTGCCATGATTGGTCCATCTTTCCCCCGACGCCGGCGTTCTGGCTTTACGTTGGTCGAACTGTTGGTTGTCATCGCCATCATCGGGATACTTGTGGCGTTGCTGCTTCCGGCCATTCAGGCCGCTCGCGAAGCCGCACGCCGAACCGAGTGCGCCAACCATCTGAAACAGATTGGTGTGGCCCTACACAACTATCATGACACGTACCGCAAGTTCCCTGCGTTGGAGATTCACACGGAGGATTTTCTCCGCGGAGCGAACAACGACTGGGGCAACAACAGCGGCACGTGGGTTCTGATGATTCTGCCGTTTATCGAGGAACAGGCCCGATACGACAGCGTCAGCTTCGAGCATCGTTGGGATTGGAATGACGGCCTGACCCCACGGATTATTGATAACAAGGCTGCTATTCGCGAGCCAATCGATGCGTACCTCTGCCCGAGCAATCCCCTTGGGGACAAGTTCACCGGCAACAACTTTGATTCCCACATTATCCACTACTTCGGTGTGTACGGTTCGGCCGAACCAGCAGGCGGGCGTGCTCGGCAGCGTTGGCACTGCAAGACGTGTTCCTCTGGAGATCAGAATCACAACCGCATTAACATGGGCATCATGACCTACAACTCCGGGACCAATATGGCAGCGATTCTCGACGGCACCAGTACCACGCTGATGGTATCTGAGGTTCGCGGTTACCGGCCAGCAAGCCCTGACCGCTTGGTCGAGCCAGTTGACGGGCGCGGCATGCGTTGGGAAATCGGCACGGGCACTCACTTGCAACCGATCAACGGCGTACATGGATACTACGGCTGCAACAGCCGTTGGGAGACCCCGGCCAGTTTTCATCCTGGTGGCATCATGGTCACTTTGGCTGACGCGTCCACAAGGTTCGTCAGCGAGAATACGGATCGAAATGTGTTCCTCTGGGTCGGATCCATGGCAGACAGCAAAGAGCACCAACTGCCATAGGCCGTCGTACACCATTCGTCGCCTCAAGAATCTGAATGCAACTGACCGGCAGGGCAGACATGTCTTGCCGGTTTTCAGTTGGGCGGGGCAGTACCGTCTGGTTTGGCTCCTACGGAGAGGCTGGCGGCGTTTTTTCGGTCGCGGCCTTCAACAATTGCCCGGCGGCAGCGTTCTCCGGCGATAGATCCAGAACGGTCCGCAATTCTCGTTCGGCGTCCTGCCACTTGCTGTCGTTCAACAACAGCTTCGCAATCTCGATGCGGGCGCCGATCAGATCCGCTTGGTACCGCACGGCTTCACGAAACTCGTTCATAGCATTCGCTGGATCGCCCAGTTGAAGGAAGCACATACCCAGGTCCTGGTGCGATGATGCGTCATCCGGCTTGATGGCAACGGACTTCTGGTACCGTTCGGCAGCCTGCTTCCACTCATCCTGCATCATATGGACGGCGCCCCGAAGGCTGAGCATAACGAACGCATCGGGATTCCTGCGGATTCCCTCGTCCAGTACGCCGGCAGCCAGGTCGAAGCGATTTAGCGTGTAGTAGGCCCTGGCAAGCTGTTCTCGCAACATGAGATCGTCCGGCTGTTCGTCCACCAGCATCTTCAATAGGTCGATCGTCGCCTGGGCTTCTCCCCGATCGAACAACAATTTGGCCTGATAGGCCAACCAACGCGAATCGCGGCGTAGCGTAGACAACTCCTCCAAATACGGATCAGGCCAATAATCTGGGCTTTGTGGCAATGCCTGCAGGCGTTCACTTTCCGCCTTGGCCTTTTCCTGTTCACCCAAACGCGAGTAGACCTGAGTGAGCAGTTCGACGACGCCTCGCCGCGGAGGTGGCTCCTGTGCCAACGGTCCCAACAGTTGAAGGCACTCTTGATACGCTTGGCTTTGAAAGAGCAAGCGAGCCGACAAAAATCGAGCAAACGGATGAGCGGGCGCCAGTTCCAGCGCACGTCTCAGTTCTGGTTCTGCCACTTCGGACTGGCCGACTTGGATCAGCGTGTCGGCTAGTTTGACTCGCAGTTGAGCGATCTCGGGCTGAATTTCGATGGCTTGGCGGTATGCGGCAATCGCCTCCTCCTTTTCTGTCCCTTCCAAAAGGCTGCCTAACAGGTAGGGCCAGCGAAATTCGTCAGGCTGCAGGCGAGCGGCCTGCCGGTAGCACTCCATGGCTTTGGCCGGATATTCGTGGGCCTGCAGCATCATGCCCAATCGGCCCCAGGCCTCGGCGGAACGCGGGTGTTGGACGACGGCGTCCCGAACCTCCTGGATGCCTTCCGCGACGCGAGGAGTCGCATCATTCAGGTCGATTTCCGGAACCCTCGGCGGGAACATCCGATCCGCGTACCGCCACGCCAAAACCGCGACGGCCAGCATTGCAGCCAGGACAATGACGTATTTGCCAAGCGGCGCCCGGCGGCGACCATTCGAGGTCTTCTGGGCCGAGTTTTGATCCGCTGGGGCTGGGGCAGGAGCGGGATCAGTTGTGTGGTTCATCAGTCTCTCCGTCGGTTGGGCAAGAGAACGCAACGGGAGATCCTATTCTCCCTCGAGTCCTCTGCCACGTTCCAGGACCACCAGTTGGTCTACTTCGTACGCCGGGAAATCCTCTCGGCTACCGTCGCTCCACACCACGTGAATCCGGTCCACGCGGTCTATGTCGCCGAGCCCAAAGTGGGCTCGTGGATCGTTGGCACAAAGATAGCTGTATGACGGTTGAATCAAGCGGATCAAACGCCGATCCCCGGCGACCACAGTTACTCTCGCACCATAATCGTCCCGACCGCCCCAATCGGGATTGACAGCCTGGACCTGCAACCAGCGGCCCTTTTTTTCCGTCTGGTTCAGGTACAGTCGGGCACGGCTGGCGACGTTTGTTACCAGGAAGTCCACGTCCCCGTCGTTGTCGACATCCCCTACCGCCAGACTGCGCGAAAGTTCTGCTGTGCCCAGGAACGGGTCGCGGGCGCACTTCAATTCTGTCAGACGGCCCCCGCCATCGTTCAAGAACACTTGGTTCTCCTCGGCGTACGGATGCCAGAACTCCGCAAGCGCAGATGGAATGCGGCCGCTTCTGCGCTTGCCCGCCGTTCGCCGAACGGCACCATTCACAACGGCCAAGTCCAGGTCGCTATCGTGGTCGAGGTCTACCAATGCCGTGCCGAATCCCGTGTGCGCGAGACTCGGCGCGACGATTCCCACCACCGCGGCTCGGTCTTCCCAGAAACCGCCTTCCTGGCACAGATACGCGGCATTCGCTTCGCCGTCCAAGCCGCACACGATCATGTCCAAAGTCGAGTTCCCGTCTACGTCGCCCAAGGCAATTCCCATACTGGCCTGGGCCGCCCCACGCCCATCGTACGCGCAGCCGCAAAACAAGGCCGACTCCTCGAACTTGCCGTTGCCTTGATTAAGCCACACGAAGTTCTCGGTGCGATCGTTTGCGACGTAAATGTCCGTGAGACCATCGCCATCGAAGTCCGTGCAAGTCACGCCCATTCCCGGCCCTTCACGTGTCGCAATTCCCGAGGAGATTGACACGTCGCGAAAGCGTACGGCGTGATCTCCGGACGCGTTACTTGCCGGATCCGGCGCTACGTCTCCCGTTTCGTTGCGAAACAGGCGGTCCGAAGTCGATGGGAACATGTGAGGGCCGCAGTAGTCCTGATCGCCGCCCCCAACTCGCGTACAGCGAATATCGCGGTAGTTCACATAATTCGTCACGAATATGTCCAGCCAGCCATCGCGATCGTAATCGAATAGACACGCGGACATGCCCCACAGCGGGTTGTCCACCCCCGCTTGGTGCGTGATGTCCACAAAAGTACCATCACCGCGATTCAAGTACAAACGATCGGGGCCTTGGTTGGTCACATACAAGTCTGGGTAGCCATCGTTGTTTACATCGCCAATTGCGATGCCCGTACCCAAACCGGGATCGCCCACGTGCGATCGTTCTGTCACGTCCTCGAACATCCCGTCGTCATTTTGGCGATAGAGCCTATTGGTGAAACGGTTCTGCGTCTCGCGGAATACTGTGGTTTTCGCGTAACCACTACCCAAGTTCACCAAATAAATGTCCAGGTCGCCATCACGATCGTAGTCGAATAGTGCGCCACCCGAACCATTGATTTCTGGCAAGAAAAAGGTGCCCGGTGGCTCCGTTTGGTGGACGAAGTCTAATCCAGCTTCGTCCGTCACATCTCGGAACAGAGGCCGCTGGGCTGCCTGTTCATTCGTTGTCTCGTCGCCAATCGGATCGACCGACGAATCGGGGGACCCACCGCAGCCGTGGAAGGCGGCAACCAGTACGGCCAAGATAACGCATACAGCACTGCGAACCGGCCATCTAGTGGGAAGGAAAACGGCGTCGACCATAGTCACGAAGGATCAACTTGGGCGTACGAATCAAGGTTCGACAGACGTTGACATCACGTCCTTGCTCGATGATACTCAATCGGCGCTCTGGCTTGAACGCCCCAGCGTGGTGCGTTGGCGCCATCAGATTCTCTCTGGTGTTGAAAGTGGCTATTCTCCCGGCCTGAAATGACAGAAGTGGATTCCTCGTCAAACTGCCGTTTTCTTTGGCAACCCGTGTTGTGCGCCGTGGCGTTGGTCTTGGCCTTTGTCGGCTGCAGCGATCGTCCAGCGTCTCCAGGAAATGGGGCTGTGACACCTTCATCCGACGACCGTAATCCGCCAGCGGCGGACGACGGTGCCATGCTTTCGCGAGAGGCTCGTCAATTCGTGTGGGATGTCGAGCACTTGGTATTCGTGGTTGAACAGAAGGTGCGCCCCAACATACAGAAAGCGCTGGCGTCGGCTGACCGCCAGGTGCTTTCGGAATATTTCGGTGCGGACTTCACGGCCAGGATACCAAAGGCGGATTGGCAAGAGAGATACAGTAGTGGCGATTTGCGGTACTTCGACTGGGACGTCGCCGACGAAGAGACTCGCGAGGTGGACGCAGAGGGATTTCTGGATCTGATGGCCGAGTATCGCGGGTTATTCTCGGACGAGACGGATGCCTGCAAGGTCGGTATTGGTCTGATTCGATTTGGCCCGGCGGATGGCAAGACGATGGACGGGCCGTGGCGGGGCGTCTGGCGAGTGCGCTTTGCCGGCCATCGCAATGGCGGACCAGTCGAGCTGTTCATGTTCCTGGCCATCGATTTGGAGCCAATCAACGAGCAGATTACTGAGCGTCGGCATTGGATTCGTTCGGCTACGGTCGAGCAATTGAAACGCGTCGAATCTGCTTCACCGCTACTTCGCGAAATCACCGCCGAGTCCGGCATCAACACCGAGACGCTGTATGACAACTGGTTGCCCGAGAACGATTTCAAGGCAAATACGGGCGGTGTATATCTGAACGACTACAATCTGGATGGTCGGCTTGATGTGCTCGTAGACGATGTGACCGCCGGCATCACACTTTACCAGGGCCAGGGCGACGGACGATTCGTCGACGAGACCGAACAAGCAGGGCTTCCCAAGGGGCACACCGCATTGTGGACGTTAAGCTGTTGGGCTGATTTTGACGGTGATGGCGACGAGGATCTCATCTCGCACGATCGGCTATACGACAACCAGGGCGATGGGACGTTCGATGATGTTACGGAGCGCACCAACCTATTGCTGACTCCTGCCGCCGGGTATGCAGTCGCCGACTACGACCTGGACGGCCGCGTGGACTTATATGTCTGTCATACCAATGCCTATCGTCTTGGGCAACGGGAGCGCGATTGCGTGCCGTGGATCGACGGCGGGCTTGGCATCAACAACGTGCTCTGGCGGAACATGGGCGATTGGCAGTTCGAAGATGTCACGGAAAAGACCAAAACGGCCGGCGGAGGCTCCAGTTGTTTCTCCGGCGTATGGCTCGATGTCAATCAAGATCTCCGCCCTGATTTGATGGCTATCAATGAATTTGGGCGTAACTCGCTGATGATCAACCAGGAGAACGGAGAATTTGCGGAGACATCCGTCGATCCCATCTTCGGTGGGCTTTCAATGGGTGCAACGACGTTCGATTTTGATGACGACGGCCAGACCGATATCTACGTGGCAAACATGTACTCGAAGGCCGGCAACCGCATTCTGGCCAACACGGACACGACCGGTTACCCGGAAGACGTTTTCCGCAAGATTGTCGAGGCGACAAAGGGCAACAAGTTGTATCGGTCTCATGGCGACGGGACGTTCGACGTGGTACCGCCCCAAGACATGGTGGCCTATGCGGGCTGGACTTACGGGTCGAACGGCCTCGATCTGAACGGGGACGGCTGGATGGACATGTACACCACGGCCGGATTCAAATCGGAGATACGCGGCAAACCCGACGGGTGACGGTGCGTTTGGCAGGTTGTCGTGACACAACCATTCAATCAAAGGGCGAATTGCGACGCGTTGGGAGAGTTGGACGTTGAAGAAGGGGAATTCTGGATGGAGAACCCCTGGGACCCAGGCGAACACAATCTGAGTGCGTTCGAACGAAATCGAATGCTGTTGAATACAGGCGGGAAGCAGTTGATCGACATTTCGCATCTGACTACGGCGGATCTGGATAGCGATTCCCGTGCCGTGGTGGCCGGAGACTTCGACCACGACGGAATGCCAGACTTGATCGTGCGCAGCAGTGGTGGCGGGCCATTGAAGCTGTATCGCAACCTCTGGCCCCAGACTCATTGGCTACAAGTCTCTCTGCGCGGCGTGCAGTCGAACAGCTTGGGCTTGGGTGCCAAGTTGAAACTAGAAGCCGGAGACCGAACCCTGTGGCGTGAGTTGTATCCTGTTTGCAGCTTTCTATCACAGATGCCCAGCCTTGTCCGATTTGGCTTGGGTGATGCGTCGCGTGTGGACCGTTTGACGGTCTACTGGCCCTCGGGCAAGGTGCAAACGTTCGCTGATCTAGAACTCGATCGCCATATCGAGATCACGGAAGATAATCCAGTTCCCCGCGTTGTCGGCGCGAGTGCCGAGCAACCGCAGCCCGAATAGTGGGCCTCGGGCGTTTGCGTTCCTCTGCTCACGCTATCAGCGTTCGAAAACACCGGGACAACCTTCAACCTAAGTGGCGTGGATGTCATGCGATTTCCCAGACTCATTCATTTGCGGGCTGTTTGGTTCGGCTGCCTCGTCGCTGTAGCGTTTGTTGGCTGTGATGGGACGGCAGACAAGGCGGGCGGTCCTGACCCGGCTCCTAAGCCCACAGCAGAAACGCGCCCCGACGTCGATCCGTCTGTCAAGCCACCGCTCACGACGCTCGGCCAGAGCTTGGATCCAGAGCAGGCCATTGCGCTCGTGCGTGAATTGGGCGGAGAGGTTACCACAGAACAGCAAGATGAAGGCCAGATCGTGGTCGGTATAGACCTGACCGGAACGCCGATTAGCAACGCGGGACTTCGGCAGTTGGGTGGGCTGGCGGAACTCAAGACACTTATCCTCGCTGGCACGCAGGTCACCGACATCGGTCTCGTGCATCTGAGCGGGCTGTCTGGTCTGGAGGAATTGGGATTCGAAGGCTGCCTTATCACGGACGCCGGCATTACGCTTCTGGAACCATTCAGAAACCTCCGCAAGCTGCGGCTGACGGGGACACCGGTCAGCGATCGAGGGTTGGAAGGCCTGAAAGGCTTCAAGAAGCTTGAGGAGCTTTGGCTGGCCGACACGCGAGTCACAGGCAGAGGACTTCGGCATCTCAAAGGGTTGACTGGGATGCGGATGCTGAATCTGAAGAGGGCCCAGGTGGGCAACGACGACTTGGTCCATCTCGCCGGGATGAAAGACCTCACATACTTGAACCTTGTGGGCACGCAGGTCGACGATGAGGGTGTTCAGCAAGTAGCCGGGTTTTCGAAGCTTGACGAGTTATATTTGCCCGCGGCGATCAGTGATGTGGGGCTTGCCAACGTGAGTGGTCTAAGCCTCTTGAAATATCTGTTCGTCGCCGATGCCAACGTCACGGACGAGGGCGTGAAGCACTTGGGCGGATTGTCCGATTTGGAGGCTCTCGGGTTGCGCGGTACGAAGCTGACGGACGCGGGTATGGCAACCGTGGCCGCGCTGAGCAAGCTTCGGATTCTGAATGTATCGGATACGGGAATCACCGATCAGGGAGTGGAGCACCTGAGCGACTTGGTCGCGCTGGAATACCTAGAGTTGAACGGCAACCAAATCACCGACGAGGCGCTAAGTCACTTGGCAAATCTCAAATCGCTTGAGGTTCTAGGGTTGGCGGGAACGCAAGTAACAGATGCCGGCTTAGAGCGTTTGAAAGACCTCAAGAGCCTTCGGAGCCTGATGCTTAGCGGCACAAGTGTAACCGACGCCGGATTGACATCCCTGTACGCATTGAGGGATCTACAAGCGGTTCAGTTGGTCAACACGAAGGTAACGCAGCAGGGTGTGGAGGAGTTCGAAAAGGCCGTCCCCAAACTGCAGATTGTGCGATAGAATAGATCGCGTGATCCTTCGGTAAGTCGGTGGCTGGACTCAAATGAGCAAGCGTTGGATTTTCGCGTTGATTGTGTTGGTGGCCGTGGGGGGAGGCCTGTGGTGGGGGCTGGAGCAGCGTCGGCCGGAGACCACCCCAGCGATACGCGGGCAGAAGATAGCCGTACGGCTGGGATGCTTCGCTTGCCACGGCCCGGAAGGTGCAGGTGGGGTCGCTGACCCAACGTCGCCAGGTGGAGAGGTCCCCAGTTGGAGCTACGCGACCGCTAAACTCTTCATTTCCTGCAACAAGGACATTCGCGACTGGATCCTATACGGTGAACCGCGCCGCGAGGCTGAACGACGGGAAAAGGCGGGTACCGAACGTCCCTTCGTCCCCATGCCGGCCTATGAGGGCGAGTTGTCGTCACAAGAACTTGACGATCTGGTTGCCTATTTCCTCGCTGTTTCAGGCTGGGTTCCCGAAATGCCGGAAGACGCGTATGAGGGGCGCAAGATCGCCGTTGAACTCGGCTGCTTCGGCTGCCATGGACCTTCCGGTATGGGCGGTGTCGCGAATCCGGGCAGTTTCAAGGGGCACATTCCTCCATGGGATGGCGACGAGTTCACGGAACTGGTTCGCGACGATAATGAACTGCGCGAGTGGATTTTGGAAGGCAGGATACGCCGTCTTTGGGATGACCCAGCGGCAAGCCTCTTCCTCCAGCGACAGAAGACCTCGATGCCGGCCTACCACGATTACCTGTCCGACGAGGAACTGGGCAAGGTGGTTACCTACATTCGATGGCTGCGTGCCGACAAACCGAGGCCGACGGGCGACGAGTCCGAGGCGGACAGCGTTATTGCCATGATCTCAGGAGTCAAGTGAGATGCGATCCTGGATCATCGGTGGACTGCTGGCTGCCGTTACCTTGTCGCTACTTGCGGCAATACTGCTTCCTGCGGTATTGGGACGCAGTGGGGCCGACGAATCTGCTTCAACCGTCTCGGGATCATCTTCCGCCGCTCCGAAATCCAAACAGGAACACGAGGCGGGCTACGGCTTCCAGGTTTTCGATGCGCAACCTGCCTGCGAGCGGGTTGGCGAGCCAATATATCACTCGCCGATGCACATTTGTCTTTCTCCAGACGAGCAACACGCGTACGTCGTCAACCAAACCGCCGATTCAGTATCCGTTTTGGACGTAGCTGAACAGAAAGTGCTTACGGAAATCTCGGTGGGCTGGCAGCCGACCCACGCGGTGATTTCTCCGGATGGCCGCAAGTTGTATGTCACATGCATGTACGACAACGTGATAAGTGTTGTCGATGTGGACAAACAGGAAGTCGTGCAAACGCTGTCGACCGGCTACGAACCAGTCGGTATCGCGTTATCGGCCGACGGTAAACGGATCGCGGTAGCCAACTCGCTATCGAATACCGTCTCGATCTACATGGCCGACTCGGGCACGCAACTATTCGAAGTACCGGTTGGGCGACTGCCACGATATCTCACTTGGACACCCGATGGTAGGCGTGTGACTGTCGCGAATGCCCACTCGCGCGACGTGTCGATTGTTGATCCACTGCATGGGGCCGTGGTCGAGACAAGATCGTTGGACCGAGGCACCCAGATGCGTCACGTGGTTTGTTCCCGCGACGGACGCTGGACGCTCACCGCCACGCTTGTCGGCCACGACGAAATGATCACGATGCAGATGGAGCGGGGATGGATCAACTCGAACGGCTTTTCCGTTGTCGACCTGGAGCAACCCGGGCATTTCGTCACATTGCTACTCGACCAAGTTCTATCTGGGGCAACGAATCCATGGGGCATGGCGGTATCGCAGGACGAGCAGCGGCTGTACGTAACGCTGGCCGGCATTCATCAGGTTGCGATCGTAGACCTGCCGGCCGCACTCGAACTGGTTGCCGAGACAACGTCAGAGGAAGTTCAACGGCTGTCGCAGGACGTCGAGATTCTCCAACGTCGAAAGATCGCTCGTCGCGTCGATTCTGGCGGAATCGGGCCGCGCAGTATCGTCGCATGCGAGACGAGTGGCGAGTTGCTGGTGGCAAATTACTTCAGCGATACTATCTCGGTGCTGGATGCCGAATCCGGTGAGGTCAAGGCGACAATTCGCCTTGGTCCGGAAAAAGAAACGACGCTGTGGCGCGAAGGCGAAATGCGATTTAACGACGGTCGGATCTGCTTTCAGAACTGGTACAGTTGTGCAAGTTGCCACCAGGAAGACGCAACGATCGATTCACTGAATTGGGACCTGATCAACGATGGAACGGGCAACCCAAAGAATGCCAAGTCGATGCACAACGGGCTGTACGCACCGCCGGCCATGTGGTCGGGCGTTCGAGCCGACCAGAACATAGGCGTGATGGCAGGCCAACGCTTCTTGGGATTCTTGCCTGACGACGACGTGCAGAAAGCGCTGATGGAATTCATCGGCAAACCACGTCGTGCGCCCAACCCTTATCGCGAACTCGATCCGGAGGCCATCGACCGAGGCAGGCGAGTTTTCTACCGTGCCCGCTGTGATGTCTGTCACACACCGCCGTTGTACTCGGATCGAAGAAAACACGACATCGGACTGAATGGCTACACCAGCGAGGTTGATTTTCGGTCGCGTTTTGACACACCGCCGTTGCTAGAGTGCTATCGAACCGGACCGTACTTGCACGACGGTCGAGCGGTGACCCTGCATGAGCTGTTCACCGAACACAATTCGCAGAACATGCACGGACTGACGCAAGGGCTCTCAGAAGTGGAACTGGATGATCTTGTGGCGTTTCTCAGGAGTCTTTGATGGGGCGGAGCGGGGTTGTAATCCGTTGGGCGGCCGTGCTGGGCGGCGCGGCTGTGCTGTGCGCGGTGATCGGCGCGCGCGGGCAGGAGCGGTTTCCTGCGACTAACGAGGGCGCACGGCTTGATAGGGCGGGCACGCTGAGCGATGCGACGCCTCCGTCGCCTTTCGCCATTCTGACAAGTCGGCGATGGGCTCACGGTTTGGCGTATGAACGCGAGAATCTCAAGCCGGTACCCAATCCGCATCCGGCACCCGAGCCGAATCCGCGGCGTGATCACCCCTACGACATTGCGATCAATCACCAGGGAACCAAGGTCTATGTGGCCCTGCAGGGATCGGAGCTTGAACCGGGCAGTGAAGTGGCGGTCTACGGCGTTGCCCAAGACAAGATTGTGAAGCGATTCGCGCTCAAGCCAGCTGACGAACCCGGACCGCCAGGATCGAGCCCGTATCGGCTGAACATGCACCCCGGTGGCCGTTTCATGCTGGTGGCGAATCGCTATTCGAACTTCATCAGCGTGGTTGATACCGTTGTCGATGAGGTCACCGGCGAAATCCCGGTCGACTTCTATTGCCAGGGGATCACGTTCAGCCGCGACGGACGCTCGGCCTATGTCGCGAACCGGTACCTCGATCAGGTCTTCATACTCGATATCGATACGGAGGGTCCGCGTTTCAAGGCATCGATGCGCGTGCTCGGCGGGGTCGACGAGGACGGCTTCTTTGACGAGGGCGGAGTTCACCGCGTGCTGGTGAACCGTTGCGGTGCTGTTTCCTGTCACGACAAGGCACGCGGCGGATTGGTGACCAGTGAAGACGCCTTGGCGACATTCCATTCCGTGTTGGAGCACATAGCGCCTGGTGATGCCGCGGCGAGCCGCCTTCTGCGGGCGACGGTACGCACACGATACGGCGGTTATGCCGACATGACGCCTGAGTACCAGAGCCACAATTTCGGCACGGTGGTCTTCCAGAGACCGAGCGAGGATCCTGACTACTGCAAGATCGCCGAATGGATCAACGCGGGCGGGCCGGGGCCGGGTATGCCGGTCGGCAACCTGCGCAGCAAGCCCAAACTGAGCGCGTTGACTACGGACGGGAGGTATCTGTTCGTCGGCAACACCGGTACGCAGGATGTGTCGATCATCGATTTGGAGCAGGGCAAGGAGGTCGGCGGCATCTACATCCAGAACGTTGTCAACGACCTCCGCATGTACCGATCAGCCGAGACCGAACGTGACTATCTGCTGATCACAACCGAGGGAATCGGATTCGGGACCGTCAAGGAGCGTGCGCCGTACACCGGCGAGTCTTGGGACCGATCCAATGCCGGCGCCCACTATTCGCTCTGGCGCGACACTAGCACAATGAAACGGCTGCCGCGCGATGAACAGATTGTCCTTGGGCCTTTCGATGCAGTGGACGGTACCGCGGAAATCAAGTTCCGTGACATCCAAAACGATGTCGTCTTCGTCGACGTCAGTGCCTTGAGGATTCCCGAAGAGGTGAGTGACAGTGGGCCAGAGTATCTCTTGAGTCCGAATAAGTACGAGTCCCATCGCGCGTGGGTGCGCTACACATCGGATACAGCCGAAGCGACGTACGGCGATATCAAGGGGGATATTCCGCCTGACCTGATGCGCGTTGTGGGTGCGTTTCCGGAGAAAATGGCGATCGTCGGCGACCGCTTGTTCGTCTCGATGCAGTGCAGCAATCAGGTGCAGGAGTGGCGGATCAACGCGACCGCTTCCGATCCGAGCGACTACCTCGTACCGACCGCAGTGTACGACACGGGCTACCAGCCGATTGGAATCGCTGCGGGGCAACCGGGTACGCCGGCCGAAGGCAAGGTGTTCGCGGCGAATTTCCTCAGCGGTTCGATCTCGATCATCGATACCGCGGCCCGCACGTCGCACGAAGTGATCGTGGATCCATCGGTCGAGCGGGTGCCGGTTCCGGCAACTAGCGCCGAGCGAGGCGAAATCCTGGCTCACACTGCCCTGTTCTCGTCCGATCAGGATACATCCTGTTTCCACTGTCACTATCTTGACATGGGGGACGGAAGACCGTGGGGTGTGAGTCAGGTGTTGGGCCAGGAGTTCCTGTCACCCGATGACGAGCAGGGTCATTTGGTCATTGGCGGCACGATGAGTGTACCGCAGATGCGCGGCTTGTTCGGCATTCAGCCGTTCTTCTTCGAGGGTGTCATCTCCGGCTACGAGCCACGCTCGATGATCATGGAGCATTGTCCGTCCGACGATTTCGCACGCCCAAATCCGCACGGCGACTTCACCCACATCGCCGCCCACTACGCTATGGAGGGCACGGACGACGTTCAGTCGAAGATGGAAACGAAAGTCCAGTACGACTCGTCGAACGAGGAACGACGGGACGAGATGTTCCGCCAAATGTCCATGCGGTTGTTCGGCAAGGCGTTCAAGTTGCGCGATTTTCAGCGTCTGGTGGGCGAGTGGCAAGTGCACGAGCCGCGACTACTGCCCAATCCGTTCGATCCAACCAACCGGTCGATTGTCCGGGGCAAGCTGCTGTTCGAAGATCCGCAAGTTGGGTGCGTGTCGTGCCATCCGCCGCCGCATTTTGCCAAGAAGGACTTCCCCGGCTTGAAGAATCAAGCCATGCCATCGCAGGTGATGTTCTCGGTTCGCGATGGTTCGTTCACGCTGATGAGCAAGAACCGCGAGGACTTCGTTAACGGGATTTTGCGAGACCTCGAGCCATGGGATATGGGCCGTGCCGAGGAACGGCAAGGGCTGTTTACGGTGTTCCCACTGCGCGGCCTCTGGGATCGGCCACCCGTCTTCCTGCATAACGGCATGGCTCGCAACATGCGAGAGGTTGTCTGCGCACCGGGCCACCCTGCCCTGCGGAAATACAAATACGAGCCGCTGATCGGCGGTCGTCCGGAGCGTCCTGGCAAGAAGGAAGTCGGACAAAATATGACAATGGTGGCGGCGACGCGTGAGCCCAAGAAAGTGCAACTGCACATCGCGTCAGGGGCTAGGATTGGATTCGACACGCATGGCGGTACCTCGCACCTGACTCGCCAACAGATTGACGACTTAGTCAACTTCTTAAACTCCATCGAATGAACATCAGACGCAGTAGTTTGTTAGTGCTTGTTGCCGTGATTGCGGTGGTCGGTGCGACCGTTGCCGTTGTGTGGATGCAGGGCAATAAGGAAACGGTATCGGAACCCCAAGCCGAGCCGGAGGTCCGCAGATCGCACGAAATCGTCCATGAACAAGACGGCGCCACGATGGTGGTCATACCCGCGTGCGAGTTCATCATGGGAACCGAGGAATTGCATTCGGACACGCCAAAGGAACCACTAGGAGCTGAGCCGCTGAAGCCGGACGACGTGTTGTTGGCGCGAGCCTACCCGGATTGGCTGCATGAAGACGAACGCCCCCAACGAACGGTGAGAATACGGTCTTTTGCCATCGACAAGCACGAAGTGACAAACGCCCAGTATCGCCGGTTTCTGGATGCGATAGCCGATTCGGGTGACAAAGCCTACCGTCATCCGGATCAACCAACGGGCAAAAGCCATACGCCTCGATACTGGCGTCAGTACAACCCGCTGTTGGCCAGTGCCGAATACCGCCGGATCGTGCCTTTCGACGAGGAGACTTTCACTGCCGACGACAAGCCCGTGGTCGGCATCGACTGGTTCGACGCCTATGCCTACGCCAAATGGGCGGGCAAACGACTGCCGACCGAAGCCGAGTGGGAACTTGCCGCGCGCGGCACGGACGGACGCCGATGGCCGTGGGGTGATGAATGGTATTGGGGGCGATGCAACACGGGCGGCGAGAAAAAGGGTGTCGACATAAGCTCGCGGGGCCGCGACAAAGACGGCTACATCTACGCCGCTCCGGTTGGAACGTATCCCGAAGGCAATAGCCCATTCGGATGCTGCGACATGGCGGGCAACGTGGCCGAGTGGTGTGCTGATTGGTACCAAGCCGACTATTACGAAAACGCACCAAGTGACAATCCGCGCGGGCCGGCGAAAGGCGAACACCGCGTTGTTCGTGGCGGCAGTTCGCAGCGCGGGCCCAACAGTGTTCGATGTGCGAAACGTGCGTCGTACGAGCCCGAGTTTAGGAACTTCACGCTGGGGTTTCGTTGCGCAAAGGACCTCTGACCGATGCAATGGACAGTACTAATTGCCATGCTGACATCGGTGCCAGCCGGTGCGGATGCGGTCGCCGAACCGCCCGAGGGTATGGTGCTTGTGCCGGGTGGCGAGTTCGTCATGGGCAATGACGATGGCAACTTCGACGAGCTGCCGGCACATCGAGTGCGCATCTCGGCATTCTACATCGATCGTTGTGAAGTGACCAACGCACAATTCGCCAAGTTTGTCCGTGAAAGAAAGAGCTTCGACAGCATCCAAGGTTCGTGGTTCAGCAGTAGCGTGGAAGGATGCCTCGACCTGATCGGTCATTACCGGAATCGCCATGAAACAACGCTCGACCAGTTTTCGGTGTCCGCGGCAGAAGATGACGATCAACGCAGACGTAACCGTGTCGATGCAGCTCGATGGAATTCGGCGATCCAGTCGCTTCGTCACATGTTTGCCGGTGGCGGCGAGTCGTCTGGGGATCTGACGGTCGAGCAAGTTGCCTCGCAATCCGCGGTGAAGGGGTTGGTGGAATCGCAAGCGGCATATCCGGTTCGCAATGTTACGTGGCACGATGCGCAGGCGTACGCGCGCTGGGCGGGCAAACGACTACCTACCGAGGCCGAATGGGAGAAGGCGGCGCGCGGCACGGACGAGCGTCTTTATCCGTGGGGCAACGCGTGGTCGCGCGATCGTTGTCGTAACGGTCTGGAACCGCCCCAAGCCGCCATCTTCGACCCTCACTGCTCCGGCCGGCGAGATACTGCTGGCAATGGTGCCAAGACCGGTCCGGCGCCCGTTGGCAGCTATCTTGACGGCACCAGCCCATATGGTTGCTTGGATATGGCTGGGAACGTCTGGGAATGGACTGCCGATTGGTATGGCGAGCACTACTATGCTCGATCGAAAGGTGCCGAGGATCCAGCAGGGCCGGATGGCCTCCCAAATGGCCAATTGCCGCGGCCCTATTCCGAAAGCGACAAACTACGTGCACCCGAGCAGGGCAGAGCAACCAACACACGCAAGGTAATCCGTGGCGGCGGGTGGTCCGGCCCGGAAGTCCGATCGCGTTTTGACGCTCGCACAACGAGGCGTCTGTGGAGCAATCCTTCGTGTTGGCACCCGGACGTGGGGTTTCGGTGTGTGAAGCAGGTCGGACAGTAGGGGCCGCCTGCCCGAGTTGACACCTGAGCAATTCGAAGAGCTCTGCGATCGTTTGTTCCGCGAAGACGGGGCTAATGCACTGTCACAGCCAAGATTTGGGGTGGGGGTGGCTGGGGTTGAGCGCAGCGAACCCCCAGTTGTTCGGTTCCGGGGGCTCACTTCGTTCGACCCCGGCCACCCTGAGATGAAGCGGTACCAAGGCAACAGCTCGAACGCCGAAGGGTTCGACGCCAACCGCTGTGAGCATCTCGAAGACGGCCAAGTCTCCGACAACGCTCTGTTAACCCACTGGCCGCGAGGCTCCGCCTCGCAAGCACCGGCGGAGCCGGCAAGACCATGCGTTCCCAGGCGCGAGCCTTGGAACGAGACCGAATCCGCCACCGGCGTCGTCGAGGATCTCCATCCACCTGAGACTCGGATGCAACGTGCCATCTCGCGCGAATCCGAAAGTGCAACGGTGTGCTGCCCGGATGCCGCCCCAAGTCCGGCCGCGACCTACGGTATTCGGCCTACATTCACCCGACGAAGAAACCGCAACCGCTTCCTGCCGCTGCTCTGGCTTTCGATCTGCGGCCTGTTTGGCGGCCTCTTCTTCTGGCACGCCTTCAGCGGCGACATCGATGCCACGCCAACGCCGCAACTCGCAAGTCTGCAGCCTGCCGCTGTCGAGGCTCCAGCAGCACCGTCCAAGTACGTCACGCGAGCCATCCGCGACATGCGCACGGGCCACCGCGTCCTGGCGGATAATCCGCTTCTGGACGACGACCAAGTCCCGCCGCTGGAAATCGATCCAGCCCATTGGCGCAACGTCCGCTTGCGCATGGCCAAAGCCGATGGCGGCCAATTGGACATCCAGCTACTGCGACCCGTCGAGTGGCTTGCCCTGGTGGATGCCGACTCGGGCGGGGAGATCTATTTGGACATGGAGGAGATGGGCGCGGCCGGCATGGCCCAAGTGCTGGCCATCGATCTCTGCCCACCCGTCGAGGACGGCTCCGGCCGAGTCGTCACGGGCACGTTCGCCCACACGTCCGGCGACATCCTCGACATCGCGGTCGAAGGCCTCGACGACCCCATCGGCACCACCGCCAGCCACCCCTTCTGGTCCGAAGACCGCCAAGACTTCATCCCCGCCGGCCAACTCCACACCAGAGAAAACCTCCGCACCGCCGACGGCCGGACTCTCCTGCTCACCTCCATTACCCCGCGCGACGGGCCAGAGGCCGTCTACAACCTGGAGATTGGCGGCCAACACGTCTACTACGTCTCAAACGCCGGGATACTGGTTCATAATTCGTGTGCCCCAAAGGGACAATGGGTGTCTGCCGGCCGCTCCGGAGGACAGTATTGGGATGACGCGGTTGACATGCACCACACGATCCCCCTCGGGATTCAGAAGAGGCTACGGGAGTTTGGCAATGACGCCGCAACTGATCTGGATATCATTGGGCGCCGTGGATTACCCAACCGAAGAGCTGTGCCGCGGGAAACGCACTGGAAGCTACACAGTGGAAAGGGGTACACTGGGAAAGGAAAGACCGGAATTGGAGGAGGGCATTACAATAACGCGTTTCACAGAATGATTGAGCGACGCGGTGACTACGACGGCGTCAGCAAACAGGACCTTCTTGAGATACGAGGCTTCCTTGTTCGTTGGTTCGAATTATGACCAAAATATATCTGTTGGCGCACTCAATGAACCGGTTTCAGAGCGACTTTGCCTTTGCTGGCACCCACGTGACTAAGCCGGTATGTGTTGCCTGCGAACGGAACATGAATGACACTACTTCCCCGCTGCTTTACTATTGGGATGACGAGTTCGGAACACCGGAACTGTCGATGAGTCGCGGTCACAGCTGCTTTTGGGGAAGCATGCGACTAATGGTGAATTCGGACGGAAGGACGGTCCTGGAGGCACTCGGCTTGCCGTTTGATTTTCTGCCCACACAGGAGGTGAGGACTGAGTTGGTCGGAGAAGAACTGATAGTTGAAAACTTGCCTCGTACCGGAAACGAGTTTTTCTGGGCGAGGCCAACAAATGTGGCAGATGCAGACTCCGACAGAAGCGATAACGATGTTTGTGGCCAATGCAGAAAGTTCACTAGACAGCCTCGGCAACTAACGCGGCTGAAAGTTCCCCAAAGCGATGCCACCTCAGAAGGTGTGTTCACAGTGCGCCAGAATCATGGCGAACCTATGTTCGTGGCACAGGACACGAAGGCATTGCTTAGTCAAAGCAATTTGGTCGGGATTGGATTCTATCCCGCTGGAATGATCATTTAGACTGCTGCGGGGGATCCGGTTCGCGGGCAGGGCAGGGCCACTATCGATTTGACACAACGGGTCTTGAGGTCAGACCTACGCTGAGCATTTGCGGGCCGAACATGCGGCAGAAGTCCCGGGATCAGAGCGTCACCAGCCTTTGGCGTTGCGACGCAAGGCAACATTCCAACTCTCCCCTAAACGCCGCCATTTCACAAACCGCGAGGAAGATCTAGGAGAAACTAGTGTCGTCTCTTACAAGAACATCGTATGACGAGGTTCCGTATGCGAGTCATCCGTTTGCTCAGTCGCATCCGAATCGGTTGGCGACGGTGGCGGCTTTGTTTGGGATGGCGCCGGCGGCGGTGGAGCGGTGCCGGGTGTTGGAATTGGGGTGTTCCACCGGCGGTAATGTGATTCCGTTGGCTGTGCAGTTTCCCGAAAGCGAGATCGTCGGAATCGATGCTTCCGGGCGGCAGGTGGCGGATGGACAGGGCGTAGTCGAGGCGTTGGGATTGAAGAACATCCGGCTCGAACACCGAGACATCCTGAACGTGAGCGAGGATTTTGGCCAGTTCGACTACATCATTACCCACGGTGTCTACAGTTGGGTGCCCGACCAGGTCCAGGACAAGATCCTCGAAATCTGCGACCAGAACCTCGCGCCGAATGGCGTGGCGTACATCAGCTACAACACCTATCCCGGCTGGCGTATGCGCGGCATGATCCGCGACGTGATGGTGTATCGGGGCGCGTTCTTCGATCAACCCCCGGAGCGCGTACACGAAGCCAGGGCGCTGTTGGATTTCCTGGCCCATGCCGTTCCTACCGAGAACAACGCGTACGGGATTCTGCTGGCCGACGAGTTGAATCTATTGAGGGACAAAGAGGACTCGTATCTGTTTCACGAACACCTGGAGGACAACAACGCGCCGGAGTATTTCTACCAGTTCATGGAGCGGGCCGCGGGCAAGGGGCTGCAGTACTTGGGCGAGGCGGACTTCAGCAGCATGTCGGCCGGCAATTTCCCGCCGGAGGTCGAGGCGACCCTGCGTCGTCTGGCGGCCACCACCCGAACGTTCAATCCGCTCACCCCAGCGTTGTCCGAGCGAGCCCAGAATGACGCCTCGGACATTGTCCAGATGGAGCAGTACATGGACTTCGTGCGCAACCGGATGTTTCGGCAGACGCTTCTATGCCATGGGGATATCCAACTCGAGCGCGAGATCCCGCCGGAGCGGATCTTCGATATGCACGTGGCCACATCGGCCAAACCGGAGGATCCCGATCTGGACATCCGGTCGTGGGACCGCGTCACTTTTCGCCGCCGGGGATCCACGCTGACCACGGTCGAGCCGCTGGTCAAGGCCGCCGTGTTGCACTTGAGCCAAGCATGGCCGGAGCCGGTCGCATTTCGCCAACTTCTGGCCGCAGCACGGGCCCGCTTGCATGACGGCCCCATGATCGTCGGCTCCAACTCGGCGGATCGCGAGGCCCAGGCACTAGCCAAACCGTTGATTCGCTGCTACGCGACCACGCACATCGATCTATCCGTACGGCCCGCAGCCTTCACCTTGCAGGTCGCCCCGCAACCGGTCGCTTCCCGCCTGGCTCGGCACCAGACGCTGGATTCCGACTTCGTCACAAATCTGAAGCACGAGTCGGTCCCGCTGAACGACCTGGAACGGCACTTGGTGCAGAACATGGACGGCACCAACGATTGGGACGCGCTGGTGGAAATACTCGCCCGCGAGGTCGCCGGAGGACGTTTGGTGGTACTGGACGGCGGACAGCCGGTCGCCGACCCAGATCGAGCCCGCCAGATCATCGTGCAAATCCTGGAAGAAGTCCTCAACGGCCTCGCCCGAAAATGCCTGCTGTCGCCCGCAGAATGATCGCGGAATCCTTGGGAATTGAACTCAGATCTGAAGACGGCGACCGGCCCAGAAGTCCAATCGCCCTTCGATGTCTGGGGAAAATAGCCAGGAAGAGTATGTTGCTTCCCTTCTGGAGCACTGGTTGGTCCGGCCGGTTTTGTTGACGGCAATGCATAAATGACCATAGAATGGTCAATGTAGGAAGCTTCGAAAGCCGATGGCACAAGCGCTACCGGATCGCGCAGGGGCAAATGCCGCGGAACGGAGGAGAGAATGATGTCACCAGGACGCATTTTGATATTGGCGGCGGTCGTCTTGTTTGCAGCGCTGCCGCACACGGGCTACGCCCAGTTCGGAAATGGATCGCCTCAGAATTGGCAATCCTACGGAACCGGCGGGTCCTACGGCGGCTTCTACAACGGTTACAACGGTGGCGTGCCGGGAATGGGCTATAATCCGGGCAATATGAGTATGGTGATCAGCCAGACGCAGCAGAACCACGAACAGATTGCCGACCTGTTGGACCAATTGCGGCGCATGCAAGGCAATCAGGTGCAGGTTACCGCGCCATTCCATTCGCTGAACGATAGCTACTACGAACGTATTGGCGTTGACTTCGACTTCAGCTTCAAACCGGGAAGAGGTGTTGTGGGCTTGGATCAGTTCGGCAATCCAACCCCTGATGGCCGAGTCCATTTCAATCAGGGCAGTTTCGATTCTGCGATACCGCAGTTCGGCGGATATGACCCGGCGGCGGACGCCACGTTTGGTATTGGGATCGGCGGTGCCAAGTTGCGGTTCGCGTTGGGGCAGGGCAGCAATCGCAGCCACGTCATGCAAGCTCCAACCGTTGTGATGCACGACGGCCAAAGAGGCTTTGTCAGTGACACGTCACTACGTCCGTTCGTTACCAGCGTGATTCCTGTCGTGGGAGCGGGCATGCCTATGATGCAGCCATCGCCGCCGATCAGTCCTGTGAAACAAGCACTCGCTCGAATGGAAGCCGAAAAGAAGCTTGACGGGCAGCGTCAACAGAGAGCGGAACGAGAGGTTCCTCGCGAGCAAGTTCGTGTGGATCCGTTCGGCGACCCTGTGATGCCAGAACGTGACGACGCTCTACTGCTGGGCAAGGATAGACCGGCGCCGGTCAGTGATGATGAGCCGCTCATTCTGAAAGGCTCTTCCGGGGCGGGCGAGGCGAATCCATCCGACGAGAGCGCTGAAGACGAACGTGCGGATCAGGCAGCGTTGGACACGGCTCGACAAGATGAGGTGCGCTCGCGCATCATACAAGCACGAGGCTACGAAGACGCAGGCAAGTTGGGAATTGCCAAGATCTACTATCAACAGGCTGCAGCGCGTGCCGATGGCGAGTTGAAGAAGGAACTGCTTGAGAAGATCCAGTCGCTCGGTAACTAGGGATGGTGAAGAAATAGAAAATGCCTTTTCTTGACTTTCGTTTGTTGCTCTTTATCGCTCCGGCCTTTCTGCTTGGCATCATTGCTCAATTCTGGGTGAAATCCGCTTACGCCCGCTCCCGCCAGATTGCAGCCGGAATGAGTGGTTTCGCGGCCGCCAGACGTTTGCTGGATTCGGCCGGCCTGCACAGCGTCGGCATCGAGCAGACACCAGGCCACCTGAGCGATCATTACGACCCGCGCCAGAAAGTGCTGCGGCTCAGCGGCGACGTCTACCACGGGCGTTCCATGGCATCGGTAGGTATTGCCGCCCACGAAGCGGGGCACGCCATTCAAGATGCGCGCAGGTATGCGCCGTTGGTCATTCGTAATGCGGCCGTGCCGGCGGCCAGCTTTGGCAGCAGCGCCGGAATGCTGTTGCTGATGCTGGGAATATTCTTCACTCCTCTAATGCTCATCGGCATCGTCCTGTTCAGCGCGGTGGTGTTCTTCCAGGTAGTCAACCTGCCCGTGGAGTTCAATGCGAGCTCGCGAGCGAAGCGGCAGTTGGTCGCGCAGGGCATTGTTCGCGACCAAGATATGTCCTACATAAGCCCAGTGCTGAGTGCCGCCGCGTTGACCTACGTGGCCGCCACACTGCAGGCCATTCTGACACTGCTGTACTATCTTCTCAGATTCTCCGGGTCCAGCCGCGACTAGACCATGAAGATTGCCCTCACCGGTGCCACCGGATTCTTGGGAAGATACGTCGTTCAACGTTTGGCGGCCGATGGCCATCAGTTGCGATGCTGGCATCGTCCCGATAGCGATCGTGGTGGGTTAGAAGAACAAGCCGACAGCACCGAGTGGATTGGCGGGCAACTGGGTGACGGCAAATCGGCACAGCGTCTGGTGGAAGGCTGCGACGCTGTCGTGCACAGTGCTCTTTGGCGGCCGGGCAGAGGGTTTCGCGGCAGCGAAGGCGATGTCGTGAAGTTCGCCGAGGTCAATCTGATCGGAACCCTGCAGTTGATCGAATCGGCACGTTCAGCCGATGTTCCGCGTTTCGTGTTCGTTTCGACTTGCGCAGTCCACGAGAGGATCCTTGACGACCGGCCCCTGGACGAAACCCATCCGTTGTGGCCGTTTTCGCATTACGGCGCGCACAAAGCCGCGATCGAGAAGTTCATTCATGGCTATGGCCTGGGGCACGAGTATCCGATTTGCGCGCTTCGACCAACCGGCATCTACGGTGCGGCTCGTCCCGTCGAGCAGAGCAAGTGGTACGATCTTGTCCAGACAGTCGCTCGCGGTGAGCCCGTCGAGTGCCGTTTCGGCGGCAAGGAGGTTCACGCCGCGGATGTGGCGAAGGCGATCGAGGTGTTGTTGACTGTCGATGGTATTGCTGGCGAGACGTATAACTGCTGCGATATGTACATTTCCGAGTACGACGTAGCCACGATTGCCAAGGAACTGACGGGAAGCAGCAGCGAGATAATCGGCGAACAGAGACGCCCCAAGAACCAGATTGCCACGGGCAAGATCCAGGCATTGGGAATGGAGTTTGGCGGCGAGTCTCTGCTTCGAGAAACGATCCGACAGTTGACTCAGGCGATTTGAGAAGACCGCCCCAACGGCGGATACCTTTCTACGCGGTCACGCCCTGACTAACACTTCTCCGCGACCGCCTTCGATCATGTCGCCATTGTAGAGTTCGAAGTCGGCATCTAGTGCGCTCGTTGGGAGGGGGAAGTCCAGGCGACCTAACTGACGGAATAGTGCGCTCAAAGCGACAGGGCGGAATCGGCACGCTCGGCGGAAGGTGGGCAGCAGTTTGGGCGAGTTTTCGCCGCAGTAGACCAACGTACCGCGCCGCATACCGGCACCGTGACGGATTCCGTTGTTGCCGCAGATCACGATCGTGCCGGCACGCATGTTGAAGCCGCTTAGATCGGCCGAATCGCCCCCCACTGCCAACAGACCACGACGCATCAAACCGCCAATTTCATTGCCTGTATTACCATCAATCAGGATCGTGCCACCCGTCATCCCCCGAGGGCTTCCGCGATACGCAGCGCCAGCCAGATGTCCGGCGGAACCCCGCACGTGGATCAACCCACCGTGCATTTCTCCACCCAGCCAGTCGCCGACATCGCCATTTACATGGATTTCGCCCCCTATCATCTCGCTGCCCACATGCCGCCCGGCATTGCCCGTAATCCGAACATAGCCCTCGGTCATTTTGGCACCGATCCAGTGGACTCCCGAAAGATCTCCTTCCCACTCGATACGAGCGTCTGCCGCGTCGCCGGACACGTCAAAGAAGTCCGCCAACGAGGTCGCGATATTTCCGTGAAACGTCCCCAAACGCTCGATTTCCGCCAGCGACTTGTCGCGAACGGCATCGGGCGTGATGCCCTCGACCTCCAGCGGAGTGGAGGAAGTCGTTCGGTAGCGAAGACGGAGCGTCATAGCTACGGAGTATAGCCAAACGACGACTCAGGCAATAGGATGCGGTGATACTTCGGACGTAGAAGTTGTGCCGGGAAGGGAAGTACGTGTGCCCGAATTGGGAGGTCGACGTGAGGGTCGGAGGAGTCGTTCTCTGCGGTGGCAGGAGCAGCCGTATGGGCTTGCCAAAGGCAACCTTGCCTTTCGGGCCCGAACTGATGATTCAGCGCGTGCTGCGTCTGCTTGGCGAAGTCGTCGATCCACTGGTTGTCGTTGCGGCGCCAGATCAGGAATTGCCCGAGTTACCCTCGACCGTCACTGTCGTCCGTGACCGACAAGAGGGTATCGGTCCACTGGAGGGTCTGCGGGGCGGATTGGCGGCCATCGGAGGTCGCGTCGATGCAGCTTATGTCACCGGCTGTGATGTGCCGCTTCTTGAGCCTCGCTTCGTGCGTTGCTTGATCGATAGTCTTAGTGATCATCAAGTCGCCGTACCCTTCGACGGCAAGTTCTTCCAGCCGTTAGCGGCCGTGTACCGAATGGATGTGCTGCCGGAAATCGAAACGTTGATGCGCGCCAGTCGGATGCGTCCGGTTTACCTGTACGACGCCGTGGATACCTGCCGCGTGCCGATCAAGAAACTAGAGGCAACGGACCCAGGTCTTGGTACGCTGGCTAATCTGAATCATCCAGAAGACTACTTTGAAGCAGTTCAGAAGGCTGGGTTTGAAGTGTCGAACGAGATTTGGCGTGCTTTGGTAGGATAGGGCGTTGTTTTGGCCGCAGCAGCGCCGATCCACACGTGTTGGGCCTGTAGATCCAAGGGAATAGCTCCTGAGGTGGTCCGCTTGTCTGTCGATATGGGGGTTGCTTATGGGCTTCACTAAACGTCGATTGGCAACTAAACTTAAATGCTTACCCGCCCGAGTCGGCCCTTCGGCGCCCTGATGACGAGAAGTCGCAAAGTCGGATAGCAGATGATTCTGTGGATCTGCCTTCGGCATACTTGACATTCAGCCATCGCCGCCGTCGCGTCGGATTTGCTTCCCGCACGAGAACCCCGCGAATTGCTCGGATATTCCAAATTGTTCCCGAGATAGAGGAGAAGATCCTGTGAAACGTTTTTGCATGTTGATTGCAGTTCTGGTCTTGGCTGCTGGTTGCACACCGCCACCGCCGCTTCCGGCGACGCCGACCTCGAACACAACCAACAGCCCCAGCAGCACCACTAGCCCCAGCAATACCACAATCAGCCCCAGCAACACTACGACAGCAATGGCTGACAATGTACAATCGAAGGCTGCATAGCTAGGCGGCTAAGGGCTGATCATCTAGTTGTCAGATAATCGCTTGATTTCAATGTAGGCGTACACCTAGCCCCATTCTGCCCTTTGCAGTTGGGGCTTCTTTTTGCGCGGAGTAGATTCATGACGCAATTCGACAACGATTCTCCGGCTACTGCTCGGGTAATGGCTGGGGTCCCAGCGGTGAACTACAGTCTGTATCACCGGATCCGCTTTTCGGTAGGCGATCCCACTGGCTTGGTCATCTTGCCGACCGCCGGGGGGCAAACGAAGTCCGTTCTGATTTTGCGTGACATCGAAATGGACCGCGCGCGAAAGCACGCTCGCGTCGATCAGGTTGGGTGTCCTGCCGACTTTGCACTGGAAGTGGGGCTGTCTGGCGACCGAGAGACGGCCACGGCTCAGGCTGTCGCCGAGTGTCTTAGGCGAAACAGCATTCGCCGCGTGGTCGCGGACCGATCGTTGCCGCTACTGTTTGCGCAGCAGATTATGGACGCAGGCATTGCTGTCGAATGCGATTCGGAATGGGGCGTGCTGGAACGACGCAGCAAGGACAGCCAGGAAGTCGATTGGCTGCGCGAGGCTCAGAATGTTACCGAAGGCGCAATGGCAATGGCCTGCGAAACGGTTTCCCGTGCAGAGGCTAGAGCGGATGGGGTGCTGTTGCAGGGTGGCGAGCCGCTAACGTCTGAACGTCTGCGAGCAGCAATCGACGTATGGCTGCTCGAACGCGGGTACTCGAATCCGACTTCGATTGTAGCCGGGGGGCCGACGGGCGCGGATTGTCACGATGTGGGGTCGGGCGAACTGAAGACGGAGCAGCCCGTAATCATCGACATTTTTCCTCGCAACCGTGAGACGCTGTACAGCGGCGATTGTACCCGTACGGCAGTACACGGCACGATATCGGACGAGCTTGTCAAGATGCACGCAGCCATCGTGGCTGCCAAAGCGGCCGCTACCGCCGCTTGTCGTGCGGGGACAACAGGCGAGGCCGTGCATGAAGCCACAAAGGCGGCGATTAAGTCGCATGGCTACGCAGTCGGACTACCAGACGACGACGCTCCCGATTCCTACTGTGCCCTTACGCACGGAACGGGCCACGGCATCGGCCTGGATGTTCACGAACCTCCGCTCTTGGACAAGGGCGGCCCCGGACTGGTTGTGGGCGACGCCATCACTATCGAACCGGGGCTCTACAGCAAGGCAATCGGTGGTGTACGGGTAGAAGATATGGTGATCATCACAGAAGAGGGCTGCGAAAACCTGAACAATCTTCCAGAAGGGCTCTCGTGGGCGTAGGGGCGGGAAGAATCCCACCGCAATGCGATTGCGCCGTGCCGATCCACGCGTGTGACTAATCGCCCAATACCGCGGGCACTCGATAGCACTCTTCGTCTCGCTTGGGTGCGTTGGCCAGCGCTTGTTCGCGGTCGAGGCTGGAAGCCACCTTGTCGTCTGCGAAAACGTTTTGAATGGCTACGGCGTGAGCCATCGGCTCGACATCGTCCGTGTCCAACTCGGAAAGCTGCTCGACGTATTCGACAATTTGCCCGAGTTGGTTGGTCATCAGGTCAAGCTCCTGTTCGCTCAACCGTAGACGGGCCAGCAGCGAGACTTTCTCGACTTCCTCGCGGGAGAGACTCATACCGCATTCTCAGAGGTGAAGTCACTTCTTCGGGACTTGGAACGGTTTGTGGCGAACCACCTTGCGCACGCCACCACTACGAATGCACTGGGCACAGACTCGCACTGTCTTGTGAGTGCCGTTATGGGTGACAATTTTCACTCGCTGGAGATTCGGGCGGAATTGGCGCCGCGTGATACCAGTGATTTTGGTACCGACACCGCCCAGATACTTGGCCTTACCACGTGTCTCGACCGCGTTGCCCACTTGGGACTTCTTACCGCAAACTTCGCATTGGCGAGCCATCGGACTTCCCTCACGTACAGAATGACTTGTGTATGCCTAAACGGCTTGATACTGGCAAGTTAGCGCAAACTGAACAGTATACTGGTTGTTGCCGAAGCCACAACCGGCGATGGTACACCGAATGCGAAAAAGCGCCCCGATTGGGCTACTGAGAGAACGAGGGACTGCGATCGCGGCGCGGAGTGAGTTTGAGAATGGGAAGAGAGGGCTAGATCCGCTACTGGATTGCCTGCTGCAACTCCAACTCGGACTTGTAGGCTTTCTGGTGCGCAGCCTCACGTGGCAGCTTGAATTCGGTGCCCGATGCATAGTACTGGACATCGTCCTTCAGGTAGTACGGACTGGGGAGCGTTTGTCCCCCAATGCTCATTTGGCAACCGGTCGCGCTGAGAAGGATGGCGAGGCTGAACCCGCAGAGAATCAATCGAACGCATTGTTTGGTTATCTTTGCCGTCATTTTCCGCAAACTCCCTGCTGTCCGCACAATCGGCACACTCGTTAATGTCTCTATCGACTGTAGGGGGCGGCATCTTTGACGAAACCGCAAAAAGTTTTCTCCGGTCTGCGTCCGAACGGCTGCAATTGGCTATGATTAAGGAAAACCGGGCAAGGCACGCCTTGGTCGCTGGTGCCAATGGCGTTTTCGCGAATGCTAGCGTGAAGGATTACCCCATGTTCGTCCGCGTCACATGGTTGTGCGTTCTTCTGTTTCTCCTGGCGGCAACACCTGCATTCGGCCAGCGAGATTCCACTGTCCCTCCGCAGCAGTATTACTTCGCATTCGGTCCCTACTTCGACGGCGACTACAAATCGGCGCTCGATGCATTTGAGAGTGCTGCACGAGGTGGCATTCGGAGCACCGAAGGTCGATGGATCGATTCGATCTGTTACCACACGATGATCGGCGAATGTTATTACCGGATGGGCAACATCGCCGAAGCACTGGTCCAATACAATTCCGCTCTGAAATTGGCCGTGTTTCACGGCAATTGGATGCTGCGCGTTGATTTTCCCCCGATAGTCAACCCATCCGCGTCGGCTGTGCGAAGCACAATCAAGTGGGGCGTAACCAAGCGAAATACGCGCCTTGGACGAATTCCGGACACGATGGTAACTCTTGTTGGGCGATTGGATAACGATCAAGCGCTTCGAGGGGGCCGCAACAGCATTATGGCGGCACCCGAGTTCTACCCATTAAATGCAAAAGAGATTGCTCGTTGTACGGCCCTTGCCATCTTCCGCCGCCGGGAAATCATGGGACCCGTTTGCGAGCATGACGAGTTGACGCGCGAATTGGTGGCAACGCTGTCACGTCGTCCGACACGGCCGAACCACTGGTCACAAGCCTGGATAAGCAGCCAGTTGGGAATGGCATACGCATCGGCGGGGAAGACGCAACAAGCGATGGAGGAAATCCGGAAGTCCCTGGTTCTTGCCGGCCAGTACGACCATGAACTGACGGCCCTTGGACTACTGGAACTCGGGCGGCTGACTTTCGAACAAGGGCAGAACCAGGCGGCTGCAGGGTGGTTCCTCGAAGCGACTTTTGCCGCAGCCGCTTTCGACCAGTACGGGATTATGCAGGATGCATTCCGCGGCGGTCTAGTGACACATCTCGTGTCCGGACAGAAGGGAATGTATGCACCGCTGGCACCCGCCACCGTGTGGGCGCGTCGCAACTCGCGTGCTCTACGAGCCGAATTGGCCCTGTTGGCTGCCGAGAACGCCGCAGCCTTGGGCCAGAATCCGCAAGCGATACAGCTATTGGGGCAGGCTCGACAGGCAGTCGGTACGCGTGAAATGCGAAGCGGGATGTTTGGTGCGCGGTTCAACTACCAATCCGCATTGGTAGATTTCCAGCGCGGCAATCTTTCTGCCGGTGTTAAGGGGCTGGCTAGTTCAATCGCGGACCAGAAGACCGCTTCACGGCGATTGTTCCAGATCGGACTGGTAGATGGCAATTATGTCGCGGGCAAGATCAGCCAGCGGGTGGCAGACGATCTGTTCGACCAAGTTCTCCGGGAACCAACGGCGCGCGATTGGGCGGCTGAGCCGATGGAAACGCTCGCGGTGGCTGTGACGCCGAATCTCGGCGTATTGCACCGATGGCACGATTTGGTTCTGTGGCTGAGGAATGACCAGCAAAAGGCAGTCGAAATCTCCGATCGCATTCGGCGTCACCGTTTCTTCAGCACGCTGCCGATGGGCGGCAGACTGCTGGCGCTCCGATGGGTTTTCGAGGCGCCGGACGAGTTGGTGACGCAACAGGCGCTCTTGCAGCGGCAGGATCTACTGGCGCGGTACCCTAACTATGCCAAGGCGGCTGCTCAATCCGTAGCCGTGCGTCAGGAACTCGGCACGCTACCTCTTGCTCCGGATGATCCGGTCCAGATCAAGAAACAGACCATGCTTTTCGAGCAACTGGCCGGAGTCAGTGCGTCTCAGGAGGTGATGTTGCGTGAAATCGCACTGCGTCGCGAACCGTCGGAGTTTGTGTTTCCGCCGCTTCGGACGTTGAAGGAAATCCAGGAGACCATGTCGGATGACCAATTGGTGCTCGGCTACTTGGTTACGAATCAACACATCGCCGGGTACGCGTTGGCCAAGGACAAGCATGCGACATGGCAATTGGCGGGGCCAGCTACAACCAAACTTATCGCAACACTGCTCGATCAACTGGGCTTGAGCGACCGAAAAGTGGCGATCGATGGAAAGACACTGAAATCTGCGGAATGGAGGGAAACGTCAGCTGAGCTTCTGCGGCTATTGAGCAACAACGCTGATCCGGAGACGTGGGGCGCGTATCGTGAAGTGGTCATTGTGCCAGACGGTCCAATCTGGTACGTCCCGTTCGAGGCGTTACAGGCAGGCGGCCAGCCACTGATCTCCAAAGTGCAGATCCGCTACGTTCCCACGATCTCGCTGGTGGGCCGTGATGTACTTGGACGCAAGCCCAAGGCCAGAACAGCGGTGATAACGGGCAGGATGTTTCCCGGCCAGAACGCAGAGATCACTGTGGACGCATTCGACAGGATTGGCCAAGTGCTTCCGGACACCAGCCGCTTCAGTGACCGGCTGCCTGCCCCGTCCGCATACGTGGCGGCTGCGTGTGACCGCTTGGTTGTGTTGAGCGACTTGGATCAAAAGGCATCAGGTGCCTACGCTTGGGCACCGATGCAGGTGGATCACGGCAAGGCGGGAGGTAATCTGGAGAGCTGGATGGCCTTGCCCTGGCATGGACCGTCGCAGGTTGTTCTACCTGGTTTCCACACGTCGGCGGAAACCGCCTTGAAACGTGGCGCCACGGGAAACGAGATGTTTCTTGCCGCTTGTGGCCTGATGGCCTCAGGCTCGCGTTCCGTCTTGCTGAGCCGTTGGCCGGCCGGTGGTCAATCAACGTTCGATTTGATTCGTGAGTACGTCCAAGAGCTGCCATTCGTTCCGGCTGCCGAAGCATGGCAACGGAGCGTTCGATTGGCGCACAATAACCTGGTCGATCCGGAAATGGAGCCCCGTCTTAACGCTTCCGGCCTGAACCAGGATTTCAAGGCCGACCACCCGTTTTTCTGGGCCGGCTACATGCTGATTGATACAGGCAGCGGGCCCAAGAAGGACGCGCCCTGATTTCACCCCGTCGGCGTGGCCAAGATTAGCCGACTGTGTGGCCATCAAATCTTGGCCCTATCTTCCTTCTAGCCGTTTCGATCCGGCCAGACGTCATTAATCGCCTCGTCGATACACCGTTCACCGGGGATGCCTACGATTCGCCGAGGAAATTGCAGCGGTGCGGTGCCCCGCACCCTATATTTCTTCGACTCAATAACAAAGGCTCGTAGTACCATGCAGAAATCTCTGGACAAGAAACTCAAACGGCTTCGCTCAGCCCCATCCTGCAACGAGTTTATCCTTGCAGACGCCAAAGACGCCGATATGGCATTTGGCTTGGCCTCGCCGGGCGTTGATAGGAGTGGGAGCGGTGGCGAGCCTCGCTATCGCTCGCTAGCACAATATCGCCAGTTCATGCGAGAGATCACTCGGCAAGGATTGGTCGACATTATGTTGATGAGTGCCAGCACCAACGAGATCCTTACGATCGAAGAACGCCTATTCGAAGGCACTGCGATCACGCCTGCCGTGCGAGCCAACGATACCACGGACATTTGGGGCGCCCGAGGCGGCCGCTATGCCCGCCAGCCCTCGCGACCGTTCCGTACTGCCACGATCGACCACATTCAGTGCGCCCGGTCCAACGGCCAGCAGTGGGAACGCAAGAAGGGTGCGAACCTGGGCCTGTACTCCATGACATTCAACAACGACGTAGAGCGGGATTTTCAGACGCTGGAAACCTACAAGCAATTCCGTCTAGAGGCCGAGGCCGCCGGCTTTCAGCACTTCCTTGAGGTATTTGCCCCGAACGCGGCCGAAGGCCTGGCCGCCGAGGATATTCCGAACTACGTCAATGACTGCATTGCTCGCGCGCTGGCCGGCGTTACCAAGAGCGGTCGACCGCAGTTTCTTAAGGTCGCCTACTTCGGCCCGGCGGCTATGGAAGCCCTGGTGAACTACGATCCTTCGCTGATCGTCGGCATCATGGGCGGTTCGTCCGGTACGACTCACGATGCATTCCACATGCTGTGGGAAGCAAAGAAGTACGGTGCGCGAGTCGCGTTGTTTGGACGCAAAATCAACAACGCCGACGATCAACTGGCGTTCGTCAAGTACCTTCGAATGCTGGCCGATGACGAGATCGAACCGCCGGAAGCCGTCCGTGCCTATCACGCCGACCTCCAACGCGTGAACATCCGGTCACAGCGTTCTCTGGAAGACGACATGCAGCTTACGCAAGTGACTGCAGCGTAACGCGGTGATCGTACTAATTCGGGGCCTGCATACACGTGCCTCGGCCATCGCCCCGCGCCTCACCTAGGTGCCTCCCAAACGCCCTTGACGGCGATGCGCCGAATACCTATCGTCCCCACGCCTTATTGTCTCGCGGGGCTCGTTTTGCGCCATGGCGCAAACCCGGGCAGGCACGGATGCCTGCTAGCGACGATAGCGGTTCTCCTCTTGCATGGAGCGACATCGGGCATGACGCCTAACACTCTTACCAAGTCCATATCTGTATATCACATGGCCCTATGCTTTTTCGCCGCAGTTCCTCTGGCCGGCTGTACGTCGTCGCTGTTCATTTCTCCGGCCAATGACGTAGCAATCGACGCGGAAAAGATCGACTCCAAGGATACCGTCGGAGTCCGATTGATCAGAGACATCACGACGCCATGGGGGACGAACTTCGTCGTATTGGAGGCCCCGGCTCTGGTGATGGGATTGAATGATACAGGTAGCGATCCACCACCATCGCCTCAACGCTCGGCCTTGGTTTCGGATATGCAAGCTCGCAACGTGAAGAAGCCGAACGAGTGGTTGGCGAAGCCTAGCACATCGTTGGTTCTGGTACGCGGCTACCTGCCGCCCGGTGTGCGTAAGGGCGACCGATTCGATATCGAAGTGCGAGTTCCAAGGAAGTCGGAGACTACCGGTCTCCGAAACGCATGGCTGATGGAAACGCGTCTACGCGAGGTCGCTGTGCTGGATAGCATGCTCCGTACCGGGCACACCGAGGCAAAGGCCGAAGGTCAAGTGATCATCGACGCGGTCTTCCAGGGGAACGACGATGAATTGAGTGAGGTGCGAGGCCGCGTGTTGGGCGGCGCCGTATCCCTTACGTCACGTCCGTTGGGACTCGCTGTGCGCGGCGAAAACCACTCCATCAAGACTTCATCGCTAATCGGTGCGGCGATCAACGCACGATTCCACGCTCGTCGACGCGGCGTGAAGCGCGGAGTCGCTACGCCCAAACGTGATAACTACATCGAGTTGGAGGTCCATCCTCGCTACAAACATAACCTTGCACGATACATCCGCGTGGTGCAGAGCATCGCGTTGTCGGAATCACCGGCGGAGCGTGTCCGACGTCTGCAACGCCTTGAGCAGCAGTTGCTCGCCCCCAGTACGTCCGCAAACGCAGCTCTACAACTGGAGGCGATCGGCAAGGAGGCGATGCCGGTGCTCGAACGCGCGATTGTCTCAGAAAATCCAGAAGTACGTTTCTACGCCGCCGAAGCACTCGCGTATCTCGACGGGGCAGACGCTGCCGGACCACTGGCCGACGCGGCCAAGAGCGAACCCGCGTTCCGGTGGCACGCGATTGCGGCGCTCGCGGCTATGGATCACCCGAACGCGCGAGACGCACTGATCAGTCTGTTCGACGTCCCCAGCGCGGAAACGCGATACGCCGCATTCCGAGCGTTGCGTACCAAGAACCCAATGGACCCACTCGTGCGTGGCGAGCAATTCGGCGACCACTTCACCTATCACACGATCAGTACATCGGGGCCGACGATGGTGCATTGTGCCCGATCCAGGCGACCCGAGATCGTTGTTTTCGGCAAGGACCTGCGAGTTCAGCCCCCAGGCTTCCTGTACGCGGGTAAGGACATCATGCTGAAAGCCGCCGGCCAGGACCGTATCAAGGTGATTGGCTTCGACCTTGGCGAAGAGGACAGAGAAGAGTATTGCTCAACGCGGCTCGATGATGTTGTCCGCACCATCGTCAAGGCTGGCGGTGACTACGGCGCCGTACTGCAGTGCTTGAACGAGGCAAACCGCAGAGAGTACCTCGACACTCGCGTCGTCGTTGATGCACTGCCTCGGAAGGGGCGAGTCTACAAACGCGAAGCCACCGACGAAGGACACTTCGAACGCCACGCGGCCAGTCCTCTCCCGGAGATGTTCACCAACCTCCTGACTTCAAGCGACAACTCGGACGAAGGCAAGTCGGAAGAGGACGAGTCTACGGCTGGCCCAGAAGGGACGGAGAATGACGATGGGTATTTGAAGAAATTCGCCGAGTTGTTTGTCAAGGAGTAGCTCAAGTAGCTGGGCGTGGGCTGGTCACACTAGTTGCTTCGCGTGGTGTGCAATAGTCCCCTTTTGCGGCGGCGACCCTTCCCAAGTCAAGGGATTTGAGGTATTCCTAGATTGTTTACGCTTAGTCGGAATCGTTCGCCTTACTTGAGTTGCGGCCCCCGGGCGTGGCGCTGCAGCGAACGTAGTCCGTCGCGTTACTGGCTTTTTTTTACGTCATCGGCTGGCAATGCTCAAAGCACTCGAACTGATCGGCTTTAAGAGTTTCGCCGAAAAGACTCGCTTTGAGTTTCCACAAGGCATCTCGGTCATCGTCGGCCCAAACGGGTCGGGCAAGTCCAACATCGTCGATGCTATCAAATGGGCTCTAGGCGAGCAGAGCGCCAAGAGCCTTCGCGGCAAAGACATGGCCGATGTGATCTTCAAAGGAGCCGGTTCCAGCGGCCGCCGGCCAATGAACACCGCCGAGGCGACGCTGGTTTTCGACAACAGCACCTCCTTGCTTCCGGTCGACGCCCCTGAAGTGCACATCACACGACGCGTCTATCGTAGCGGCGAAGGCGAGTATCTGATCAATGGCAAACCGTGCCGCTTGAAAGACATCCGCGACATGTGCCGCGGCACAGGCGTGGGCGTGGACGCCTACAGCCTGATCGAGCAGGGTAAAGTGGATCGGATGTTGCAGGCCAGCCCGAAGGACCGTCGAGCGATCTTCGAGGAAGCTGCTGGAATCAGCCGCTTCAAGGCCAAGAAGATTGAGGCCCAGCGGCGTCTGGACCGCGTCGAACAGAACCTCTTGCGGTTGTCCGACATTGTGGACGAGGTGGGAAGCCGGTTGCGCAGCGTGCGCGCTCAAGCCTCCAAGGCTCAACGCTACCGCGAATATAGTGACCGCCTGCAACAACTGCGGACGCAAGTTGGCTTCGTGGATTGGAGTCGTCTGTCCGAGAAGCTGAGCGCCGTCGAAGATGAGCTGGCCGCCGTAAAGGAACAGGCAGCGGAACTGGATACAGAATCAGATGCCCTGAACGGCCGAATTCAAACGCTTGAGGACGCTGTCGATCAGGCAGGGGATGAACTGCGACACCGCGAGGCGGCATTGGCGGGCAATCGCGAGCAGATCGCGGCTCGCGAGTCGAAGATCGAGAACGAACGCGGTCGCTGCGGCGACTTTGACGAAGAAGCCCAGCGAAACCGCTCGCAACTTCGCGCGTTGACCTGCAGGGCAGGTGATCTGCACGAACGGCTGAGCGAGCTCGTCTCGCAGTTGGAACAGGCGCAAGGCGAATACGATGGTATCCGCGATAGCCTATTCGGACACGAACAGACGATCGGTAAGCTGTCCGAGGAGCTGGAACAGAAACGGGCGGAGAACGCATCGCATCGCGTAGAGTACGTCGATTTGACGCGTACCGCTGCCACATTGGGCAATCAGGCCAGCGGATTGGAATCGGAGTTGAAGGCGTCGCAGGTCTCTGCTGAACGCCTAGTGGCACGCTCGCACGAGCTTGAGGAGCGAAGTTCGGGGCGCGCGGACGAACTGGAGTCATCGCGCACCGACGAACAGCGCCTATCGGAAGAAGCAAACGCAAAGGCCGCAGCCCTGGAGGCTGCCGAAGTGGAATTGGCCGAAGGACGTCGCGTATTGGCACGTCGGCAAGAAGAGCTGGCGGTTCTGCAAGGCAAGTACACGGGCGCATGCCAGCGGGCGGAATTGCTGGAGGAGTTGGAACGAGAGAAAGCCGGAGTGGACGCCGGTGTGCAAGAGGTGTTGGCGGAAGCGAAAAGGCTACCCACCGAAGGCGAATCACGATTCCACGGGTTGGTAGCGGACTTGATCGACGCGGGGATCGAAATTGCCCCGCTGGTCGACGCGGCGTTGGGCGACGCGGCTCAGCATATTGTCATCTCTGGCAATAGCTTCGTTGAACGCATTCGACTCGGCGAGTTTCAACCGTCCGGTCGAGTGGGGCTCATTCGCCTGGGGGCATTGCCGACAAAGCCCGGTGGTCTGCGGACGTTGACGGCACCGCTGGCAGGCCACGGTGAGCTGCAGGGGCGACCAGGTGTGATCGGACGCGCTGACCGGATGGTGAGAACGAGCGAGCCGTACCGGGCAGTAGTCGCCAATCTGTTAAGCGACACTTGGTTTGTGGGGAATCTCTCGGATGCTCTGTCGCTGGCCGAGTCCTCGGGTAAGGGGTTTCGGTTCGTCACGTCAAAGGGCGAGTTGCTGGAGCACGACGGTACGCTGGTCGTGGGGCCACCGTCGGCTACCGTTGGCTTGGTCTCACGACGAAGCGAGCTAAGAGCCCTACAGCAGGAAATCTCAGATCTGCGTGGCCGCATCAGCCAGTTCCGGAGCGAGATCGCACGGCTGCAGGAGAATATTGACCAGCAGGAGCGGCAGGGCAAGCGTCTAGCGGACGCCTACAAGAGCATGGGGGCCGAGTTGGCGGACCAGCGTGTGCGTACGCGCACGTTACAGGATCGTCACGACCAGATTCAGCGGGAGCGGGAATCGGTCGCCGCCGAACTGGAGGCGGCTCGTGCGGCGCGGCAAGCCGCCAGCGATGCGTTGGAGGAAACTCGCAAACAGTTGATAACGACAGAGACGGCAAGCGGAGACCTGGAAGCCGAGATCAAGAGCGAGGAGTCACGCATTGCAGAATTGGAGGGTCGCGTCCGGGAGCACACAAACGAAGCGACCGGCTACAAAGTACAACTAGCAAAAAGCGAACAACGGTTAGAGGGCTTGCGAGCTCAGAGGAATCAGTTCGAGTCGGACCAACGTGAACGAGACCGAGCGATTCATGACGTGCGGGACCAGTTGGAACGCGCACAGCATCGAAATCGTCAGGCCGAGTTGCACGTTTTGAAGACCACGGCCGAACTGGCCGAATTGCACTTGAGCAAGGAGGCGTTGGCTCGCGAGGTGCGGGAAGAAATTGAGCAAAGACGCCTGTTGAATGCTCAGCGAACGGGTTTGGCTGCAGAACAAGAACAGCTACGCCAGAAGATTCACCAGCTGGAGCAACAACAGCACAAGCTTGAGCTGTCCGCGGGCGAGATTCAGCACGAGCGAAATACTTTGGCCGACCGGTTGCGCGAGGACTACGGCATCGAGATATCGGCAGTTGACCAGGAAGCCACCGCGGAGGAAGAGCAAGAGCGTGCTCAGGTGGAGGCGGAGATCGCCGATCTGCGCAACAAAATCAACCGGATCGGCGCGGTAAACCTGGACGCGCTGGAAGAACTCGATGACCTGGACGAACGCTTCGAGGCGTTATCCGGCCAGTACCA